>JBPCKC010000050.1:0-5490 GCA_051004675.1 Solirubrobacterales bacterium
CCCTTTCCTCGTGGGCCTCGCACCCCCCCCCCCCCCCAAACAACCACAGACCCGCCCCCCCCCCCCCCCGCGTCCGATCCAGTAGGCGACGATCGCGTTCAACAGCCACCCCACCATCAACAGCGGCAGGGCGACGCCGAACCCGTAGACGTAGCCGGTGGCGGCGCTGAGGATCTCGGTCGGGTACCAAACGACGGCGTGGACGAGGGCCAGCGCCAGCACGAGCAACGCGCCGCCCGGCCCGTCGAGGTCCTCGCGCAGCGACTCGGTGTCGGCGCTGACGGCGTCGGCGAAGCCCTCGCGCAGCGGCTCGACGGCGAGCACCAGCGCCGCGAGGACGGCGATGCCGGCGAGGGTGGCGCCAACGGCGACCCATGGCGAGCCGCCGGACGCCGGGTCCGCGGCGGGATCGGGCTTTCTCCCAGGCATCGTCCGAGTATGGCGACCGCGGATGGCCGGTCTTTCGCTCCGCCCTAGAATGGCGGGCCTCGGGGCGTGGCGCAGCCTGGTAGCGCGCACCGTTCGGGTCGGTGAGGTCCCCGGTTCAAATCCGGGCGCCCCGATTGATTATGGAATCGACAGGAGAAGAAGAGCGCTCGCAGGAGGACGACCGCGGCTCCGAGCCGCCAGCCGGCGGCGCCGGCTCAGACGAGGGCGATCACGGGCCGCTGGGGAACCCGGCGAGCGACGAGGAGGCCCTCAGCCACGGCCAGCAGGAGCAGGATCCGCCCGCCGATGACTGAGCGCGCCATGCGCACGGTCCTGGGACTCCTCGGCCTCTACCACCTGCTCACCGGCGCCCTCGCGCTGTTCGCGCCCGGGACGTTCTTCGACGAGATCGGGCGCTACGGCGCCGAGAACCTCCACTACGTGGGCGACGTCGGCTCGTTCACGATGGCCTACGGCATCGCCCTGCTGCTCGCCGTCGGGCGCCGGTCGTGGTGGATGCCGATCCTCGCGGTGGGCGCCATCTGGTACGCGCTCCACGCCTTCAATCACGTCTTCGACACCGACGAGGCTCGCAGCGACGCCCGCGGCTGGGTGGACACCCTGCTGCTCGCCGGCGGCGCCGTCGCCCTCGCGTGGCTGGCGGCCCAGGCGGGCAGGCTCGAGCCGCACGGACGGGCGTCGTCCGCCGGGCGCGACCCGGATATCCGCCGTTGAGGATCTTTGTCGCCGGTGCCAGCGGGGCGATCGGCCGGCCGCTGGTGAGGAGGCTTCTCACGGCGGGCCACGAGGTGACGGGGATGACCCGCCGCCCGGATCGAGCGGCCGAGATCGACGCCGCGGGCGCGACGGGGGTCGTGAGCGACGTCTTCGACCGCACGGCGCTGGAGCAGGCGGTGGCGGCGGCGCGCCCCGACGTCGTCGTCCACCAACTCACGGCTCTCCCTCAGGCGCTTGACGTGTCCAAGCCCGACGTCTACGACGCCACGAACCGCGTCCGAGCCGAGGGGACCCGCAACCTGATCGAAGCCGCGCTCGAAGCGGGGGCGGGGCGCATGGTCGCGCAGAGCATCGCCTTCCTGTACGCGCCCGTCGGCGGGTGGGTCAAGGAGGAGGGCGCCCCCACGATGGACGACGCGCCAGGACACTTCGGCGCCGCGGTCAAGGCGATGCTCAACGCCGAGCGCCAGGTGCTCGGCACGCCAGGGATCGACGGCCTCGTCCTGCGCTACGGGTTCTTCTACGGGCCCGGAACCGCGTATGCCACGGACAGCTACTACGCAGACGAGGCGAAGCGCCGGCGCCTGCCCGTGGTCGGTAAGGGCGACGGCATGGCGTCATTCATCCACGTCGACGATGCCGCTGCCGCCACGGTGGCCGCGTGCGAGCGCGGGGAGCCCGGCATCTACAACGTGGCCGACGACGAGCCGGCGCCGATGCGCGAGTGGGCGCCGGTCTTCGCCGCGGCCGTCGGCGCCCCCAGGCCGCTGCGCGTCCCCGGCTGGATCGCCGGCCTCGTGGCCGGCCGGGTCGTGGTCGGGCTCGCGACGACGAGCCGCGGCGCCTCGAACGCGAACGCGAAGCGCGAGCTGGGCTGGGAACCCGCGATCCCCACCTGGCGCCAGGGGTTTCGCGAGGCCCTCGCGTAGGCTAGACACAGACTCCCGCAGCAATCCCGAACAAGGAGAAACATGGCCTACGAGGTCCCCGACCTTCCGTACGACTACGACGCGCTGGAGCCTCACATCGACGAGGAGACGATGCGCGTCCACCACGACAAGCACCACCAGGCCTACGTGGACAAGGCCAACGCCGCGCTCGAGGGCACGGAGTGGGCCGACAAGGAGGTCGACGAGGTCCTGAAGAACCTCTCGAGCCTCCCCGACGACAAGCAGGGGCCGGTGCGAAACAACGCCGGCGGCCACTCCAACCACACGTTCTTCTGGGGGATCATGAGCCCCGATGGAGGCGGGGAGCCCTCGGGCGAGCTGGCGGCCGCCATCGACGAGAAGTTCGGCAGCCTCGATTCCTTCAAGGAGGAGTTCAAGAACGCCGGCATCGGGCGCTTCGGCTCGGGCTGGGCCTGGCTGGTCCACGACGGTTCCGGGGTTGCGATCACCTCGACCGCCAACCAGGACTCGCCGGTCTCGGACGGCCAGACGCCGCTCCTGGGGGTGGACGTGTGGGAGCACGCCTACTACCTGAAGTATCAGAACAAGCGCCCGGACTACCTGGACGCCTTCTGGAACGTCGTGAACTGGGACGAGGTCGCCCGCCGCTTCGACGAAGCGGGCTGAGCGAGGCGGCCCCGGCCGGGCGGAGCGCCCGGCCGGCGTCAGCCGCCCTCGCCCTCGGCGATCTCGCGCAGGGGCTTGAACGCCGCGGCCCGCGCGTACATCACATGCAGGCGGAAGCCCTGCGCGTAGGCCTCGTCGCACCCGCTGTCGAAGACCTCGATGGTCTCGTCGTCGGTCAGCGCCGACGAGGTGACGCCGGCGTCCTCGCGGTTGACCTGGCTGCGGATGTCCTCCACCGTCGCCAGCTGCTCCTCGTCGGTGGCCTCGACCCAGTCGCGGCACTGGGCCAGCGGCGCGACCGACCCGCCCAGCTCCTGGCCGACGGGCTCCACCGCCTGGCCGCCGCCCTCGTCGCCCCCGCACCCGGCCACGGCCAGCGCCGCCACGGCGCCGAGCGAGGCGAGGATGCGCCTACGGACGGGGCCCGAGGTCGACCTCACCTGCGAGGTCGCTGTAGTAGGCGTCGATCCGCTTCGCCTCGGGGGTCTGGGCCAGTTCGCGCATCGCGCGGTCCTGCTCGCGCTTTTCCGCCTCCGCCTTCCGGCTGCCCGGCTGGGAGGGCCTGTCGTACCAGCCGCACACGCCTTCGCCGGCCCTGCCCTCCTCCCACTCGGCGTAGCACTCCAGGAGGAGCAGCGCCTTGGGGCCGTAGACCGGGCTGCCCGTGCTGGTGGCGCAGTCCTCGGGCAGGAACCCGGGGACCGAGGTGCCCGGCGCGACGTTGATCGGCGGATCAGCGGTGAGGCTGGCACGAGTTCCGTCTGGCCCGAGGTTGTCGTACCAGCAGTTGTTGTCCGAGGTCGTCGCTTCGTCCCACCAGAAGTCGACGCCGTTCGGCGCGGTCTCCGGCAGGCCGGCACCGGTCAGCGAACTCTCGTTGCCGAACTTAGTGATGGCCCTGTGCGACCTGAAAGCGTCCGGGACGCTGCCCATCTCGTTGGCGAAATAGCGGTTGTCGCACGAGGTTGAGGCGTAGGTGCTGGTGGGTGGCGGCAGGGGCGTGTTCGGGCAGTGGATCTGGTTGTCGATGTTGCCATCGGCGTCCCCGGCGAGGACGTCGGGGATGGCCAAGAGCAGCGTGCCCTGGGTCCAGTTGTCGAACACGCGGTTGTTGCTGAACACGCCGTTGTTCATCCCCGGCCACATGATCCCCGTCCCCACCGCCTGCGGGACGAGGGGCTCGAACGGCTCGAAGTCCGCTCCGTAGATGTGGAGGTTGTTCGAGTAGATCCAGTTGTGGTCGACCTTCATCCCGTCGGACGGGAACCCCGGGTGTCCCGGGGCGGAGATCGTGTCGCTGGTGATCCCGTTGGCGTTGCCGTAGACGTGGTTCCTGGTGACTCGGACGGAGTTGCCCATCGAGCCCGAGTAGCCCATCGCCGAGCCGTGCAGGTCGCACTTCTTGATGACCGTGTTGTGGCGCTGCACCGGGTAGAAGGACTCGTCGCGGAACTCGCCGGTCTGCGGCGCCGCGCCCGGGTAGATCACGGCGTCGCCGGAGCCGTAGCCGTCGCAGCGCTTGACCATGTTGTGATCCGTGGTGAAGGAGAGGTGCCCGTAGTCGGCGTTCCAGAAGAACTTCACCTTGTCGAGCAGGATCCCGTCGGTCTCCTCCGTGTAGAAGCCGTGCTCCTTCGCGCCCCGCAGGAGGAAGTTGCGCCCGACGAAGCCGTCGGAGCGATCCGTGCGCATCACGACGTGCTTCGCGTAGCAGGGGTTCTCCGGGCCGTCGGGCGCCGCGAGGCACTCCTCCGAAGGCAGGTCCCCGCCGGGGCGCGCACCCGGCTTCTTCGCGTTCTCATAACCCTTGCCGGCATCGAGCAGGACGTCCTCGGGCCGCGCGCCCGACCCGTCGATCTGAAGGTTGCACCGGATGCACTCGCCCAGTTCCTGCTCGGGGATGCCGTGGCGGTCGGGATCCGGACTGGCGAGGGGCTCGCCCTCAACCGCCCTTCCCTGTACGTAGATCAGGTTCTGGTCGTTCGGGCAGGTCGCCTGGTACTCGTAGGAGGGGGTCTCCGCCCCGCTCTGGTCCTGCTGGAGCAGCGACGGGTTGCACGCGGGGTCGTTGACCGGCGACTCGCGCGACTCGGGCTCCGTGTAGCGGCCCGGCATGATCACGACGCGGTCGTTGTTGTGAGAGTCGTTGATCGCTGCCTGAACCGAGCCGTACTCGCACTGGTCGGCGAACTCGGCGTTCAGCGCCCGCAGGCTCTCGGCCTTCTTGGCGCTCAGCTCGTGCTTCGGGAGGCTCGGGCGCAGGCGGAGACCACGCGTCTCGGCGCGGTGGATCGAGCGCATGGCGAGCGCCAGGGACCTCTCGCCGCTCTCGCAGACCACGCGGACGTCGCCCGGGCCCTGCCCGGTGGCCGCGGAGCCGAGCGAGCGGGGCTTCGGGATCTTGCCACCGGCGGGAGGGCTGACGGAGGTGTCCGCGGCCGGGTCCGGCCAGTACGAGGGGCGCTCGAGGTGCGCGAGTGCGAGGGCTGGGATCGCCAGGGAGCCCATCACCAGGGCTCCGGCGAGGAACGGCAGCCGTGCCGTCCGCCGTCCTGCTTTGCCTTCCGATCCGCTCACGCGTCGTCCCTCCTGGTCGCTCTTGAGGCTAGCTCGGGGGTCCCGTCCTGGGATGACGGGAGGGCGTCCGCGAGTCGAGAGCGAGACTAACAGCGGGTTGCGGCCGGCGCGCCAGGCGAACGCCCCCGGGGCAACAGGTTCCGGCAACCCCCCCAACACCGAAGTCACC
>JBPCKC010000051.1:0-15527 GCA_051004675.1 Solirubrobacterales bacterium
CCAGTTGGTTGACCCCGTGACGGCTTGGCGGCGGCTAGTCAGTCAGTTGGCGAGCGAGCTCGTGGGGCGCGTTGTGCCGGCTTGGTGACCAGTCGCGCGTCGTCGCGCCGGGCCCCCGATCCGACACGCTTGACACGGCCAGTGACAACGAACTGAACATCGACACTCACCCGCACCCCGTGTTGTTCCCGCAGCTCGAGCACGTGTAGCACGAGCCGGTGCGCTGCATCATGCCGCCGCATTGCTCGCACGCCGGGCCCAGCTCGCCGCCGGCCATCTGGGCGGGGCGGACCGGTGGGGTGTCCGTCAGGGCCTCGGCGGCGGGGACGACCTTGGTCTGAATCGTCACCTCGGCGCCGTTGGAATGGCCGTTGCCGTTGCCTCCGCCGGCGTGTGCGCCGGTGTCCTCGCTGAAGAGCGCCTGCTGCTCCTCCTTGCGGGCCCGCACCTGCGGGGTGAGGATGCCGAGGTCCTCGAGGTCGTCGAGGTCGTCGATGAACCGCGACGCGACCCACCGCATGATGTAGTCGGGCATCGACTTGGCGAACGGGATCTCCGGGTTGCCGGTGATCCCCTCCGGCTCGAAGCGCATGTAGGAGAACTTCTTCACAAACGTCTCGAGCGGCACGCCGTACTGGAGGCCGATCGAGACCGCCGTGGCGAAGGCGTTCATCATGCCCTTGATGGTCGACCCCTCCTTGCCGATGTCGGTGAGGAAGATTTCGCCGACCGAGCCGTCCTCGTACTTGCCGGCCGTGATGTAGCCCTCGTGGCCGCCGATCGAGAACTTGTGGGTGATCGACTCGCGCTCCTGGGGCATCTTGCGCCGGACCGGCGTCGGATCCGCCGCCTCCGCGGCCGCGGCGAGCGCCTCGTCGCCCTTGTCACCGGCGTCCGTGCGCAGCGCCTGGGCGGTCTTCGAGCCGTCGCGGTAGATAGCGAGCGCCTTCAGGCCCAGCTTCCAGCCCTGCGTGTAGGTGTCGGCGATGTCCTCGATCGTGGCCGACTGCGGCAGGTTGACCGTCTTCGAGATCGCTCCCGAGAGGAACGGCTGGGCTGCGGCCATCATCTTGATGTGGCCCATGTGCGAGATCGCGCGCTCGCCGACCGCCACGTCGAAGACCTCCAGGTGCTCGTCCTTCAGGGCCGGGGCCCCGACGATCGTGGAGCTCTCGTTGATGTGGGCCTCGATCTGGTCGATCTCGGCCTCCGAGTAGCCCAGCGTGCGCAGCGCCATCGGCACCGTGCGGTTGACGATCGTCATCTGGCCGCCGCCGACCAGCTCCTTGAACTTGACGAGCGAGAAGTCGGGCTCGATGCCCGTCGTGTCGCAGTCCATCAGGAACGAGATCGTTCCCGTGGGCGCCAGGACCGTCGCCTGCGCGTTGCGATAGCCGTGGGCGTCGCCCAGCTCGACGGCCTCGTCCCAGGCACGGCGTGAGGCCTCCAGCAGCTCGGCGTCCGGGCCGCTGGACTCGTCGATCTCGTATGAGGCGTCACGGTGCATTCGCATGACGTTGTTGTGGGCCTCGCGGTTGCGCTCGTACTCGTCGTAGGGGCCGACCGCCGCGGCGATCTCGGCCGACTGGCGGTAGCCGCGCCCCGTCATCAGCGCGGTGATGGCGGCGGCGATCGTCCGGCCCTCGTCGGAGTCGTAGGGCAGGCCATTCGACATCAGGTAGGCGCCGAGGTTCGCGTAGCCCAGGCCGAGCTGGCGGAACGCGCGGGCGTTGTCGCCGATCTTCTCCGTGGGGTACGAGCTCGGGGAAACCACGATCTCCTGCGCCAGGAACACGGTGTCAACGGCATGCTCGAAGTCGCCGACGTCGAAGCTGCCGTCCTCGCGGCGGAATCGCATCAAGTTGAGCGAGGCCAGGTTGCAGGCCGAGTCGTCGACGTGCATGTACTCCGAGCACGGGTTCGAGGCGTTGATCCGCCCCGACTCCGGGCAGGTGTGCCAGCGGTTGATCTCGGTGTCGTACTGCATGCCCGGATCGGCGCAGCGCCAGGCGGCGTCGGAGATCTCGTGGAGCAGATCGCCGGCGTCGACCGTCTTGGCCGCCTCGCCGTCCTTGCGCGCGGTGAGGTCCCAGCTCTCGCCGGCCTCGACCGCCTGCATGAACTCCTCGGTCACGCGCACCGAGTTGTTCGCGTTCTGGTACTGGATCGACGTGAAGCCGTCGCCGTCGATCGACATGTCGAAGCCGGCGTCGCGCAGCGCGGCGGCCTTCTCCTCCTCCTTCGCCTTGCACCAGACGAAGTCCTCGATGTCGGGGTGATCGACGTCGAGCACGACCATCTTCGCCGCGCGGCGGGTCTTGCCGCCCGACTTGATCGTGCCGGCCCACGCGTCGGCGCCGCGCATGAAGGAGACGGGGCCGGAGGCCAGACCGCCCTTGGAGAGGTGCTCGGACGAGCTACGGATGTTGGAGAGGTTGATTCCCGAGCCGGAGCCGCCGCGGAAGATCTGACCCTCCTTCGTGTTCCAGTCGAGGATCGACTCGATCGTGTCCTCGACGCTCAAGATGAAGCAGGCTGAGCACTGCGGGTGCTCCTCGAAGCCGACGTTGAACCAGACCGGGCTGTTGAAGGCGGCCTTCTGGTGAAGCAGGATGTGTGTGAGCTCGGCCTCGAAGGCGTCGCCGTCGTCGGCGGTGGCGAAGTAGCCGCCCTCGCGCCCCCACGCGGCGATCGTCCCGGCGACCCGGGAGATCATCTGCTTGACCGAGCTCTCGCGCTCGTCGGAGCCGAGCCGGCCGCGGAAGTACTTCTGGGCGACGATGTTGGTGGCGTTCTGCGACCACGACTTCGGGAACTCGACACCGCGCTGCTCGAAGGCCGGGTTGTCCGGATCGCCGATGAGCGCGTCGCGGATCTCCCACTCGACCTCGTCGAACGGGTGGACCCCGATGGTCGTGAACCGGCGCTCGATCGTCAGCCCCCCGTGCTCGGTTCCTACGGTATTTGCAGCGCTTTTACTCATCCAACTCTCTCCTCGGACTGACTTTGAAGATGGACTATCCATCCTCGTGGGTGCCTCGGACGGAACCCTCCGACGAGAACACCCCAATTTCCGGGTTGAAATCGGGCAGCGTGCCGGCGAACTGAAGGTAGGCGCCGCGGTCGAGCTCGCGCAGGTGCTCGAGGCAGATCGCGCCGATACGGAAGGTGTCGATCGTCCCGCCGAACGCAGTGGCCTCGGCCTCGACGGCCGAGACGATGCCGTGGATCTGCCGGGCCGAGACGTGGCGCTTGTGGGCGGCCCGCATCAATGCCCCGCGGAGCTTCTCGGCGTCGAACGGCTGGCGGTCGCTGCTCCGCTTGCGCACGAAGATCCTCGCGACCGCCACCCGCTCGAAGGTCGTAAAGCGGGCCTCGCACTCGGAGCACTTCCGCCGGCGGCGCACGGCCTGTCCCTCCTCGGCCGGGCGCGACTCCAGGACGTGCGTCGCTCCCTCACATCGCGGACAGTGCATAAGACGATTCTACTACCACCCCTAGCGATCCCCCATCCTCACCACACCACATCTAGCGTCAGGGGTCAGACCCCCCTTGCGGTAATCTCGGATGTGATGGGTGACGAGCGCGATCAGGAGACGGCGCGCGGGCGCATGGGCGAGCGGCGCGATGCCGCCGTTGAACGCATGGGGGAGCGCCGGGATGCGGCCGTAGAGGCGATGGCCACCGCGCGGGGGAACGCGGCCGACGCGATGGCGACCGCGAAGGAGAACACCGCCGAGGCCATGGCCTCGGCGAAGGTCGGTGCCGCCGAGGCGATCGCGAAGGTGAAGCCCCGCCTGCGCGGCGTCTCTCACGAGTGGGCCTTCTTCCTCTCGCTCGGCCTGGGCGCCGCGCTCATCATCGCCGCGGAGGGCGCCCGCGCCACGGTCGCGGTGGCGATCTACGCCGCAAGCCTCTCGGCGCTCTTCGGCGTCAGCGCGCTCTATCACCGGATCAACTGGAGCCGCCCCGAGGTGCGGCGCTGGATGCGCCGGTTGGACCACACGATGATCTTCCTGCTGATCGCCGGCACGATCACCCCGTTTGCGCTCCTGGTCCTCGACGGAGGGTTCGCGAAGGCCCTGCTGATCGGGGTCTGGGGCGCCGCGCTCGGCGGGATCGTCGTGGAGCTGATCTGGATCGACGCCCCGAAGTGGCTGGCGGCGATCGTCTACGTCGCCGTCGGGCTGATCGGCGCGGTCGCCTTTCCGGAGATCGTCTCGCGGGCCGGCGTCGGAGCGGGCATCCTGATCGCGGCGGGCGGCGTCCTCTACATCGCGGGCGCGGTGATCTACGCGGTCGAGCGGCCCAACCCCAGCCCTACCGTCTTCGGTTATCACGAGATCTTTCACGTGCTGGTGATCGTGGCGGCCGCGACGCACTTCGCCGCCGTCGCCTTCTTCGCGCTGCCGGCGGCGTAAGCGAAAGTGTCCTGCTTAGGTGTCCTCTGGGGACACCAGGACAGGACCGAGGTGCAGCGCCACCTGAGCTCGATCAGCGCGGAGGAGGCGAAGCTGCTCGCGAGCGTGCTCGGCCGGATCACCGGCAGCACCTGCGACAGCGCCCTCGTCGACGCGACCGATCAGCCTGCCGCAGCCGCGGCGGCCTAACCTTCCCGCTGCCAGCCGGTCCGGCGCATCAGCGCCCGCATCAGCGGCGGCGGCGTCGTTCGCAGCAGCAGCCACCCGCGCCAGGGCACGATCAGCTCCCGCTTCTCCTGCTCGATCGCCCTCACGGCCGCGGCGCCGACTTCGGCCTCGCTCATCGTGCCGACCATGCGGGCGATCCTGGGAATGCGCTCGCGCGAGCCCGGGTTGTTGTCGAAGTAGGGCGAGTCGACCTCCGAGGGGACGAGCAGCGAGACTCCGACGCCGGTTCCGCGCAGGTCGTCGGTGAGCTGGTAGCTGAAGGCGCGCATCGCCCAGCGCGCGACCCCGTACGCGTTCGCGCCGGGGATCGTCACGAAGCCGGCGGCCGAGGTCATGTTGAGGATGTGGCCCGAGCCTCGTTCGATCATCGCGGGCACCAGCTCGCGCGTGAGCTCGTAGGCCGCCAGATAGGGGAGGGTCATGGCCTGGGCCGCCTCCCCGGGCTCGGTCTCGTCGATCGCGCGCCAGCGCCCGGCGCCGGCGTTGTTGACGAGCACGTTGGGCGCTCCCGGGCCGGCCAGCACCTCGGCCGCGAGGCGAGCGGTGTCGGCGAGGTCGGAGAGGTCGGCTGGCAGCACGACCGCCTCGCCGCCGCCGGCCGCGATCTCGGCGGCCGTCCGCTCGAGCCCCTCGCGTCCGCGGGCGACTAGGATCAGGCGGGCGCCACGGCCGGCGAGTGCCTTGGCGATCTCCACGCCGATCCCGCTCGAGGCGCCGGTGACCAGCGCCAGCTTGCCGTCCAGCTTGGGCATCGAGGCGAGCCTATCCCGTGGGGGAGAGCAGCCTCAGCCGGCGTGAGCGGCGCTGTGGCTCACCTTCGCCGCCTCGATCAGGGCGAGGACCTCGGCCTCCCGGCCCTCGCGGACGAGCTCGACCGGGTCGGGATCGCCGTTGACGATCCCCTCGAAGAAATCCTTGCGGTCGTGGTAGGTCGGCAGCGTCGCCTTCGCCCAGCCGCGGGCGTCGTTCAGCATGATCGCCAGGCGGGCGTAGGGTTCGCCGAAGGTATCCGCGATCTCGCGCTTCATCCGCTTGGCGAGCGCGGGCGAGGCGCCGGCGGTGGAGATCGCGATCGCGAGAGGGCCGGTCCGGACGATGGCGGGCAGGATGAAGTTGCAAAGCGGGGGGACGTCGACCACGTTGACCAGCGTCGCCAGTCGCTCGGCGGCGTCGTAGACGGAGACGTTCACGTCGGTGTCGTTCGTCGCCGCGATCGCAATGAACTTGCCCTCGAGATCGCGGTCGACGTAGGCGCGACGCTCCCACGTGATCGAGCCTTCGGCGGCGAGCTCCTCCAGCGCCGGGACGGCGTCGGGGGCCACGAGGGTGACGTCGGCATCGCAGGCCAGCAGGCCCTCGACCTTCTCGAGTCCGATATCACCGCCGCCCACCACCAGGCAGTTGCGGCCGGAGAGTCGCAGGCACGCGATGTACAGCGGCGTATCGAGCATGCCGCGTACGCATGACTGGTCGCAGATCCCCTTGCGGAGCTGGCACACGCACTCTTTGCCCGCGAAGGCCTGGGCCGGCATACCGATAGAGGTTAGTGCTCGGCCGGGCCGGGATCGAGGCCCGGCGAACGCCGGAAGGAGACCCGCCACTGAATAAACGGAGCTGCGCAGGGAACCCGGTCCGGGCGGAGAATCGGCCCCTTCGGGGCCGGCGCGAGAGCCGTCGGGCCGCTCACGACCCCTTGCTATCTTCGCGCCGCCCCCGATGCGACTGATAATCACCGAGAAGAACAACTCCGCCAAGAAGATCGCCGAGATCCTCTCGGGCGGCTCCGCCAAGGACGGCGCCTCGCACAAGACGCCCTATTACGAGTGGAGCGATTCCGAGGGCGACCACGTCACGATCGGGCTCAAGGGGCACGTGATGAGCCCCGCGTTCCCGGACGGCCTCTCCAACTGGCAGGAGACCGACCTCCATGAGCTGATCGACGCGAAGCTGATCAAGGAGGCGACGGACAAGAACGTCGTCAAGGCCGTTCGCAAGGTCGCGCAGGAGGCCGACTCGGTCGTGATCGCGACCGACTACGACCGCGAGGGCGAGCTGATCGGCCTGGAGGCGCTCGAGCAGGCGGTGGACGCCAACCCGCAGGTCGCCGGCGGCGAGCTGGAGGCCCGGCCCAAGGTCCTGCGCGCCCGCTACTCCGCACTCACCAAGGAGGAGATCGAGCGGGCGTTCGCCGAGCTCGACGACCTCTCCTACAACCTGGCCTACGCCGGCGCGGCCCGCCAGGACATCGACCTGATCTGGGGGGCCACCCTCACCCGCGCGGTCTCGCTGGCGACCCGTCGCTTCGGCTCGAACTTCCTCTCCGTCGGCCGGGTGCAGAGCCCGACCCTCGCCCTTATCGTCGAGCGCGAGCTCGAGCGGCGCGCCCACAGGGCAAAGCCCTTCTGGGAGCTCTTCGCGAAGTTCGCCCATCCCGACGGCTCCTTCGAGGCCCATCACGCGACCGACAAGTTCTGGGAGCAGGCCGAGGCCGACGCCGCGCTGGCGGGAACGAGGAGCCCGGGAGTCGTCACCGAGGTCGCCTCGCGGCGCAACACCCGCAAGCCGCCGACGCCCCTCAACACAACGGCCTTCACCACCGACGCGTCCTCGCGGCTGGGGATCACGCCGGCCGCGGCGATGCGGATCGCCGAGGACCTCTACATGGACGGCTTCATCTCCTATCCGCGAACCGACAACACGGTTTACCCGCCCTCGCTCAACACCCGCGAGCTCGTCTCCTCCCTGGTGCGCATCCCCGACTTCGACGCCGCGGCGCCGCTTCTCGAGAAGTCGGAGCTGACGGCCACGCGCGGAAAGAAGGAGACGACGGACCATCCACCGATCTATCCGACCCAGGCGATCTACCCGAACGCGCTGGAGGGGCCGAAGCGCCGGGTGTACGAGCTGGTCGTCCGCCGCTTTTTGGCCACGTTCTCGGAGCCGATGATCAGCGAGTCCACCCGCGCCGACATCGAGGCCGGCTCGGAGAGCTACTTCGTCCGCGGCTCGGTGGTCGTCGATCCGGGCTTCGCCCGTATCTACACGTACGCCCGCTCGGCCGACGACGAGATCCCCAAGCTAAAGAAGGGCCAGGAGCTGGCGCTCGACGGCGATCCGTGGATCGTGGACAAGGAGACCCAGCCCCCCTCGAGGATCAGCCAGGGCAAGCTGATCGAGCTGATGGAGGAGCGGGGGCTCGGGACCAAGGCGACGCGCGCGGACATCATCCAGAAGCTGTACGACCGCGGCTACGTGTTCTCGAACCCGCCCGAGCCGTCGGAGACCGGGATCGCGATGTACAAGGCGTTCCACGAGTACGTCCCTCGGATGGCGACGCCGGAGATGACGGCCGAGCTCGAGTCCGACATGGACGAGATCGCGGCGGGGAACACCTCCAAGGAGAAGGTGCTGGAGATCAGCCGCGAGATGCTCCACTCGACCACCGCCGCGCTGCAGGACCGCAGCGAGGATCTGGCGAAGGAGATCTGGGCCGGCATGGACGAGGACAAGTTTTTGGGCCCCTGCAAGGTCTGTTCCGACGCTGGGCGAAAGCGCGAGGACGGCAGCCCGAACCGCCTGCGGATCATCCAGCTGAAGGGCGGCAAGCGGATGTACGGTTGCGAGGGCTGGATCCGGCCCCCCGAGGGATCCGACCCCAAGAACCCTCCTCCCAACCCGGACTCCTGCCCCGTCAGTGGTCCCCTGCCCGGCCGTGGCTACGAGCTCTGGCGGCTGGAGGAGTGCTGCTCCGTCTGCGGGGAGCGCCCCCGCTTGACGGTCAAGGGCTTCCGTGGGCGCCCGTGGAAGCTCTGCCTGAACGACGATTGCCCCACGATGGTCGAGATGCGCGAGAAGCGCGCCGAGCGCCAGGCCGCGAAGAAGGCCCGCGAGGAGGCGAAGGGGAGCGCCGAGCCGCATGAGGGGGCCAAGACGCCCGCCAAGCCCCGCTCGGGGGCGAAGGGGGGCCGCCGGCGCAAGCCCTCGCCGCAGACCGCCCGCACCAAGAAGGCCGGCACCCGCCCCCCGAAATAGCCCCGCCCGACTTTGCGCGATCTTGCCGCCATGGGCGGCACGGACGCACAAAGTCACACCGCGCGGCGGCCTTCCAGCACCTTGAGCAGTTTTGTCATCGCGGCGCCGGCCTCGGGGCCGAGGTCGTCCCAGGTCAATGAGAGAAGCGCGAACCCGCGGGCGGTGAGGTCCGCGGCGCGGCGCCGGTCTTCCACGAAGCGCTTAGGGGTGGAGTGGTAGCGGTAGCCGTCGACCTCGACGACGACCCGCTCGTCCCGGAACAGGAAGTCCACGCGCCAGGGCCCGATCTCGACATCGGTCTCGGGCTCGAGCCCGTGCCGGCGCATGAGTGCGAGCGCGCGCCGCTCGGCCTCCGAGCGCGTCATCCGCGGGCCGCGCTCGGAGGCCAACAGCTTTCGCAGCGCGGCCGCACCCCGCCGCTGCGGGTGGCGCCCAAGCGTCGCCTCCAGCTCGCTCTCCCTCACCAGCCGGAGAACCCGCGCCTCGTTGAGGGCGGTAGCGAGCTCGCCGCCACCCAACAGGCCCGCAAGGTCCAACAGGGTCAACGAGGGAGATGTAAGCGACAGTTTGTGTCGCCGGCATCGCTCGGTGGGGTGGGGTTTGGTGATCGAGTAGGTGCGAACGCCGCGTGGCGGGTGAACCCGGCGTCCCGTGACCGTGACCTCGATCGGTCCGGTCTCGGGCAGTCGCAGCCGCCAGAGCCGTCCCGCCGATCGGTGGCGCAGCAGGGAGTCGCGGCCGCACGATAGGAGCGCCGCGGCCACGAGTGCGAGCGGTGAACCGCCACGGTGTCCCGCCAGATACACGCCGGGATGGATCGGGATCAGGAAACCCGAACCGAGTCTGTGCTGGACCTCGTGCCGGGTGATTCCCGCAGTGAGGAGTTGCGTACGCGACACGGCACCATGCTGCCCCCCAGCGATCCGGGCGATCACCTCATCGACTTTGCGTGATCCTGCCGCTATACGCGGTACAAGCCCGCAAAGTCGAGGGACGCCTCCCGGAGGCGTCCGGGCGCTCGGTAGGTTGGACGGTCGATGTTCGTGACGCTCGAGGGGATCGACGGCTCCGGCAAGAGCACCCAGGCGGCTTTGCTGGCCGACTCGCTGGGCCCGGACACCCTTCTCCTGCGTGAGCCGGGGGGCACGGAGATGGGGGAGCGGGCGCGGGCGTTGCTGATGGATCCCGATCTTGAGCTCGACCCGACCGCGGAGCTGCTGCTCTTCTGCGCCGCCCGAGCCGAGCTGTGCGCGCGGGTGATCGCGCCGGCCGCGGCGGCCGGGAGGGACGTGGTCTGCGACCGCTTCATCGACTCGACAGCCGCCTACCAGGGCGCCGGCCGCGGCCTCGGGATCGAGATGGTCGAGGGGCTGAACGCGGTGGCGGTCGGCGAGAGCGGACCGGACCTCACCCTGCTCTTGCGCCTGGATCCCGAGGAGGCCGGTCGCCGGGGGCAGCTGCGGCTGGCCGCCGCAGACCCCGAGGGAGGCGCCGACCGCTTCGAGGCCGAGGGGATCTCTTTTCAGCAACGCGTCGCGGAGGCCTACGAGGAGCTCGCCGCGCGCCACCGCGACCGGATCGTGGTGATCGACGCGGAGGGACCGCCGGCCACGGTCCACGAACGGATCGCCGCCGCTGTCGCGGACCGGCGCGGCGCGCCGGCATGAGCGCGATCGCCACCGAGCTCCCGGCCGCGATCCGGGACGCCACGCGCGATCAGCCCGCCGCCGGCCAGGCGCTGGCCGCGGCGCTCGAGTCGCCCACGCACGCCTTCATGCTCACCGGCCCCCCGGGGACCGGCAAGCGTGCCGCCGCGCGGGCCTTCGCCGCGGAGCTCATCGCCGACGGGGCGCCCGATCCGTCCGACGCTCGTCGGCGCGTTCTCGCCGATCCCTCTCCGCACCCCGACCTTGTCTGGCTCGAGCCACCCGGCGCGCAGCACCTGGTGGAAACGGTTCGCGAGCGCGTGATCGCCGCGGCGTCGTACCGGCCATTCGAGGGTGAGCGGCGGGCGTTCGTCGTCGCCGCGGCCGAGGCGATGGCCGAGGAGAGTCAGAACGCCCTGCTGAAGACGCTGGAGGAGCCCGCCCCCTTCGCGCACATCATCCTGATCACCGCCGAGCCCGAGGCCCTCCTGGAGACGGTCCGCTCGCGCTGCCGGCCGGTGCGCTTCGCGCCGCTGGCCCCGGATGCCGCCGCCCGTCTGCTCGCCGAGCGCGCTCCGGGGTCGCCGGAGTCCGAGCGCATGGCCGCGGCCCGCCTCACCGGCGGCGACGTCGGCCGCGCCGCCGCGCTATGCACGCCGCTGGGGCGCGAGCTTCGCGACGTGGTCATCGCCAGCGCCCGCGCCGCCCGGACGGGCGAGCTCTCCGCGCGGCCCTGGGAACAACTTCTCGTAGCCGCGGAGGCCGGCGGCAAGGAGGCCGGGGAAACGGCCCTCGCCGCCGCGCAGGCCCTGACGGAGGAGTCGGGCGAGACGCAGGGCCCGAGCGGTCGCCGGCGTGCCCGGGAAGCGGAGGAGGGGGCCCGCCGCGCCACCCGCCGCGCTCGGACCCAGACCCTCGATCACGGCCTCGAGCTGCTCGCCGCCTGGCTTCGCGACCTGGCGGCGGTGGGCGAGGGGGCTCCCGAACTGGTGCTGAACGCCGATCGCGCGGAGCCGCTGGCCGAGGACGCCGAGGGGCTCGATCCTCGGCGCGCGCGCCGGGCGGCGGAGCTCGTGATGGACACGCGCCGGCGGCTCACGGTCAACGTCAACGAGGAGCTCGCCCTGGAAGCTTTGTTGTACCGGCTCGAGGCCCTGTTGGCAACGCGATAGCACGGTTGCCAGAATCCGCCGCATGGCGATCGGGCAGTCACAGGCGCGTGCTCGCAGGGCGGTTGGCGTCCGCCTCTACCTGGCGCTCGCCTTCGGCGCGGTAGCGCTGATCACGGCGGGCCTCTCCGTGCTGCTGGTGAGCGACGCCAGCGAGGACACCGCCAACGCCCAGGCCGAGGAGATCACCGTGGGGCGCAGCGTGCGCCTGGCGGATCGGGTCGGCGACAGGCCGCCCCAGGCGGCGACCACGCTCCTCGCCGACATCACCGACCCCGGCTACGCCGCCTGGATCTTCGACCGCCGGGGTGAGCTCCTCACCCCCGAGCTCGCACGGGGGATTTCGCTCAGCGACGTCCCGGCCTACGAGCGCGCGGTTCGCCTGGCGCAGCGCGGCTCGCGAACGGTCGCGGCGCTGCCGAACGAGGTGACGAGGATCGCCACACCGGTGTTTCGCGAGGGGCGCCCCGCGGGCGCGGTCCTCGCCCGCGCCGAGCGGCCCGAGGAGCTCCAGGCAGCCGTCGATGACATCCGTGGCGACCGGGTCACGGCCGCGCTGGTGGCCCTGGGCGTCGCCGCCCTCGTGGGCTTCGTGATCGCCAGCGCGATCTCCTCCCGCGTCAAGCGGCTGGCCCAAAGCGCCGAGCGGATGACGGAGGGGCGTCTCGACGAGCCCCTGGAGGGCACCGGCGGCCGCGACGAGATCACTGCGCTCGGCACCGCGCTCGAGACGATGCGCGGCGCCCTGCGCGAGACCTTCGGCGCGCTCTCCTCGGAGCGCGATCGGCTCTCCGCCATCTTCGATGCGCTGGACCACGCCGTGATCGTGGTCGGGCCCGAGGGCGAGGCACGGTTCGCCAACGCCGCCGCCGAGGAGATGATCGACCACGACGGAAGGGTCACAGCCGCCCTGCTGCCCTGGCTTCGTCGCGCCGACGCACGGGGAGCGGTCGAGAACGACGCGCTGCGCGTGGGCGACCGCGTCTACGCCGTGGGAGCGCGCAAGCTGCCCGCCGAGGGCGCGGTGCTCGCCGTGGTGCGCGACCGTACCGAGGAGCTTCGCCGGGAGATCGCGGAGCGCGAGTTCGTCTCCAACGCGGCCCACGAGCTGCGCAACCCGATCGCGGGGATCTCCGGCGCGATCGAGGTGCTGCGAGGGGGCGCCAAGGACGATCCCGAGGCGCGCGAGCACTTCCTCGACCGCCTCGCCCAGGACACCGACCGCGTCACCCGGTTGACCGAGTCGCTGCTCACCCTCGCTCGGATGGAGGCTGTCAGCGAGGGCGGGTCGGGGGCGCTCGACGTCGGGATCGCGATGGAGGAGGCGGCCCAGGCTGTCAGCGCGCCGGACGGGATCGAGCTGGAGGTGGACGCGGAGGCCGAGCTGGTCGCCCACGGCGACTCGGTGCTGCTGCGCCAGGTGCTGATCGGCCTGCTGACCAACGCGTTCAAGAACACGCCTCCCCCCGGCGCCGTTACCCTTCGCGCCCGCCGGGCCGAACCCGGCGACGAGGAGATCTTGATCGAGGTAAATGACACGGGGTCCGGCATCGAGCCCGATGAGGTGGGTCGGGTGTTCGAGCGTTTCTACAGGGGCTCCGGCGCTCTTGAGCAGGAGGGGTTCGGCCTCGGGCTCTCGATCGCGAAGCGGATGGTGGACGTGATGGGCGGCGAGATCGGCGTGCGCTCAGAGCTCGGGGTCGGCAGCACGTTCTGGGTTCGCCTGCCGGCCGCGCGTCCCGCCCCGACCCCGGTTGCGTGATGACGGCATGAGCAGCGGAACGATTCTCGTAGCCGACGACGAGCCCTCCGTACGCGACGCCGTCGGCTACGCGCTCGAGCAGGAGGGCTTCGACGTGACGCTGGCGGTGGACGGCGACGACGCCGACGCCAAGGTCGGGGCCGGCGACGTCGCCTACGACCTGCTGATCTTGGACATCATGATGCCGGGTCGCAGCGGCCTCGACATCTGCCGTGACGTGCGCGCTCGCAGCCCGGTCCCGATCATCCTGCTGACCGCGAAGGACGCCGAGGTGGACAAGGTCGTCGGGCTCGAGGTCGGCGCCGACGATTACATGACGAAGCCGTTCTCGGTCCGCGAGCTGCTCGGGCGCGTTCGCGCTCAGCTCCGCCGCCGAGAGCTCGACCGGCACTCGACGGGGACCGGGAGCAAGACGATCGAGGCGGGCCCCGTGCGGATCGACCTCTCGCGCCATCTCGTCTCGGTCAACGGCGAGCCGGTCAACCTCACCCGCTCGGAGTTCCAGGTGCTGCGCCTTCTGGCCGAGAGCCCCGGGCAGGTATTCAGTCGCCTCCAGATCATGGAGGAGCTCTGGCAGTCGGAGTTCGAGGGGGACGTGCGCGCCTGCGACGTCCACATCTCCAACCTCCGCCAGAAGATCGAGCGCGATCCCCAAGACCCGGAGTTGGTGGTGACGGTGCGGGGAGTTGGCTACAAGCTCATCGACCAACCAACCTGACCTGACGGACTGAGAGCGCGGATACCGGCGTCATCGCCCCGCTCATGTGCTGGCGCACACATCGCGGGCTTCCAGGGATTTGACGGTCCCGTGCGGGAATTGGCACGAAGGGGGTGATTCTGGGTCCCATGCGTGCGAAGTGGGTCGGCATGGTTGGGTCCGTGAGCGACGCGAGGACACTTGACAACCACATAGGTAGTCAGACGTCCTCGCGTCGCTGGGATGCATTGGCTGCCGATGTCGCCGGCCGCCAGTACGGGGTTGCGGCCGGTCGTCAACTCGTCCGCGCGGGTATCAGCAGGCGCGGGATCGAACGACGCATCGAGAGCCGGCGCCTGCACCCTCTCTACCGCGATGTCTTCGCGGTCGGCCACACTTCCCTCACTTCCCGCTCCCGCTGGATCGCCGCCGTGCTCCGGGTCGGCGACGACTCCCATCTGAGCTTCGCGGCGGCCGCGGCGCTTTGCGAGATCCGTGGCTGGGGCGGGGGGCGGATCGACGTCACCTGTCCGCGCCGAGTGCGGGTGGAGCGTCCGATCCGGGCCCATCGGACCGAGCTGCCGGCCGATGAGGTCATGATTCGCGACGGAATCCCGACTACCGGGCCGGCGCGGACGCAGTTCGATCTCGGCTCGGTCCTGGCCGTGGATGCGTTGTTCTCGGTAGTCAATCGAGCCGAGGTCAACCAGGTGGCAGACCGGCTCTCGCTACCGGATTTGCTCGACCGCTATCCGAGGCACGGCGGCAACGCCACCGTGCGCGAGGTCCTCGGGCTGCTCCCGCCGGGTGGGGTGCGAACCCAGAGTCCCCTGGAGGACCGCTTCTACCTCTTCTGCCGTCGCCACGGAATTCCGGTGGAGGGGGTCAATGTCGAGGTCGAGACCGAGGCGCGCCCCTACCGCTCCGACTTCGTCTGGGAGCGGGCACGACTGATCATCGAGACCGATGGCGGTCGCTTCCACTCGGGGCCGATCGCGCAGTCGAGGGACGTCGAGCGGGATCGGAACCTCCGTCGCGCAGGCTGGGAATTGGTCCGGCTCACCGACGAGCACCTCGATGACGCGGAGGCGGAATCGCGGCGGGGCGGCGCGCCCGGCCTGGCCGAGTGGATCATCCGCCGCATCGGGCTTGCGGGTCCCCCGCGCGGCTCTACACTTGCGGGCCACGCGCCGGCGTAGCTCAGTTGGTAGAGCACTTCACTCGTAATGAAGGGATCAGCGGTTCAAATCAGCTCGCCGGCCCTGGCGGCACGAGCGGTCCCGTGGACGCGGATATCTGCGTCCCCCTTCGCTCACGGGCTGAAGCCCTATCGCTCCGACTTCGTCTGGGAGCGGGCGCGACTGATCGTCGAGACCGATGGCGGGCGCTTTCACTCGGGGCCGATCGCGCGATCGAGGGACGTCGAGCGGGATCGGAACCTCCGTCGCGCAGGCTGGGAATTGGTTCGGCTCACCGACGAGCACCTCGATGACGCGGAGGCGGAATCGCGGCGGGGCGGCGCGCCCGGCCTGGCCGAGTGGATCATCCGCCGCATCGGGCTTGCGGGTCCCC
>JBPCKC010000052.1:0-54464 GCA_051004675.1 Solirubrobacterales bacterium
CCCTTCGCATCTTCGACCGCCAGAACTGGCTGCGCGTTAATCGCGCACGTGCGCGCATCAAGGTCCTCGTCGACAAGGTCGGCATCGACGCATTTCGTGAGCTGGTTGACTCAGAGCTCGAGGGCGAATGGGTCGCCGAGCGCAACTTTTCGATCGAGCGGCTTCTGCCCGAGGACATGTACGACGAGGAGGCGAAGGCGCCGAGCGCGCCCGAGAGCTTCGCCTCTCCGAACGGCGACGTGTCGGAGTTCGAGCGCTTCCGCGCTTCGAACGTCGCGGCCCAGCGCCAGGAGGGCTTTTCGACAGTTGTCGTCAAGGTGACGCGCGGCGACCTCACGCCCGACCAGTTCCGCGGCCTCGGCCAGGTCATGCGCGACTTCTCCGGCGGGTTCGCCCGCTCGACCGTGCAGCAGAACCTCGTGCTCCGCTGGGTCCGCGACGAGTCCGTCTACGACGTGTGGCGCCGACTCGCAGAGCTGGGATTGGCCGGGTCGGGAGCCCGCGAGATCACGGACGTCGTGAGCTGCCCCGGAACCGACTCGTGCAAGCTCGGCATCACCGCATCGATGGGCCTCAACGAGGCGATCGAGCAGCGGCTCGAGGAGATGGAGATCGACGACCCGCTCACCAAGCAGGTCCACATCAAGATGTCAGGTTGCCCCAACGGCTGCAGCCAGCACCACATCGCGAACATCGGCTTCTACGGCGCCTCGCTCAAGATCGGCGAGCGCCAGTTGCCGGCATACATCCCCCACCTCGGGGGCAACTACGAGGGCGGCGAGGTGATCTACGGACACCGGCTGAAGGCGCGCCTGCCCGCGAAGCGCGTGCCCGAGGCCGTCGAGCGCTGGCTGCGCCTCTACGGGGACGAGCGCGAAGAGGGCGAGGAGTTCAACGCCTTCGTCGAGCGCGTCGGCACCGAGACCTTCGAGGCGGAGGTCAAGGACCTGACGATGCCCGTCGAGTTCAGCCTGGAGACGCTCGACCAGTTCGTCGATTGGTCGCGCTCGGATCCCTACAAGGTCGAGCGCGGCGAGGGGGAGTGCGCCGTATGAGCGAGTCCGTTACCCGGCCGCGTCCCCTCGTGCTCGACACTCCGCTGCCCAGCGAGAACGGCAACGGCAACGGGTCCTCCCCCAGGCTCCCCATGATCAACGGCGAGCTCGTCGACCCGGACGAGGTCACCGCGAGGATCGAGCCGCTCTCGGCGGAGGAGGCGGTCGCCTGGGCGATCGAGACGTTCCACCCGAGGCTCCGCCTCGCCGTCTCCTTCCAGAAGACGAGCTCGGTGACGATCGACATCGCCCACCGCATCGAGCCGGACACAAGCTTCTTCTACCTCGACACCGAGCTGCTGTTCCCGGAGACCTACGAGACGCGGGATCGCCTCGCCGAGCACTTCGGAATCGAGTTCGACCGGTACGTGCAGGACAACCCGCCGGGCCTGAGGGAGCGCTGGGACGCGGGCGAGTGGGGTCCCGAGGACGAGTGCTGCGCCCCGCGCAAGGTAGCTACCATGCGGCGCGCCCTAGTCGGGGTCGACTGCTGGATCTCAGGCGTTCGCCGGGTCGACTCGGACACGCGAGCCACGGCGCCCAAGTTCGGGTGGGACGACCGGTTCGGCCTTTGGAAGCTGAACCCGCTCGCCGACTGGGACGACAAGCAAGTCTGGAACTACATAAAGGACACCCACGTGCCATACAACCCACTTCACGACCAGGGCTACCCGTCAATCGGGTGCATGCCCTGCACTTCTCGCCCAGGCGAGGACGAGGACACCCGCGCCGGCCGCTGGGCCGGAACCGACCGCACGGAGTGCGGGATCAATGGGTAGCCCCGAGACGGCGCTGAGCCTGACGCTCACCAACCGTCAGGCCAGCGACTTCGAGCTGCTCGCAAACGGGGGCTTCGCCCCCCTGGAGGGCTTCATGGGCGCCGACGACTGGCGCTCGGTCTGCGAGAACATGACGCTTGCCTCGGTTGACGAGATCTGGCCGATCCCGATCACCCTGGCGACCGACCTGGACTGCGCCGAGGGCGACGTCGTCGAGCTGTCCGCCCCGAACGGCAAGGCGCTCGGACGCCTGCACGTGAGCGAGGTCTACGAGCGCGACGTCGAGCTCGAGGCCGAGCAGGTCTACCGCACGACCGACTCGGAGCATCCGGGCGTGGCCGCCATCCGCGAGGAGGGCAACCGCTGCATCGCCGGAAGGATCGAGGCCGACGCGCTGCCCGACCACGACGAGGCGTTCATGAAGCGCTACCAGACCACCGAGGAGTCCAAGCAGGCGTTCGCCGACCGCGGCTGGAAGCGGATCGTCGCCTTCCAGACGCGCAACCCGATCCACCGCGCCCACGAGTACCTCACCAAGGCCGCGCTGGAGATCTGCGACGGCCTCTACATCCATCCCCTGATCGGGGAGACCAAGAAGGGCGACATCCCCGCCGACGTGCGGATGCGCTGCTACGAGGTCCTGATGGACAACTACTACCACCCCGACCACGTCATGCTGGGCGTCAACCCGGGCAAGATGCACTACGCGGGCCCCCGCGAGGCGGTGCTCCACGCGATCATCCGCCGGAACTACGGTTGCACCCACTTCATCGTGGGCCGCGACCATGCCGGCGTCGGGGATTACTACGGCACCTACGACGCCCAGCGCATCTTCGACGACATCGACGTCGAGAAGCTGGGCATCACCCCGCTGTTCTTCGAGCACACCTTCTGGTGCAACGACTGCGAGGGGATGGGCTCGGCCAAGACCTGCCCCCACCCCCAGGAGTCGCACCTGTTCCTGTCGGGAACCAAGGTGCGCGAGATGCTCGAGGCCGGCGAGAAGCCGCCCCACGAGTTCTCAAGGGACGAGGTTGCGGAGATCCTGATCGACGCATACAAGGAGGAACCGAACTAATGGCAGGCTTCACGCTCTGGTTCACCGGCCTTTCCGGGTCCGGCAAGACCACCATCACCAACCAGCTCGTAAAGGAGCTGCGCAAGCGCGACGTCACGCTCGAGGTGCTCGACGGCGACATCGTCCGCGAGAACCTCTCGAAGGGCCTCGGCTTCTCGACGGAGGACCGCGACACCAACATCCGGCGCATCGCCTTCGTCGCCAATCTGCTCTCGCGAAACGGGGTGCCCGTCATCACGGCGGCCATCTCCCCGTACAAGGAGATCCGCGACGAGGCGCGCGAGATGATGGACGACCGCTTCATCGAGGTCTACGCCAAGGCCTCCGTCGAGGTCTGCGAGGAGCGCGACGTGAAGGGCCTCTACGCGAAGGCCCGTTCCGGGGAAATCAAGGAGTTCACCGGCGTCTCCGATCCCTACGAGCCCCCGAAGAACCCCGAGCTCGTGATCGAGACTGAGCACCAGTCTCCCGAGGAGTCCGCGCAGCAGATCCTCTCGTTCCTTGAGGAGCGCGAGCTGATCCCGGCCGCGGTCGCCGCTTAGCGCAGGCGACGCCGCTCTCAACCGCATAGGCTCGCCTGCGTGAGCGCGACGAGCCGCATGCCCCTCGTCGGCTGGCTGTTCCCGAGTCCGGACGAGCCGGGTGCGGCGATCGCGCGCCGGACGCAGATTCGGCTGATGGTGTCGCTTAGCCTCGCGAACCTGGTGGGCTCGGCGGTCGTGGCGGTCTTCCTGCTCCTGGTCCTGCCCACGCCGAGGGTCGATGATCCGACCGAGGTCCGGCTGGTCAATCTGATCGTCATCGGTGGCTACCTCACGATGGGTATCGTCGTCGGGACGATCTGGGGATCCCGTCGGCTTGCGCCCCTGCGTCGGTGGCTTCGCTCCGACCGCCCCGCCACCGAGGAGGAGCGGATGACCGTGCTGCGTGCTCCCTACCGGATCGTCGGCGTCCATGTCGTGCTCTGGACCAGCGCCGCCATCCTCTTCGGCCTGCTGAACTGGACCTACTCCCACGAGCTGGGCCAGCGCGTGGCGACGACGGTGCTGCTCGGCGCGCTCACCACATGCGCAATCGCCTACCTCGTCACCGAGCGTGGGTTGCGCCCCGCCGCGGCGCGGGCGCTCGCGGAAGGGGTGAGCGAGCGCACGGTCACTCCCGGGGTGAAAGCGCGAGCGCTGCTCGCGTGGATCCTCGGAACCGGCGTTGCGCTGGTCGGCCTGATCCTCGTGGCGATCTCCACCTTGGTCGAGGGCGATTTCAACGCCCGCGAGCTGGCGCTCGCGGTGCTGGTCCTCGCGGGCGTGACCCTCGTAACGGGGCTCTACGTCGCGACGCTCGCCGCCCGGGCCGTTGCCGACCCGATCAAGGCCGTCCGCGACGCCCAGGCCGAGGTCGAGCGCGGCGACCTCGACGTCGAGGTGCCCGTCTACGACGGCAGCGAGGTCGGCCTGCTTCAGGCCGGCTTCAACCGCATGGTCGCCGGCCTGCGCGAGCGCGAGCGCATCCATGACCTGTTCGGGCGCCACGTCGGCGAGGACGTGGCGAAGGCGGCGCTCGCCCGTGACGTGGAGCTGGGCGGCGAGACGCGCGACGTCTCCGTGCTCTTTGTCGACATGGTCGGCTCGACCACGCTCGCCAGCGAGCGCCCGCCACAGGAGGTGGTGGAGACCCTCAACCGGTTCTTCGCCGTCGTCATCGAGGTCGTCCACGACCACGCGGGCTGGGTCAACAAGTTCGAGGGCGACGCCGCGCTCGCCATCTTCGGGGCGCCGACGCCGCTGGACGGCCATGCGGCGAAGGCCCTCGCCGCCGCCAGGGATCTCGGTGACCGGCTACGCGAGGTCTCCGGGTTCGAGGCCGGGATCGGTGTCTCCTCCGGCGAGGTCGTCGCCGGCAACATCGGGGAGGAGCAGCGCTACGAGTACACGGTGATCGGGGACCCCGTCAACGAGGCCGCCAGGCTCACGGAGCTCGCGAAGTCGGAGGGCGGTGTGCTCGCCTCCGACGCAGCGGTCGAGGCGGCCGACGAGGAGGAACGCGCGCGCTGGGAGCCGGGCGATGAGGTCGTGCTGCGCGGACGCTCGAAGGCGACGCGCCCGTTTCGCCGGGCCCGCTGACCGGGAGGCCCGGCGAGCTCCGTCGCCGCCCAGAAAAGACTGAGGCCGGGCGCCGTCATGGCGCCCGGCCTCCCGGCCGAGAGAGGTGAGGCCGGTACTAGCTCTTGACGAACGGCTGCACGGCCTTCAGCACTTCGTCCATGGAAAGCTCCATGTCGAAGGCCTCGGGCGCGGGCGACTCGCCGCGCTGGAGCCTGATCGCGGCCGCGTGACGGGCCTCGATCTGGACGATCGCGCCGGCCGAGCCGAGGATCGCCTTGTCGGTGATCAGGGGGCCAGCGCCGTTGTAGGCGCTCACGCCCGTGTCCTCGAACGTCTGAGCGAGCTCGAGGAACGCGTCCTCGTCGGCGAACGCCTTGCCGAAGTCGACGCCAGGGGCCGCGACGGGCTTACCGCCGAGATCCTCGATCGCCGCCGTCAGCGCGTCCACATGCTCCTGCTCGTGGCCCTGGATCTCCTTCGCGAGGCTGGATGCCTCACCGGAGAGATCCGGCACTTCCGCGAGGGCCTGCTCGTAGAACGCGGCCTCCAGGTACTCGAGGGTCAACGCGAAGTTGAGAATCTCAACGTCGCCATCGCTCGTCGAGCCCTGGGCCAACGCGCGGCCCACCAGCGGCCCCACGGCCATCGTGCCGTAGATTGCGCCGGCCGCAAGGGCCCCCTTCATGATCATTGAGCCACGGCTCATCTCCTCGATCTCGATCGCGGCGAGCTGTGGATTCTTCATGGTCTGTTCAGCCATTTCTGACTCCTTTCTCGTTTCGATCGCCTAGGAGACGATGAACGGCTGCACTTCGGCCAGGACCGTTTCCATATCGGCCGGCTGGGCGAAGGCGCCATCGGGGGTAGGGGACTGTCCGGTCAGGACGTTGAGGGCGGCAGCGTGCCGTGCCTCGACCGAGTGAATCGACAGAGCGGCCGCGAGGATGCCCTCGTCCTCGATCAGGCCGGCTGCGCCGAGGTAAGCGGCTGCGCCGAGGTTCTCGACCGTCGCCGCCAACTCCAGTACGGACTCCGCGTCGTCGAGCGGGAACTTCGTCTCGGGAACCGGAGCGGCCTCGCCCTTCAGCGACTTGACTGTCGCCAGCAGAGCGTCGACGTGCTGCTGCTCGGAGTCGCCGATCGCCTTGATCAACGCGAGGTCGTCTCCCTTGAACAGGCCGCTGCTGGCCACCTGGTCGTAGAAGTCAGCCTCGAGGTACTCGAGCGTCAGCGCGTAGTTGACGATGCCGAGGTCGCCCTCACCGAACGGCGAGCTCGCCTTCTCGGGCATCTCCGTCGTCGTGGTCGAGGAGGTCGTCTCCTCATCCTCACCGCACGCGGCGAGCACGACGCCGGCGGCGGCCGTACCGCCGCTCACAGCGAAGAATCGCCGGCGGGAGACCGGGTCGGCCGCGATACGCCGGATGGCGCTGCGCGGCTTTTGGGTGGTGCTCATCTGCACTCCTTCTCTTGGGTTGCGGGCGACTGCCCGTACTCAATTCAGCTGCCCGGCCAACATCGGGTCGGTGGGTGGCGTCAGATGGGTTTACGGCGATCGGCCCCGGGTGGATCAGCCGAACATCGCATCCCGGCGCGGCCCCTGTGATCATTCGGGCATGGATTCCCGTGACTCAGGCGTGGCGCGGGCGTGGCGCGCGGGGGAGGACGAGCTGGGCGACGTCGCCCGGCTCATCTGCGAGTTCCGCGACCACTGGGGCAAGTCGGAGCCATCCCTGGAGTCGATTCGCCAGAGCGCCGGACGGATCCTGTCCGCCGGCGACGGGGAGTACCTGCTGGGCGCGGTCGGGGCCGCCCAGGCGGCCGGCGTCGCTCAGCTTCGCTTCCGCTGGAGCGTGTGGACCGCGGCGGAGGACTGCTGGCTCGAGGACCTCTTCGTGCGCGCCGACGCCCGAGGGGCGGGCGTGGGCCGCGCCCTCGTGGAGGCCTGCTTCGAGCGCGCCAGTGAGCGTGGCTGCAAGCGGATCGAGCTCGACACCAACGAGGACAACGAGGCCGCGATCGCGTTGTACGAGGCCTGCGGCTTCTCGACGCGGCCGAAAGGCCCCAACCGCACCCTGTTTTTGAGCCGCAAGCTCTAGCCGCAGCCTGCGGCGCCGGCAGATTGCCGCTACGGCTTGGGCGGAACCTGGGGCTCGCCGAGCCCGTAAGTGTCGTAGGCGCCCCAGCGCGAGAAGGTCTTGTGGGTGGGGCCGTGGAAGTCGGATGAGGCGGTGGGCGTCAGGTCGAACTCCTCGCACAGCTCCAAGCAGTGCTTGGTCTGCTCGGCCGTATGGGGCGGGTAGAAGGTCTCGATACCGTCGAGGCTTACGTCGCTCACCAGGCTCTCGACGAGGTCACGGACCTGCTCGGGGTCCTGCACGTCCCAGTAGGGATGCGCCACCACGGCCACGCCGCCGGCGTCGTGAATGATCTCGACGGCCTCCTCCGCCGAGGGCCACTTGCGCGAGACGAATGCCTTTGCTCCCGGCACCAGGTACTCCTCGAAGAACGGGCCGAGATCCGGGCCCGCCCCGGCGGCCTTGGCGATGTGGGGGCGGCCGATCGCGTCCGCGGCGCCCGCCTTCTCGACCGCGGCTTCGAAGGTCACGTCCACGCCATGGGAGTTCAGCCGCTCGATGATCACCTTGGCCCGGTCGACCCGCTCCTGCTGGGCGCGGTCACAGGCGGGCTGGATCCTGATGACGTCCACCCAGTAGCCGCAGATGTGCAGGTCCTCGGAGTACTTGTGGACGCACGACATCTCGGTGGCCGGAACGTTCTCGATCCCGAGCTCGGCCGCGACGGCGCTCGCCTCCTCCACGCCGGCGACGCCGTCGTGGTCGGTGAGGGACATCACGGTCACGCCGGCCTCGGCCGCCGAGCGCACCACGTCGGCGGGCTCGAGCTGACCATCTGACACAGTTGAATGGCTCTGCAGGTCGATCATGAGGTCGAGCATTGTGGAGCAATCGCCCGACATGAGGATTTCCGCCAAGGCCGACTACGCCCTTCGAGCAGCGCTCGAGCTGGCCGCCGCGCCGGAGGGCGAGCCGGTGAAGGGCGAGCAGCTCGCGCAGGCTCAGGACATCCCGCTGCAGTTCCTGGAGCACATCCTGCTGGAGCTGAAGCACGCCCGGCTGGTCCGAGCCAAGCGCGGGTACAAGGGCGGCTACTGGCTGGACCGCCCGCCCGAGGAGATCACGATCGCCGACGTCATCCGCGCGGTCGAGGGGCCGCTGGCCAATATCCACGAGTCGGCGCCGGAGGACCTGCACTACCCCGGTCCGGCGGAGAAGCTCCGCGACGTGTGGGTTGCGGTCCGCGCGAACCTGCGCGGGGTGCTCGAGAGCATCACGCTCGCCGAGATCGCTCGCGGCGACCTCCCGTGGCAGATCGACGCGATCCTGCAGAACCCGGAAGCCTGGATCAAGCGCTGAGCAGGCCGCTGCTACCATCCCGCGCTGGCCTTTAGACCTTAGTCGGTCAACAAAGCTAGGAAACGCCCCCGGAAAGTGCCCCGGTCGGCGCCCCGCGCACTGCAGATGGACCCAGCGATCATCTTCTTCGGGCTCGGTATCGGGCTGCTCGTCGGCATGACCGGCATGGGTGGCGCGTCCCTGATGACCCCCCTCCTGATCCTGATCTTCGGGATCTCGCCGGTGACCGCGATCGGGACCGACATCTTCTACGCGGCCGTGACGAAGACCGTGGGCGGCTACCAGCACCTGAAGCTGGGCACGGTGCATCGCGGCATCGCGTTCTGGCTCGCGGTCGGCAGCGTGCCCTCCGCGCTGGTGGGCGTGTACGTGATCGAGCTGCTCCAGCGAAGCTACGGCGAGGACCTCGACAAGCTCGTCTTGGGAATGCTCGGCGGCGCCCTGCTGGTGGTGGGGATCGCCACCCTGCTGCGGTCGATCTTCTTCAAGGACGTGATCGCCGAGCGCTACGCCGTGCACCTCTACAGGCGCCACATCATCGCCGCGATGGTCACCGGCGTCACCACCGGCTTCGTGATCGGCCTGACCTCGGCCGGCAGCGGCACCCTGATCGCGATCGCGCTGATCGCGCTCTTCCGCCTCACCCCGCAGCGCGTCGTCGGCACCGACATCTTCCACGCGGCCATTCTGCTGTGGGCGGCCGGGATCGCCCACTGGATCGGCGGCAACGTGGACTTCGTGCTCGCCGGGAACATCCTGATCGGCTCGGTCCCCGGGGTCCTGCTGGGTGGCATGCTGGCGGTCCGCGCCCCGCAGGCATTCCTGCGCCGGGCCCTCGCGGTCGTACTCTGCGCCTCCGGCACCATGCTCGTCGCCAAGGAGGGCGACCCCAGCGTCGTCATCCCCGCGATCCTGGTCGCGGCCGTGATCGTCGGCGGCCTGTTCGCCATCCAGGCGATCTCACAGCGGCGCCTGCGAGCCGACGCGGCATAGACTCCGCGCGTGGACTTCGCACCCAGCAAGCGGGTCGAGGAGCTGCGTGAGCGGATTCGCGCCTTCCTCGGCGAGCACGTCTACCCGGTCGAGATGGAGGCGCTGCGCGCCCTCGACGAGGAGGTGAAGCCGGGGGTCCCCTACCCGCGGATCCTGATCGAGATCCGCGAGCGTGCCCGCGCCGAGGGCCTGTGGAACCTCTTCATGCCCGATGAGCGCTACGGGCCCGGCCTGACCAATTGGGAGTACGGCCTGCTGTGCGAGGAGATGGGCCGCAGCCCGGCGATCGCCGGCATGGCGTTCAACTGCGCCGCGCCGGACACCGGGAACATGGAGATCCTCGCCGAGCACGGGGCCGACGAGCAGAAGGAGCGCTGGCTCCAGCCGTTGCTGGACGGTGAGATCCGTTCGTGCTTTTCGATGACCGAGCCCGACGTCTCCGGGTCCGACCCGACGACGCTTCAAACCCGCGCCGAGCTCGTCGACGGCGAGTGGGTGATCAACGGGCACAAGTGGTTTACCTCCGGCGCCGTGGGCGCCGACGTGGCGATTGCGATGGTCGTCACGGATCCCGACGCGCACCGCTACGCCCGGGCATCGATGATCCTCGTGCCCATCGACAACCCGGGCTTCGACCTCGTGCGCCCGGTGCCGGTGATGGGGCACGACGGAGGCCCCGGCCATTGCGAGATCCGCTACAAGGACTGCAGGGTGCCCGAGGCCAACCTCCTAGGCCCCCGCCAGGCCGGGTTCGCTATCGCCCAGGACAGGCTGGGACCCGGGCGCATCCACCACTGCATGCGCGCGATCGGCAGCTGCGAGCGCGCGATCGAGATGATGTGCAGGCGCGCCCTGACCCGCGAGACGCAGGGCGAGAAGCTGGCCGAGAAGCAGTTCGTGCAGGACTTCATCGCGAAGAGCCGCATGGAGACCGAGCAGGCGCGACTGCTGACCCTCATGGCGGCTTGGCGGATGGACACCCAGGGCAAGAAGGCAGCCCGGCGCGAGATCTCGATGATCAAGGTGGTCGCCGCCAACGTCGTCATGGACGTGCTGGACCGTGCGATCCAGGTCCACGGGGCCCTCGGCATGTCCGACGACACGCCCCTCGCGGGCATGTGGCGCTTCTCCCGCATGCTGAAGGTCGCCGACGGCCCCGACGAGGTCCACAAGGTGGTGATCGCCCGCCGCGAGCTCAACCACTGGGCCCGCGAGATGGAGGCCCAGGACGACTCGCCCCAGCCGGCCGCCGCCGCCACGGCCTGAGGCCGGTCAGCCCAGGCGGCGTTCGGCCTCGTCGGCGCCCTCGGCGAGGCGCTCCACGATCCTCGCGAACTCGTCCTGGCCAGAGTCGGCGCTGCCCTCCTTGCCGAGCTGCCCGGCGGCGTAGCGGGCGAGCACGCCCTCGAGGATCACCGCGAGCTTCCAGTACCCGAGGGCGATGAAGAAGTCGAGCTGGGAGAGGTCGCGGCCCGAGCGCTCGGCGTAGCGCTCGCGCAGGGCGTCGCGCCCCAGGAACCCGGGCGCGGTCGTGGCCGGGTCGAACAGCGGGATGAAATCGTCGCCGGCCTCGGCCCAGTAGACCATCAACAGACCCACGTCGGCGAGCGGGTCGCCGAGCGTGCTGAGCTCCCAGTCCACGACGGCCGCGACCTCCGCGGTCTCGCGGTCCAGGATCATGTTGTCGAGGCGGTAGTCGCCGTGGACGATCGTCGCCGGGCCCTGCTTGGGGATGCGGGCGGCCAGGCGCCGGTGGACGTCGTCCACAAGCGGCAGCTCGCGCGTCTTCGACTTCTCCCACTGCCCGTGCCAGCGGTGAAGCTGCCTGGCGACGTAGTCCCCCTTCTTGCCCAGCTCGCCCAGGCCCACGCCATCGGGGTCCACGTGATGGATGGCGACGAGGGTGTCAACGACGCGCTCGCCGATCGCCCTCCGCTCCTCCTCGGAGAACGCAGCCGTCGCCTCGCGCTGGGAACGCAGGATCGGGCCCTCCACGAAGCCCATGACGTAGAAGGGGGCGCCGTTCACGGTGTCGTCCTCGCACAGGCCCGCCACGGGCGGCACGGGGACAGGGGTCTGCGCGAGGGCGGCGATGATCCGGTGCTCGCGGCCCATGTCGTGCGCGGAGGCGAGGCGCTTGCCCAGCGGCGGGCGACGCAGGGCCCAGCGGCTGCCGGCGGCGTCGACCACGCCGTAGGTGAGGTTCGAGCGCCCGCCGGAGATCCGCTCGAAGGCAAGCGGCGGCTTCGCGCCATCGACGTTCTGCTCGAACCAGGCCTCGACGGCGGCGCCGTCGATCCCATCCGGGGCCTCGGCCGCCGTCCCGGCTGTAGCCTCCTGCTCGCTCATGGCGGCGAAGGCTCTCATAGTCGACTTCGGCGGCGTCCTCACGACCAGCATCTGGCCGGCCTTCGCGCAGTTCTGCGAGGCCGAGGGGCTCGAGCCCCAGGCGGTTCGCGACCTCTTCCGCGGCGACGCCGAGGCCCTGCGTCTGCTGCGCTCGCTCGAGACCGGGGAGACCTCGAGCGCCGAGTTCGAGCCTGCCTTCGGTGCGCTGCTGGGGGTCGATGACCACACCGACCTCACCCAGCGCCTGTTCGCGGGCCTGCGTCCCGACGACGCGATGGTCACCGTCGTCCGCGCGGCCTCGTCCGCGGGCATCAGGACCGGCCTGATCTCCAACTCCTGGGGGCTGGGCATCTACGAGCGCGCCCCGATCGACATCTTCGACGAGGCCGTCATCTCGGGCGAGGTAGGGATGCACAAGCCCCAGCCCGAGATCTACCTGCTCGCCTGCGAGCGCCTGGGCGTCGAGCCCGGCGACTCGGTGTTCGTGGACGACCTGCGCGAGAACTGCGCGGGGGCCGAGGCGGTCGGGATGACGGCCGTGCTGCACCGCACGAGCGAGGAGACGGTGCCGAGGCTGGAGGAGCTCCTGGGGGTCGCGCTGCGGGCGGGGGTGTAGGGCTCGGCCGAAGCCGAAGTGGCCGGGTCTGCGTCACTCAGCACCCCCCACCCCCGAGCGACAGCTCGGCGCGGACCTTCACGACCGAGGGCGCGGTGACCTCCACCCTCGTCCAATCTCCCTCGCGCTCGATGCACGCGTCGCCCTCGACCACCTCCCAGTACCGCGTGTGGTGCACGCGCACCAGGTAGGAACCCGCGGCGCCCGCCGTCAGCACGAAGGAATCCGGGCCGAGGGCGGCCAGCCGGGCGTCGGGGGCTGCGCTCGAGGGGGACTCCACCGTCGAGACGAGGGGCGGCTCGGGCGTCACGCGGTAGAGGCGCCACGCATCGCTCGCCCACACCTCTTCAAGAAACGGCACGCCCTCGGCGATCAGCTCCGCCTCGTCCTCTCCCAGGTAGTCGAGCTCGACCCCCTGCGGGACCGCGACGTAGGAGACGGCCCGCTCGCGCAGCCAGGCGAGGTAGGCGTCTTCGGTGAGGTTGGCGTCGTCGAAGAGCTCGAAGTCCTCGGACTCCGCCTGGCGCAGCCATCCTCGCGCCAGCGGGTAGCGGGCGGCCACGTGCACCGCCTCCCAGCGGTTTCGCGTCGGCACGACGTGCACGCGCACGGGCGCGCCGGCCACCAGCGAGTCGAGGCGCTCGAGCAGCGGAAGGTGAAACGCCCGCTCGACTGACGGGTCGTGGTCCGCGTCGGCGACATCGCGCACCGCCGGCGAGACCTGCCAGTAGAGGAGGGGGATCGAGATCACCGCGAGGACGACGGGCCGCCGGCCCGCGAGGGCGAGCGCCAGGACTGGGCCTGCGAACAGCGCGCCGAGGCGGGTCGCGTTTCCCCCGACCGCCGTATCCACGCTAAAGAGCGCGATCGCCGCCAGCCCGTAGAGCGCCACGCCCCAGCGCAGCACGCGTTCGTCGCCCGGTAGCAAAACCAGCGCCGCCGCGCAGAGGCCGACGACGGGCCAGAAGGCCGACGCCGCGAACGGCTCGACCCCGCCCACGGGGAAGGCGAGCGCCAGCAGGCCGATGCTCGCCAGCGCGGCCAGCGCCGTCCCGAGGCCGCCGGCGCACTCGGCCCGGCTGCCGATCCCCGGGCGGCGGGCAATCGCAACGGCAAGGCCGGCGATCGCCAGGAACAGGCCGGCCACCGGGCTCGCCAGCGTCGTTGCCACGGCCAGCGCACACGCCCAGACGCCGCGGCGGCGCTGGAGCGCCAGGAGCGCCGCCAGCGCGAGCGCCACGCCCAGCGCGAACGCCAGGCGACCGCTCAGGAGGGGCAGGACGGTGGCGGCGGCGAACCACATGACCCCGGCGCGGGCCCGCGAGCCCCAGCGCCGGTGGGCGATCGCGCCGAACAGCCCGGCCGAGGCCACCGCCGAGGCCGCGCCCACGAGCTGCGGGGTGAGCCAGGCGGCGAGGGGCGCCGACAGCAGCCCGTAGCCGGGCAGGTGATGGCCCGCGTACCACGCGTTGTTCCAGACGCTGAAGCCCTCGTGCGCGTAGAGCTCGGCGCGGAAGGTCTGCGCAGCCAGGTCCGCGCTGGGAGGATCCCACGCCAGGTAGGCCCCGGCGAGGGCCGCAGCGAGAAGCGTCGGGGCGATCATCGGGCCGCGCGGATCGCTCGGCGGCGTCGCGCGGGGCCGCGAACCATCACGATGGCCGATGGCGGATATCCGGCATCGGCTATCTAGCTTATGGGCGATGTTTGCTTCCGGGCCCTTCGCCGCAATCGACCTCGACCGGCAGATCGACGCCTTCGGGCGGGCGGGCGAGCGCTTCTTCGACGGCCTCGCCGAGATCGGCTGGGGCTGGCTGGCAGCCGCGCTGGTGCTCTCCCTCGGCCTCCAGCTCTGCCGTGCGCGGGCGTGGACGAATGCCCTCGAGGCCGCCTACCCGGCCGACCGGGTCAGCCGCAGGGGCGTGACGGGCGCCTTCCTGGTTGGCGCCGGCATGAACGGCGTCCTCCCCGCCCGCGGGGGCGACGCGATCAAGATCGTGCTCGCCAAGCGCAGCGTGCGCGACTCGAGCTACCCCGCCATCATCTCCTCCTTCGCCGTCCTGGCCCCATTCGACGCGCTCGCGGGGTTCCTGGTGCTGGGCTACGCGATCAACCAGGGCCTTTTGCCCGAGTTGCCGCGCCTGCCGGAGCTGCCCGCCTTCGACATCTCGTTCTGGGCCGCCCATCCGTACCTGCTCCTGTGGACCCTGGTGGCCTTCTCGATCGGCTCGGTCGTGCTGGTGGCGTTCATCGCCCGGCGCGCCGAGGCGGTCTGGCAGCGGCTCAAGCAGGGGGTGGCGATCCTGCGCGAGCCGCGGCGCTACCTGCACGAGGTCGCTGCCTGGCAGCTCGCCGCCTGGCTGCTTCGCTTCGCGTCCTTCTGGCTCTTCCTGGAGGCGTTCGGGATCGGGGGCTCGGCCGAGACGGTCCTGCTGGTGATGAGCGTGCTCGCGATCAGCGGAGCGCTGCCGCTGACCCCCGGCGGGGCGGGGGCACAGCAGGCGCTGCTCGTCGCGACCCTCGAGGGGCCGACCCGTGTCGCCGTGCTCGCCTACTCGGTTGGCCAGCAGGTGGCCGTGACCGCGTGGTCGGTGGCGATCGCCTTCATCACGCTCGGGATCATCTTCCGCACCGGCGACTGGCGGGCGCTGGTGCGAGAGGGCAGAAAGGCGCGGGGGGAGCCGGCGGCGCCGTAGCTACTTGTTCGCGTACTCGACGCGGACCTGCTTGCCCTTGAGCTTGGTGCCGTCGAGGCGCTCGAGCGCCTGCTCGGCGTGCTCGGCCGCGAGGTCCACGAAGGAGAAGCGCTCGAGGACGCGGATCTCCCCCACCGACTCGGAGGGGACGACGGCGCCCTCGGTGAGCGCCCAGCGGATGTCCTCCTCGGAGATCCCGCTGCGCTCGCCCCGGTTGATGAAGAGCTTGGCGTGTCCCGACTCCGGCGCGGGCGGAAGCTTTTCGCGCTCGCGGGGAGGCTTGCCGTTAGTGGCCTCGGCCTTGGGCGCCGCCTCTTTGGCGTGGTCTCGCCGGCGCGGGCGCGGGGCGTGCTCGATGCGCTCCTCCGGCGGCTCCCACTCCCCGATCGACGTCTTCGCCTCGCGCTCGATCCGGTCGATCTCCTCGCGCTGAGCCGGGGTGACGAAGGTGATGGCGCGACCCGTCCGCCCCACGCGGCCAGTCCTCCCGATGCGGTGGACATAGGGCTCGGTGGTCGTGGGCACGTCGTAGTTGATGACGTGGGTTACGTGCTCGATGTCGAGCCCGCGAGCGGCCACGTCGGTCGCGACCAGGAGCGGCAGGTTCCTGGCCTTGAACGCGAGCATCACACCGTCGCGCTGCCCCTGGGTGAGGTCCCCGTGGAGCGCCTTGCACCGCATCCCCTTGCGCTGGAGCGCCTCGTCCAGCTTGCGCGTGTTGATCTTGGTCCGGCAGAAGATGATCGCCTGCTCGGGCTCCTCGACCCGCAGGACCTCGATCAGCCGTTCCGTCTTCTCCTTGGCGGGCACCTCGACGAACGCCTGCTCGATCGCGTCCACGGTGAGCTGCTGCGGGCTTACCTTGACGGTCACCGGGTCGTACATGAAGCCGTCGGCCAGGCGGGCGATCGGAGGGGGCATCGTGGCCGAAAAAAGCGCGGTCTGGCGGCCCCCCGGGCAGAGCTTGAGGATGCGCTCGACGTCCTCGATGAACCCGAGGTCGAGCATCTCGTCGGCCTCGTCGAGCACGATGTAGCGAGCCGAGGACAACAGCAGGGACCCGCGCGTGACCAGGTCCAGCATGCGGCCCACGGTCGCGACCACGACCTGCGCCCCGGAGCGAAGGCGCGACGTCTGCGTGGCCACCGCCTGGCCGCCGAACACCGCCAAGACCTCGATGTCGAGGTGCTCGGCGTAGGTCCGCAGCGCCTGAGTCACCTGGATGCACAGCTCGCGGGTGGGCGTAAGGACCACCGCCTGCGTCTCCTGGGAGTCGCCGTCGATGTGGTCCAGCAGCGGCAGGCCGAAGGCGGCGGTCTTCCCGGTCCCGGTCTGCGCCTGTCCGATCACGTCGTGGCCGGCCAGAAGCTCCGGGATCGCCTGCTCCTGGATCGGGGTGGGCGTCTCGTAGCCCAGCTCGTCGAGCGTCTGCAGCAGGCCCGGGGACAGGCCGAGTTCGGCGAAGGCGGTCATCTCGAGGGATCCAGCAGGAGCTTGCCGTGGCTTCGGCGCCCGGCGATGTCCTCGTGGGCCCGGCGCACCTCCGACAGAGGGTAGACCTCGCCGATTACCACCTCGAGCTCGCCGCTCTCGACCGCCTGGAAGAGGTCGGTGATCATGGGCGCCACCAGATCGCGCCGCGGCACGAGGTGCATCAGCCAGAAGCCGATCACCGCGCGCGAATGGCGCATGAGGTGGCCGGTGTCGATTTGATTGGGCTCGCGGGAGGCGATGCCGAAGGTGACGATGCGCCCGAACGGCGCCAGCGCGCGCAGGCAGGCCTCGAAGGCGGGGCCGCCGCTCATCTCGAGCACGGCGTCGACCTCGTTCCCGTCGTTCGCCTCGAGGATGGCGGCGGCGAGGTCGTCCGCGCGCGAGTCCACGGCCGCGTCGGCGCCGAGCCGCTCGGCCAGGGCCCGCTTCTCCTCCGTCGAGGCGAGCGCGATCACGCGGCCGCCGGCGCGCTTGGCGAGCTGGACGGCCAGGCTTCCGGTGCCGCCTCCCGCGGCCTGAACCACGATCGTCTCGCCCTCGGCGAGGTTCGCGCAGCGGTGCACCAGCGCATGGGCCGTGAGCCCCTGGAGCAGCAGGCCGGCGGCGACGTCGTCGGAGACGGCGTCGGGAACAGGGATCAGGAACGCCTCCGGGGCCACGACCTTCTCGGCGTAGCCGCCTCCCGCGAGGAGCGCGGCGACCCGTCTGCCGTCGGGCGTGGTCCCCGCGACCTCGCCTCCGGGGATCATCGGCAGCGACTGCTTGGCGAGGTAGTCGTCGCGGGTCGCGTGGGTATCGGCGAAATTGACGCCGGCCCGGGAGATGTCGACGACGACCATGCCGTTTTCGCCCTCGGGGTCGGGGAGATCCACGAGGTCCATGACCTCGGGGCCCCCGAACTCTTTGACTTGGACAGCGCGCACGAGCGGGCAAGTCTGGCAGGATCACCCGCCTATGTCGCTGACCGTGGTGGGTTCCATCGCCTTCGACTCGGTGCGGACGCCCTTCGGCGAGCGCGATCGCATGTTGGGCGGCTCGGCGGTTCACTTCGCCCTGGCGGCCGCGTTCTTCACCGATGTCCACGTGGTCGGACCGGTTGGCGACGACTTCTCGGACGAGCACTTCGGCCTTCTTTCGGGCCACGGCGTCGACACCTCCGACATCGAGCGAGTGCCGGGTGGTAAGACGTTCTTCTGGCGCGGGCACTACGAGTACGACCTCAACGTGGCCCACACTGACGACACCCAGCTCAACGTTTTCGGCGACTTCGAGCCCAAGCTCTCGGACGCCTCGCGGGACGCCGACGTGCTGTTTCTCGCGAACATCCAGCCCGACCTCCAGCGTCAGGTGCGCGGGCAGTGCGAGGGCGCCAGGCTGGCGGCGCTGGACTCGATGAACCTCTGGATCGAGACGGCGCGCGATTCGCTCACCGCCGCGGTCGGCGAGGTGGACTGCCTGATCATCAACGATGCCGAGATCCGCCAGCTCACGGACGAGACGAACCTCGCGCGCGCCGCCAAAGCGGTGATGGAGCTCGGCCCTCGGGTGGTGATCGCCAAGCAGGGCGAGTACGGCGCGGCCATGTTCACGCCGACGAGCTTCTTCGCCCTCCCCGGCTTCCCGCTCGAGGACGTTCGCGACCCCACCGGGGCCGGCGACAGCTTCGCCGGGGGCTTTCTGGGCTACCTCGACGGGACGGCCGAGCGCCTCGACGACGGGCACCTGCGCCTCGACGATCCGACCCTGCGCCGGGCCATGGCCCACGGCACCGTCCTCGCGTCGTTCAACGTCGAGGACTTCGGGACCGAGCGCGTGGCTCGGCTCGAACGCGAGGAGATCGACGCGCGCCTGGGCGACCTGCGCTCGATGACCGCCTTCGGGTAGGCACGCGCAAGCTGCGAGAATCCGCGGGCGAAGACACAGGCGACCGGGAGGAAGCTCGATGGCGACCGAAGAGCAGACCCAGGATCAGGACGGCGGCGCCGTGGCGACGGCCGGCGGGGACACGCTGAGCGTCACCGACAACCGCACCGGGAAGAGCTACGAGCTCGAGATCACCGACGACACGATCCGGGCGATGGACCTTCGCCAGATCAAGGTCGAAGAGGACGACTTCGGGATGATGGCCTACGACCCGGCCTTCACCAACACGGCCTCCTGTCGCTCCGCGATCACCGACATCGACGGCGAGAAGGGGATCCTCCAGCACCGCGGCTACCCGATCGAGCAGCTCTGCGAGCAGTCGAGCTATCTCGAGGTCGCATACCTCCTCATCTTCGGCGAGCTCCCCACCGCCGCCCAGCTCGAGCGCTGGATCTACGACATCACCCACCACACCTTCGTCCACGAGGACATCAAGCACCTGTTCGAGACCTTCCGCTATGACGCGCATCCGATGGGGATGCTCCTCGCGGGCTTCGGGGCGCTCTCCACCTTCTACCCCGACGCCAAGCACATCGACGACCCGGAGGAGCGCTACATGGCCGCGATCCGGATGATCGCCAAGGTCCCCACGCTGGCCGCGTTCGCCTACCGCCACAACATGGGGCTGCCCTACGTGTATCCGGACAACGACCTGAGCTATCCCGAGAACTTCCTCTCGATGATGTTCAAGAAGACCGAGGCGAAGTACGAGCCCGACCCCCGCCTGGCGAAGGCGCTCGACGTGCTCTTCATCCTCCACGCAGACCACGAGCAGAACTGCTCGACCAGCGCCGTCCGCGGCGTCGGCTCCTCCGAGGTCGACCCCTACTCGGCGGTCGCCGCGGGCGTCGCCGCCCTCTACGGTCCGCTCCACGGCGGCGCCAACGAGGCGGTGCTGAAGATGCTGCGCCGGATCGAGGACCCGGCGAACATCCCCGATTTCCTCGAGGGCGTCAAGAACCGCGAGGAGCGGCTGATGGGCTTCGGCCACCGCGTCTACAAGAACTACGACCCGCGGGCCCGGATCATCAAGAAGCATCTCGACGATGTCCTCGAGGCCACGGAGGACAATCCGCTGGTCTCGATCGCGACCGAGCTGGAGAAGCACGCGCTCGACGACGACTACTTCACCGACCGCAAGCTCTACCCGAACGTCGACTTCTACTCGGGGATGATCTACGAGGCGCTCGAGATCCCGACCGACATGTTCACGGTGATCTTCGCGATCCCGAGGACCTCCGGCTGGGTCTCGCAGTGGATGGAGATGAACGACGACTCCGAGCAGAAGATCTCGCGCCCGCGCCAGGTCTACACCGGCGAGCGCGACCGCGACTACGTGGCGATCGAAGACCGCGAGGGCGACGAGAAGATCACCGGGCCGCCCGCCCGCAGGCCGAAGCGCCCGCGCCGCGGGGCGTAGCTACTCGCGCTCGAACGACCCGGCGTCGCTCGCCTGGAAGGGACGCGCGACGCCGCGCTGATCGACCGGCGCCGAGGGTCCGACGCTGACGAAGTCGATCGCCGGGCTCGTCGGCCTCAGGGCGTGGGTCCTGGTGAGGCCACCGTTGGCCGCCAGCGGCTTCAGCCTCGGATTGCCGGTGAAGTCGGTGCTGATCCCCGGCGAGCACGACGGCCCGCCGAAGACGTTCTGCTCGTTGACGTCGAGCACGCCCGCGGGGGCCGAGCACTCGACGCCCCTGCCGTGGACGATCGTCCCGTAAAAGCGGAGGGCATTGGGGTCCATCAAGGCGCCTGCCTCGACCACCGCGTGCCCCTCGCCGGCCGGGTTCTTGGCGATCGTGACGTGGGTCAGGTCGGCGGTGCCGTCCAGCGCGTAGATCGCCGACCCGGCCCGCGGGGCCCTGTTGCCGCTGATCGTCGAGTTCAGGAGCTGGTGGTCGCCGCTCGAGCGGAGGAGGAGCCCACCCCCCCGCCTCGCCACGTTGCTGCTGATGGTGCTCGAGTCGAGAGAGATCTCGCCCTGGGTGGCGCTTACTGTGGCGGCGATGCCGCCGCCCTCCTCGGCCGTGTTTGCGGCGATGGTGGTGGTGCTGATCTGCGTCTGCCCGCGAACGTCGATCCCGCCGCCGCTCGAGGTTCCCGCGGAGCCCCCGAACTGGTGGACGGTGTTGCCGGTCACCTTCGAGTCCACGAGCGCGAGGCTGCCGGCCAGGGTCATGACGCCGCCGCCGACCGCCGCCCCGGTCTCGCTCTTCACCTCGACGAGGTTGTCCTTGATCCTGCTGTCGCTGATCAGCAGGATGCCGTCGTCCTGGAGGATGCCGCCGCCGAAGCTGTTCGCGGCCGGCGGCTTCGGGATGACCTCGTTGTCGCGCACCACCACGCCCGCGAGCGAGAGCGTCCCCTCGTTGAAGATGCCCCCGCCGAACTGGTTGCCGGGCGCCGTAACCCTCCCCCCGGTGATCGTCAGATCGTCGAGCCGGGCCCCCGGTAGCCCGCCGGCCAGGCTCGTCAGGACCCGATCGTTAACCGTCTGCTTGATGATCGTGTCGCCGGCGCCGCGGCCCTCGATCCCGACCGCCTCGGTGACCTCGAGGGCGCCCTCCTCGTTCGATGGCGACGCCGTCTTGGGCAGCGTCAACCTGTAGGTGCGCTTGCGGAGCTCGATCAGGTCGTTGCCGGCGACCTCGTTCGCCTGCGAGATCGCCGCTCGCAAAGTGCAGGTGCCGTCGGATGCGGCGCAGACCCCGTCGCTGACGTCGGCGTCGACCCTGTCGTCGGTCGAGTTGACCGTGTAGACCTCGGCCCCCTGGGCCGAGCCGACCGGCATCAGCATCGCCACGATGAGAGTGATCCCTAAGCGCCTCATGAGCTGAATGGTGCCACAGATCCGGCCGCGGATCTACGGCTTTTCGAAGGCCCCGGCGTCGCAGGGACTGCTGCGCGGCCTGCCGCGCTGGTCGGTGGCCGGGGGCGGGCATCCGGCCGTCACTGCGCCGAGCGCGTCGCTACCGCGGCGCAGGGCATGGGTCCGCGTGGGCCCGCCGTTGTCGTCCAGCGGCCGCAGCCGGGGATCCGCATCGGACTGGTCGCTGCCGGCGTCGAACCCGCAGCTGTGCCCGGAGTCCACGTTGAAGCCGACTGAGAGCGGCGGGTTAACGTCCGAGCAGTCCCGGCCCGGATTGTCGACGACGCTCGCGCTCAGGGTCACCCCGCCCCCATTTAGGCCCGAGTAAATCGACGTCGCACCCGCTCCGGTCAGGTTCGCCGCGATCGTGGTGTTGGCGACGAAGACCTCGCTGCCAAAATCGGCGAAGAGCGCCGCACCGGCTCCACCGTCCGGCACGGCGTTGCCGCTGATCGTCGAGTTCGAGATCGTGAGGGAGTCCGCGTAGCTTTGGATCCCGGCCCCGGTCGCCGCGGCGTTCCTGCTGACCGTGCTCGACTCCATCGTCACGGCCCCGCTGCCGAGCGTCACCCCGCCGGCGCGGCTCGCGCGGTTGCCGCGGAAGGTCGACCTCGAGATCGAGGCCGGGCCGAACGTCCTGAGCCCACCGGCGAACCCGTCGAAGCTCGCGGTGGGCCCCTTCACGAGATTGCCCTGGATGACGGTGCTGCCCATCGCCATCGTGTCCCCGGGGTCGAAGGCCCCCCAGAGCAGCCCTCCCCCCTGGGCGTCGGCGCCGGGGTCGGTGGCGACGACCCTGTTGTCGATGATGCGCGAATCGCTGATGACGAGGGATCCCTCGGCCAGCACCCCGCCGCCGAACACCACGCCCGCCTTCTTCAGCCTGTTTCCCCTGACCGTGACCCCGTCGAGGATCAGGTCGCTGTTGGCCGCGATCCCCCCACCGCCGCGACCGGTGCCGCCCTTGCCACCCGTCACCGTCAGGTCCTCGATCGTCACCAGGCCCTGATGACCCTCGCCCACGCCGATGGCGATGACGCGATTGGGATAGGGCGCGGACTTCTTGAGCTTGACCTTGGTCGCGTCGTCGCCCTCCCCGGCGATCTCGAGCACGGCATCGACATCCAGCTCCGAGTCGAGCCTGTAGGTGCCGGCGGCGAGCTCGACGCGGTCCTGCCCCGGCTGGAAGGCCGATTGCGCCTCCTGCACGGCCCCTCGAAGCGAGCAGAGCCCCTCCGGCGACACCGAGCAGTTCCCGTCGATCGTCGCGTCGGGCGTATCCGCGAAGGTCGTGACGTTGAACGTCTCGGCCTGTGCCGAGCCCGCGACGAGCGCCATCGACAGCGCGACCCCCGTCGCGACCCCCGCTGCCAGCCGTGCGCCCCTCCGCATGCGGTCATCCTCCCACAGCGCCCGCGGGGGACGCAACCGGGAACCTTCAGCGTGGCCGGTGCTGTGGCCGTCGCTAGTCTCGAAACCGATGGCCCCCTTCACGCTCACGGTCCGTCACGGCGCCCGCGTCCAGCGCGAGCGCTTCGAGACGCTGGACGAGGCGATCACATCGCTCGAGGCCCAGTCCGAGGCGATTCGCGCGGACGGGCCGCTCGACTCGGTCAAGGCCTTTCGTGAGTACGGGCCCGGGCAGCGCGTCGCCGGCAGGGTCGAGATCTCGACCGGCGGCTTCCTGCGGGGACGCGACGCCGGCGTCGACGTGATGGGCGACGGCTCGCTCGTTCCCTACGCGGGGGGCATCCGCAAGCGGATGCTCGACGCGAACGCTCCGTTCGATGCGATCCGAGACGAGCTTCGGTGAGCGAGGAGATCACGCCCTTCGCGGACCGCGAGGAAGAGGGCGTCGAGGTCGGCAAGCGGGTGAGGCTGCCGCAGGGCGCCGAGCCGCCGATCCGGGTCTACGTCAACGGCGTCGAGCAGACGAGGGGGAAGGACTACGGGCTTCGCCGCGGCGAGATCGTCTTCAAGCGCTCGATCGTCAAGGAGGGCAAGGTCTCCGGCGCCCGCTGGGCGGCGATGTACCTCGGCCTCTTCGGCACCTACCGCAAGCACGAGACGATCGACATCGAGTACCGCCTCGGCGGCCGGGTGAAGCTGGTCTCCGACGCGAAGGTCGAGGGAGATTAGTCAGGCGAAGGAAAGCGCCGCGACGTGCTCGCGATGAGAGCCCGCGGTTCCCATGAGCTGAGCTCCGACCTTCGCCCGCTTCAACAGGAAGTGCACGTCGTGCTCCCATGTGAAGCCGATGCCGCCGAAGGTCTGGATCGCGTCGTGGCATACGGACGAGGCCGCGTCGGATGCCCTCGCCTTGGCCATCGAGGCCGCCAGCGGCAACGAGTCGGGCTCGGCGTCGGCGGCCCAGGCGGCGTAGTAGGTGAGCGAGCGCGCCTCCTCGACGGCCCACAGCATGTCGGCCAGCCGGTGCGAGACCGCCTGGTAGGCGCCGATGGGGCGCTCGAACTGCTCGCGTTCCTTGGCGTACTCCACGGCCATGTCGAGCGCGCGCTGGCCGACCCCGACCAGCTCGGCAGCCAGCGCGACCTGTCCGACGCCGGCGGGGTGGCCGATATCCCCGGGCAGCTCCTCCCCGCCGTCGGCCGTGACGCGGAAGTAGGCGCGGGTCGTGTCGATCAGGTCCAGGCGCTCGATCTGGGCCTGGTCGGGCTCAACCAGGCGCGCGCCGTCGCCGGTGGCCATCACCAGGACAACCGCTCCGGAGACCGCTCCCAGGATCGGGTCGGGATCGCACTGCATCTCGGCCGCTCCCCGTCCCTCGCCCGAGGCGATCCCGGGTAGCCAGCGCTCGCGCTGCTCGTCAGAGCCGGCGCCGGCGATCACCGCACCCGCGTAGGCGTTGGAGATCATCGGGCTCGGCGCGCAGGCATAGCCCAGCTCCTCCTGGAGGATCACCAGCTCGACTGTGCCGAGGCCCTGGCCGCCGTGCTCCTCGGGGAGCGCGATCCCGGGCCACCCCAGCTCGCACATCTCCGCCCAGATGGCGTCGTCGTAGGGGCTCTCCGACTCGGCCAGCTCGCGCACCTTCTCCGGCTTGAATCGGCTGGAGAGGAAGTCCCGTGCGGTTGACTTGATCTCGCGCTGCTCGTCGTTGAAGTCGAACTCCACGGCTACCTCAGCTTGGGAAGGCCGAGAACCCGCTCGGCGACGATGTTTCGAAGGACGTCGCTGGTGCCGCCCTCGATCGAGTTGGCGCGTGAGCGCAGGAAGCGGTAGGACCAGGGCGAGTCCTTGGCCAGCGTCTCCATGCCGCCGACCTCGAGCGCGAGCTCGCTCAACGCCTGGGCAGTCGAGGACCACTGCAGCTTGGCGATCGACCCCTCCGGGCCGGGGATGCCCACCTTCATGGTGGACGTGAGGGCCCGCATCGCACCGAGGCGAAGGCCCTCGATGCCGATCCGAAGGCGGGCGACACGGTCGCGGATGCGCGGATCGTCGGCGACGCCACGCTCCTTGGCAAGCTCGACGAGCTGCTCGAGCGTATGGGCGAGGCCGAGCGCGGCCGAGGCGCCCAGCCCGGCCCGCTCGTTCATGAGCGTCGTGATCGCCACCATCCAGCCGTTGCCCTCGCCGCCGACGACGTTCTCGTCGGGCACGTAGGCGTCCTCGATGAAGAGCTCGTTGAACTCGGCCTCGCCGGTGATCTGGCGCAGCGGGCGGATCTCGACCTCGCCCTGGTCCATGTCCATCAGGAAGTAGGTAAGGCCCTTGTGCTTCGGCGCGTCGGAGTCGGAGCGGGCGACGAGCATGCACCACTTCGCCTCGTGGGCGAACGTGGTCCAGACCTTCTGGCCGGTGATGCGCCAGCCACCGTTGTCCTTGACCGCCTTCGTCTTCAGCGAGGCGAGGTCGGAGCCGGAGTCGGGCTCGGAGAAGCCCTGGCACCAGATCTCCTCGGCGGAGAGGATCGGCTCGAGGAAACGCTCCTTCTGGAACTCGGTTCCGTGGGCGATCACCACCGGGCCGCCCATCACGAGCCCGAGGACGTTGGCCGGGCGCGGCGCCTTCGCCCGCGCCAGCTCGGCGCCGAAGATCGCCTGCTCGATCAGGGTGGCGCCGCGGCCGCCGTACTCCTTTGGCCACGACACGCCGGCCCAGCCGCCGGAGTGGAGCTTGCGCTGCCACTCGCGCTCGAACTCGAACTGGATCTGGTCGCCGCCCGTAGGCGCCTCGCCGGGATGGTTGTCGGCCAGCCAGGCGCGCAGCTCGTCGCGGAAGGCCTCCTCGTCGGCTGTGAGCGAGAGATCCAAAGGGGCGGCGGAGCCTATCGCGGCTCCGGGCGACGACGCTAGTCGAAGAGGTAGAGCACCGCGACCGCGGAGGCGATCCAGCTCACGCCGGCGAAGATCATCCCCGGGTCCTGGGTGAGGATCGCGGCGGTTGACCGCGTGTCCTGGCGGTCGTAGATCAAATAGAGGTAGCGAAAGACCCCGTAGAGAACGGAGGGAGCGGTGGCGAGCATGCGCGAGCCCACCAGCGGCGAGCTGACCGCGTAGATCACGTAGGAGAGGATCGCCGCCGCGGTGACCATCGCGACCATCTGGTCGAGGAACGGCACCGAGTAGTGCTCGAGGACGGGACGGGTCGAGCCAACGCCGGCCACGTCCTCGGCTCCGCCTCCGGGGGTGCCGGGTGTCCCCGCCCCTTCGAGGATCGCCTCCTGGCGGCGTTTGGTGAAGCCGAGGAACAAAGCGAGCATCGCGGTGCAGACGAGCAGGAACTCGGAGGCCTGCGCCTCCACGGCGACGGCTCCGGCGACCACGCGCAGGATGAAGAGCGACGCGATCGTCATCACGTCGATGATCACCAGGCGCTTGAGGACCAGGGAGTACGCCACGGTCACGATCCCGTAGGCGGCGACGATCCCCGCCACCTCGGCGTCGACGGCGGCCAGCGGGAGCACCACTGCCGCGGCGGCGAGCGCGATCGCTGCCATCGCCGCCGTGGCCGGGGCAAGCTCCCCGCTCGCGATGGGCCGGCTGCGCTTCTCGGGATGCCGGCGGTCGTGCGCGGCGTCGCGCAGGTCGTTGAAGAGATAGCCGGCGCTCGAGATCATGCAGAAGGCGGCGAACGCCAGCGAGGCGTCCGCCACGGCGGCGCCCTGGTCGACTTTGCCGGAGAAGAGCAGGCCGGCGAAGACGAGGGTGTTCTTGACCCACTCCTGGGGTCGCATGGTGCGGATCAGGGGCGACACGGCCCGGGAAGGTTAGGTTGCGGCGGTGGACCAGCGCGCACGCCCGCCTGCGTTTCTCGTAGCCCCGGACTCGTTCAAGGGCACGTTCGACGCTCCCACGGCCGCCGCCGCGATCGGATCCGGGCTCGAAGCGGCCGGCGCGAGCGTCGACTCCTGCCCGCTCGCGGACGGCGGCGAGGGGACGATGGAGGTGCTGGCCGGTGCGCTCGAGGGACGGATCTTGCCGGCGCTCGCCCACGATCCGCTGGGGCGGGAGATCGATGCGACCTATGCGATGCTCGGCGACGGGCGGGCGGTCGTGGAGACCGCGCGGGCCTCGGGGCTCACCCTGGTCGGGCCGGATGAGCGGGACGCCGAGCGGGCGTCCACCTTCGGCACCGGAGAGCTGATCGTCGCAGCCGCACGAGCGGGGGCCTCGACGGTGATCGTGGCCGCCGGCGGCAGCGCGGCCACGGATGGCGGGGCGGGGGCGCTCGATGCGATCCGCCAGGCGGGCGGAATCGAGGGCGTGGCGCTGGAGGTGCTGTGCGATGTGAGGACCGCCTTCGGGGACGCCGCCCCGGTGTTCGGCCCCCAGAAGGGCGCGGACGCCGCGGCCGTGCGGCGGCTTGGAGAGCGGCTGGAGGCACTGGCGTCCTCGCTGCCGCGGGATCCTCGAGGGGTCGAGATGACGGGCGCCGCCGGTGGGCTGGCCGGCGGACGCTGGGCCGAGCTCGGGGCGAAGCTCCGCGGCGGCGCGGACGCTGTGATCGAGGCGGTCGGCTTCGAGCGCCGGCTGGCGTCCGCCGACGCGGTCGTCAGCGGGGAGGGACGGTTGGACCTCACGTCGCTTGAGGGAAAGGTGGTGGGCGCGGTGGCGGATCGGTGCCGGCGCGCCGGGGTTTCACTCGACGTGGTCGCGGGCTCGGTCGATCGCGGGTTCGACCCCGCGGCGCTCGGCGCGCACAGCGTGGCGATCGCCTCGACGCTCTCAGAGCTGGAGGCCGCCGGCGCGGCCCTCGCCCGCGAGTGTCCTGCCTAGGCCCCGCGCGAGGGGGACGCGGCAGGACACTCCACGGGGTGGGGCGGGTCAGGGGTCGATCAGGACGCCAGGGTTGAGCACCCCGGAGGGGTCGAGCTCGCGTTTGGCGGCGCGCAGCGCGTCGGCGAAGGAGTCGGGGCGCTGGCGGTCGTACCAGGGCCTGTGGTCGCGCCCGACCGCGTGATGGTGGGTGATGGTGCCGCCGCCGGCGATCACGGCCTCCGAGGCCGCCGCCTTGATCTCGTCCCATTGTTCGACCTCCCCGCCGCGCTTGGCGGGAGCAAGCACGGTGAAGTACGGGGCCGGACCGTCCGGGTAGACGTGGGTGAAACGGCAGGAGAGCCGCGGCGATCCCGGGCCGGCGGGCGCCATCCCGCAGACCTCCGCGACCGCGGCGCCCGCCGACTCCATGACGGTGGAGTGGAACTCCGCGAAGCGGTCCCAGGTGATGGCGGTCTCGAACGTGTCGGAGAGCACCCCGAGCGCGACGAACGTGTCACGCAGGTACGGCGCAGCAAGGAATGCGCTGCGCCATGAGCCGACGGCATCCTCGCCCTTGGCACCGCCGCCTCGCACGTCGCCGGGCTCGCCGCCATGTTCACGGACAACCTCGATGGCGATCTCCATGTCGTGCTCGACCGGGTGGTGCGCCGACTCGAAGCCCAGCACCAGAAGCGCCTTGCCGGCAGGGCCCGCCCCCGTGACCTCCGCCTCGGTGGCGTCGAGCAGGCGACAGTTGGCTGGATCGAGGCCCGATTGCGAGAGCTCACGCACCGCGCGGGCCGCATCGTGGAAGTCCGCGAACGACACACCGCATGAGAGCTTGTGGACGGGCCGCGCCTGAAGCCGCATCCAGGCCTCGGTGATGACTCCGAGGATCCCCTCGGATCCGATCAGCAGGCGGTCCGGGCTGGGCCCTGCGCCGGAGCCGGGCAGCCGCCGGGACTCCCACTCGCCCGCCGGCGTGATCGCCCGGACCGACTCGACGAGGTCGTCGATGTGGGTGAGGCGGGTGGCGAAGTGCCCGCCGGCCCGCGTCGCGATCCAGCCGCCCAGGGTGGAGAGCTCGAATGACTGCGGGAAGTGGCGCAGCGTGAGACCGGTGGGCCGAAGCTGGTCCTCCAGGGCCGGCCCGAGCGCCCCCGCCTGGATCCGCGCCGCGCGCGAGACCTCGTCCACCTCGAGGACCTGGTCGAGCGCGCTGAGGTCGATCGTTACCGCGCCCGCGTAGGCGCCGTCCACATCGGGCTCGACGCCGCCGACGACGCTGGTGCCCCCACCGTAGGGAATGGCGGCGAGGCCCGACTCGGCGCACCACGCGAGCACGCGCTCGACGTCGGCCTCCTCGCGGGGGCGAGCCACGACGTCCGGCGGGTTCTCGAACTCGCCGCGGAACCCGCGTACCACGTCGCGGTAGGCCTTGCCGAGCGCATGAGAGGCCCGCTCGTACACGTCGATAGCGCAGATGCCGGCAAGCGACGCCGGGGGCTGGACCCGGGGCTCGCGCAGCTCGACCGCGTCCAGCGGGACCGGCTCCGCTATCTCCTCGCCACCGAACCCCAACCGCTCACGGACCTGCGGCGCGGCCGCCTCGAGCTGCTCGCGTCCGAGCTGGGCGGACTCGGGCCCCCAGCCCCAGTGCTTGCGGCGCCCGCCCGGGCCTACCAGTGCACACCCCTCGTGACCCGAGCGAAGGTCTTCTGCTCAGCCGTACCGCTCTCTGCGCCGCCCGAGGGGTCAGACCCCTCGCCACCAACCTCGGGGTCAGACCCCCTCGCTCCGGCGGCGGGGTCAGACCCCTCATGGGGGAGGCGCGGGGTTTGTGCCGCCTTCGTGTCCGGGAAGAGCTTGTAGCCCGCGTTCACGACCGCGTCCTGCACCCGCGGCACAGTCGCGTATGTCACCTCTGACATACGCCCGAGGGTGGTCGAGGCCTTCTTCTGGCGCTTCGCGATCGCACCGGCGACCATGTCGGCGGCCTCCTCCGGGCTCAGGGCCGGGAAGTACTTGTAGTGGTCGGTCGGGGCGATCATCTCGGTGCGCACGAGCGGCATGTAGACGGTCGAGATCGCGACCCTGTCCTCGACGATCTCCGACGCGATCGACCGCGAGAAGGCGTCGAGCGCGGCCTTCGACGCGACATAGGCCGAGAACCTCGGGACGTTCGTCTGCACCCCCATCGTCGAGACGTTCACGATGTGGCCGCTCTGACGATCGCGCATCCCGGGCAGGAACATCAGCACCAGCTTCACCGGCGCGTAGTAGTTCAGCTCTATCGTGCGCTGGTAGTCGTGCATGCGCTCGTAGGAGAGCGCCACGGAGCGGCGTATCGAACGCCCGGCGTTATTGACGAGCACGTCCACCCCGCCGTGCTCGGCGAGCACCTCGCCGGCCATCCGCTCCACGTCGTCGAGGTCGGAGAGATCGGCGGGATGAACGTGCGCCTCGCCGCCTGCGTCGCCGATCCGCCGGGCCACCTCCTCCAGCTTCTCGCGGGTCCGGGCAACCAGCAGCACACTGCCGCCCGCGGCGCCGACCTGGTAAGCGAGGGCCTCGCCGATCCCCGCCGAGGCGCCGGTGATGAGAATCCGCTTCCCGCTCACCGCCCGCTCGAGCGTGCGGCGCTCGAACGGGTTCGGCACCCCGATGTTCCCGGGCACGCCACGGGCGACCCGCGCCACGGCGGAGGCGCGATTGCCGAGCGACGAGCGGCTGGGAGCCAACGCCCTACCAGTGGACGCCGCGCATGAGATACGCGAACGCGGCCTGCTGGTTGGAGAGCTTCCCAGTGCCCGCGGCCTGCTCCTGGGCAGTCGCCGCACGGCGTGCGGAGCCGGCCCCCTCCTCCTTCTTTGCCTCGCCCTTCGCAGCGGTCGAGTCGGGGAAGAGGTGATAGGCCGTGTTCAGGATGTAGTCCACGGACTTCGGGTTGATCGCGTAGAGGATCTGGCCGAGGGTGCCCATCGGCGTGGCGATCCGCTTCGGCTTGTGGATGATCGCCTCGCAGATCATGTTGCCCGCATCGTCGGGAGTAAGGGTCGGGAAGCGGTCGTACATCTTGGTCGGGCCGATCATCGGTGTCCGGACCAGGGGCATATGGATGGTGGTGAACGCGACCCCGTCGTCGAGAACCTCGGAGCCCACGCACCGCGAGAACGCGTCGAGCGCCGACTTCGAGGCGACGTACGCCGAGAAGCGCGGAGGGTTCGTCTGGACCCCGATCGAGGAGATGTTGATGATGTGTCCCGACCGGCGCTCGCGCATGGCCGGCAGCAGCTTCAGGATCAGGCGAACCGCCCCGAAGTAGTTGAGCTGGACCGTGCGCTCGTAGTCGTGGAAGCGGTCGTAGGAGAGGGCCACCGAGCGGCGGATCGAGCGGCCGGCGTTGTTGACGAGCACGTCCACGTGGCCATGCTGCATGAGCACCTCGTCGGCCATGCGGTCGAGGTCTTCCATGTCGGAGAGGTCGCAGCGGTGGATGTGCGCGATGCCCCCCGCATCCTCGATGACCTCCTTCGTCGTCTCGAGTTTCTCCGGCGTGCGAGCCACCAAGAGCACGACGCCCCCGGCCTCGGCGATCTTCATCGCGGCCGACTTGCCGATGCCGGAGGAGGCCCCGGTGACCATCACCACGCGGCCGCGCACCGCCTTCTCCAGCGAAACGGTGCCCTGGATCCGGCGCCCCAGGCGCATCAGCTCGTCGGGGACCTGCTGCTCGGCAACCTTCGCGATGCCGCTGCCGACGCCCATCCGGCCACGGATCGCGCCCAGCAAAGTGCGATCCCGAAAGAGGTCCGGGTCGAGGTGGCGCTCCCAGTAGTCCCAGAGCTTGTCGGCGTAGCTCGACAGCGGCGGGATGCGGATGTCTGTGTCCTCGAGCGCCCCCTCGGTGCGGCGCGAGTCGAACTTGGTCGGCCAGCTCACGTACGCGAGCACCGAGCGGGGCACCCCGAAGTCCGCTAGGAGGCGGTTGAAGACCGAGTCGGCCATCGGGACCGTCTTCAGGCCCATCTCGGCGAGGGGGGTGAGGGCCTCGGTAACGCCCGCGGGCACGCGAACCCGGGACTGGGGAGCGTGGGCGGCCGCGGCGAAGATGTCGATGACCTCGCCGGCGGTCGGCGGGTTGGGGTCGGTCAGCGCGAATGCGCGTCCGTCGCCCTGCTCGAGGTGCGCGATGTGGTCCATCGCGCGCACCACGAAGTCCACGGGGACGATGTTGATCTGGCGCCCCTCGATCCCCGGCATCGGCATCCACTGCGGCACGATGCCCCGGATGCGGCGAATGAGCTTGAAGAAGTAGTACGGCCCGTCCACCTTGTCCATCTCGCCGGTCTCCGAGTGACCCACGACGATGCCGGGCCGGTAGACCCGCCACGGGCGGTCGCACTCGTTGCGCACGACCCCCTCCGAATCGTGCTTCGTGCGGAAGTAGGGATTGACGTCGAGGTTCTCGGCCTCGTCGAACATGTCCTCGCGCCACGTGCCCTTGTAGAGGCCAGCCGCGGCGATCGAGGAGACGTGGTGGACCCGCCCGGCCTCGACGGCCTCCGCGAACTCGACCATGTGGCGGGTTCCCTCGATGTTGGCCACGTGCTGGGACTCGGCAGACGCGGTCATGTCGTAGATGGCGGCCAGGTGGAAGACGTGGTCGACGCCGCGCAGGCGCTCGACGTCCTCCGGGGAGACCCCCAGGGCGCGCTGAGCGAGGTCGCCGACGATCCCGACGACGCGGTCTTCGTCGACCCCCCAGCGGTTGCGAAGCTCCTGCAGGCGCCCCTTCGACCCCTCGCGGACGAGCACGTAGATGGTTCCCTCGCGCTCGAGCAGCCGCTCGACGAGAAAGCGTCCGATGAAGCCGGTGGCACCGGTGACGAAGTAGCTCAAGGTCTCCTCCTAGGGGCCCGGGACGAATGCGAGCCTACACTCATGAGGATGGCCTTTAACCTCACCCCCGGCCCCGGCGATCCCGGCGAGCCGCAGGTCCAGATCGGCCGCGTGGGCGGCGCCGAGGCAGACTCAGAACGGCGCCTCGTGCGCGACGGCGCGCAGGTGCTGGGCCACGGGGCCCTGATCTGCCCCGAGTGCGAGCTTCCGCTGGCCCTGGCCGGGCGCCTGCGCGCCGCGGGTCCCGTTCGCTGCCCGTATTGCGGCCACGAGTCCGAGGCGCGCGCGTTCGTGCGCGAGGACGTGTACGACACCCTCGCGAACGAGGTCTACCTCATCGCGCGGGTGGGCTGAGGCCTCAGCAGCAGCAGCTGAAGTCGCGCCCCGGAGTGCCCTCGTAGGTCTCACGAGGTTCCCGACCGCTACCGCACCTCGAGCCCGAGGTAGTCGCACAGCGCCGCCGGGGTCACGCCGGCCCCGGCGGCGAGGAGCCTGGAATCGAGCGTGACCAGGGTCGCGCTTTACATACCGCGCGCTTCGCAGCGGCGCGGCGCACGCCATAGACTCAGGCGGAGGAAATGCCTGACGGCGTAATCGAGATCCAGATGCCCCAGATGGGGGAGTCGGTCACCGAGGGAGTGGTCCTCGAGTGGCACAAGTCTGAGGGCGAGTTCGTCGAGGAGGGCGAGACCGTCGTCGAGGTCTCGACCGACAAGGTGGACGCCGAGGTCCCCGCCCCCGCCAGCGGCGTGATCGCGAAGATCCTCGCCCAGCCCGACGACACCGTGGCCGTCGGCCAGGTGCTCGCCCAGCTCGACCCGAACGGCTCGGGCAACGGGGCGCGGGCGGAGTCGCCCGCGGGCGAGGAGGACACGCCCCCCGGCCTGCAGGAGGGGGGCACCGGCGAGGGCGACGCCGACATCGGCGACGACGGCGTGCCGGCGGAGTCCTCGACCCCAGGTGAGGAGCCCGGCCCGGCGAAGGGCGACGGCAGCGCGGGCGACGCCGGGGAGCCCGGCACGGCGCCGGCCCCCGAGGGCGAGACCATCGTGATCGCCATGCCCGAGATGGGCGAGTCCGTCACCGAGGGGACCGTCCTCGAGTGGCACCGGTCCGAGGGCGATGCGGTGGAGGAGGGCGACACCGTGATCGAGGTCTCCACGGACAAGGTGGACGCCGAGGTCCCCGCCCCCGCGAGCGGGACGATCACGAAGCTTCTGGTCCAGCCCGACGACGTCGTCGCCGTGGGCCAGCCGCTCGCCGAGATGACGGCGGGCGCGCCCGCCTCAGGTGACGGAGCCGCCACGCCGAGCGCCGCGGCGCCGGCCGCCGCGGCCCCGCCGGCGCCCGCCGGTGACGCCAAGGCCTCCCCGGTGGCGCGGCGCATGGCCGCCGATCGCGGTATCGACATCGGTGCGGTTCAGGGAAGCGGTGAGGGCGGCAAGGTGCTGAAGGCGGACGTCGAGGCCGCCGCCCACGGAACCGGCGCCACCAAGGCCACACCCGGGGCAGCGGCGGGCGAGGAGAAGCCCCTGCGCGGGCCCGCGGCGATGCTCGCCAAGGCCATGGACGAGAGCCGCTCGATCCCGACGGCGACCTCCTTCAGGACCGTCCCGGTCGACACGCTCGACGCCAAGCGCAAGGCGCTCAACGGGATCCTGAAGGAGCGCGGCACCAAGCTCTCCTTCACCCACCTGGTGGCGTGGGCGATCGTGAAGGCGGCCGAGGAGTTCCCGGTGATGGGCCGCACCTTCACCGAGCGCGAGGGCAAGCCGGTGGTGGTCGAGCCGGGCGCGATCAACCTCGGGATCGCCGTCGACGTGGAGCGCAAGGGCCAGCGCTCGCTGATGGTGCCCGCGATCAAGGGCGCCGGCGGCCTGGACTTCACGGGCTTTCACTCCTACTACGAGGAGCTCATAACCAAGACGCGCGAGAACAAGCTCACCGCCGACGACTTCCAGGGCGCGAACATCACACTGACCAATCCGGGCGGCCTGGGGACGGTCGCCTCGGTGCCGCGCCTGATGGTCGGCCAGGGCACGATCATCGCCACCGGCTCGATCGCCTACCCGGTCGAGTGGGCCCACGCCCCGGCCGACAAGATCAAGTCGCTCGGGATCTCGAAGGTGATGACGATGACGTCCACCTACGACCATCGAGTGATCCAGGGGGCCGAGTCGGGTTCGTTTCTGCGCCGGATCGATCAGCTCCTGCAGGGCGAGGACTCCTTCTACGAGGGCGTGGCGGAAGCACTCGAGGTCTCTCCCTCGCTCGTGACCAACGCATACGCGGCCTCGGCCTCGGCGCCGCCGCTCACCGCCGGCCCGCCCTCGCCGGCGGGCGCGCCCGCCGGGCAGCCCGACGAGGAGTTGCTCCAGGCTGTGCAGGCCGGCACCTCCCTGCTCAAGGCCTATCGCACGCACGGCCACCTCGCCGCGCGAGTGAACCCCCTGGGCAAGGAGCCGAAGGGCGACCCCGCCCTCGAGCCCGAGAACCTCAACCTCACCCCCGAGCTGATGGCTCGGATCCCGGCCCACATTCTGCGGATCGGCGTCGAGGGCGAGACCCTGCTCGAGGCGCTCCCGCGCATGCGCGACGCCTACTGCGGCACGATCGCCTACCAGATCGAGCACCTCTCCTCGCACCAGCAGCGCATGTGGCTGCGCGAGCAGATCGAGACCGGGTCGCACCGCACGCCGCTCACCGCCGAGGAGAAGAAGCAGCTTCAAAGGCGCCTGGCCGAGGTCTACGGGTTCGAGCGCTTCATCCAGAAGGCCTACCTGGGCCAGAAGATGTTCTCGATCGAGGGACTGGACGCCGTAGTGCCGATGATCGACGAGCTCGTCACGCTCGCCCAGCGCGGCGGGGCCGACGAGGTCGTGATCGGGATGGCGCACCGCGGTCGCCTCTCGGTGCTCGTCAACAACCTCGGGAGGTCGGTCGAGTCGATCCTGGCCGAGTTCGAGGGCGCGAAAGCACTCGACCAGGTGAAGGCCATCGCCGCGCTGCCGCAGTCGGGGACGGGCGACGTGAAGTACCACCACGGCGCGGAGGGGTCAATCACAACCCCCGAGGGCGAGCAGATCAAGGTGCGCCTCTACCCCAACCCCAGCCACCTCGAGTTCGTGAATCCGGTAGTGACCGGCGGAGCGAGGGCGGCGCAGACCGAGCACTCGGGCCCGCGCCTGCACCACAACCCCGCCGTCGCCGTGCCGCTGCTCCTCCACGGCGACGCAGCGTTCCCAGCTCAGGGGGTCGTGGCCGAGACGCTCAACCTGCAGGCGCTCAAGGGCTACTCCACCGGCGGCACCGTGCACCTCATCACCGATAACCAGGTGGGCTTCACGACCGATCCTGAGGAGGGGCGCTCCACCCCCTACGCGGGCGACATGGCGAAGGGCTTCAACGTCCCGATCATCCACGTCAACGCCGACGACGTGGAGGCGTGCGTGGCGGCGATCCGCCTCGCGATGGCCTACCGCGAGCGCTGGGGCCGCGACGTCGTGATCGACCTGATCGGCTACCGCCGATACGGGCACAACGAGACCGACGAGCCCGCCTACACGCAGCCGCAGCAGGCCGCTCAGATCAAGGACCACCTACCCGCCGCGGAGCTCTACTCCGCGCAGCTCCAGAAAGAGGGCGTGACCGTCGCCGAGGAGGCCGAGGCGTTCGCGTCCGAGCATCGCGACGAGCTCTCCGCCGTGCTCAAGAACCTGCGCTCGAAGATGGAGGCCGGTGATTACGAGGATCCGAGCTCGACGGCGGTGGGGACGGGCGAGCTGGACCGGACCAAGAGCCCGGAGGTGGAGACGGCCGTCTCCGAGAAGCGGCTGCGCTCGCTCAACGCGGACCTGCTGAAGGTGCCCGAGAGCTTCACGGTGCACCGCAAGCTCCGCAAGCCCTTGATGAAGCGGCTGGAGATCCTCGACGAGGGCCCGATCGAGTACGGGCACGCTGAGTCGCTCGCGTTAGCGTCGCTCCTGACCGAGGGCACGCATATCCGCCTTACCGGCCAGGACGTGGAGCGCGGCACGTTCTCCCACCGCCACCTCGTCCTGCACGACGAGAAGACCGGCCTCGAGTACGCCCCGATTCAGAACCTCTCGGGAGCGCTGGCGCCCATGGAGCTGCACAACAGCCCGCTCTCCGAGGCCGCCTGTCTGGGCTTCGAGTACGGCTACTCGGCGGCGTCGCCGGAGAGCCTGATCCTGTGGGAGGCGCAGTTCGGCGACTTCGGCAACTCCGCGCAGGTCATCATCGACTCGTTCATCGCCGCGGGCGAGTCGAAGTGGGGCCAGACCACCCGGCTCACCCTGCTGCTGCCGCACGGATACGAGGGCTCCGGCCCGGAGCACTCCAGCGCGCGCATCGAGCGCTTTATCGCGCTGGCCGCGGAGGGGAACATGCGGCTGGCGAACCCGACGACGGCGGCCCAGTACTTCCACCTGCTCCGCCGTCAGGCGCGGATCGCCAAGCCCCGCCCGCTGGTGGTGTTCACGCCGAAGGGCCTGCTGCGCCTGGACGGAGCCGCCTCGAAGCTGGAGGATCTCACGGGCGGCTGCTTCCAGTTCGTGCTCGACGATGCGGGCGCGCAGGCGCGCAAGGAGGAGATCCGGCGCCTGGTGCTGTGCTCGGGCAAGGTCTACTACGACATGGACAAGCACGAGCGGCGCGAGTCCGCCACCGGCGTGGCAATCGCGCGGGTCGAGCTGCTCTACCCCTTCGCGAAGGCCCAGATCACCGAGCTGATCGCCTCGTACCCAAAGCTCGAGGAGGTCGTCTGGGTCCAGGAGGAGCCGCAGAACATGGGCGCGTACAAGGTTATGCACCGCCGCCTCCCGGAGCTCCTCGGCGATGGCATCGAGTTCCGCTACGTGGGGCGCCCGCAGCGTGCGAGCCCCAGCGAGGGCTACCCGGCGGCCCATCGCCTGGAGCAGGAGCGCATCGTCCTCACGGCCCTCGCGGGCTGACCACGCCCTTCGCCACCGAGAAGGCCAGGGTTGCGTGATCGTGTGCGGATACCGCACACGATCCGGGACACCTGCGAGGTGACCCCCCGCTAGCCTCGCGGGGATGGAAGCCGGAGAGGTGCTGAGGCGGCCCGAGCCCGGAAGCCTCTACCCCTGGGTCAAGCGGGCTTCGTGGTTTGAACTGGGGCTGTTCGCCGCGCTGGTCGTCTTCTGGCTCGCGCCCGGGTTCGAGACGCAGACGATGGTGTTCGGCTGGGCGCACGGGCTTGGTTTCATCGCGCTCGCGATCCTGATCTGGATCGCGGTGATCCGCCGCGAGGCCCCGTACTCGCTGCTCGCGGCGACGATGACGCCGGTCGGCCCCCTGGGAAGCGTGATCGCGCTCGAGTGGCTGGAGCGCCGGCGCGCGGCGACGTGAGCGCGCCGGCTGCTGCGCCGGGCTCCCGCGAGGACGCCGCACAGGCCAGGGAGAAAGCGGGTGAGCTGCTGCGCCTGGCACGCGTCCGCGGCGCGCGCCAGCTCCTGCACCGCCCGCGCGCAAGCCGTCACCCCGCGGACATCCTGCGGGCCATCGCGGGCGCGCAGGCGCAGGAGCCGCCGTCCGGGCGACTTGCGGTGCGATCGCGTCATCCGACCCTGACCGCCGCCGACATCGAGCGCGCCCGCACGGAGGAGCGCTCCGTCATCCGTCTCTGGGCGATGAGGAACACCGCTCACCTCATCGCCACGGAGGACCTCCCGTTCATCCGGCCGCTCTTCGCGCCTCTCATGGAGTCGTTCAACCGCCGCCGCCTGGCCCATTTCGGCATCGAGCCGTCCGCCCAGGACCGCGTCCTGGAGCTGATCTCGGAGGAGCTGGAGCGCCATGGGCCGCTGACGCGGACCGAGTTGTCGGAGCGCATCGAGCGTGCCGGCATCAGCGTGGACCCACAGGTGCGGGCTCATGTGTTCCCACTCGCGGTGTCAACCCGGATCGCCTGCCTGGGCGCAGGGGACGGCGGCGCCACCGAGCTCGTCGCGGCCGGCGACTGGCTTGCCGACGATCCCCCGGACCTCGAGCGAGAGGGAGCGCTGGCCGAGCTCGCCCGTCGCTACTTCGCCGCCTTCGGGCCCGCGAGCGAGGCCGACTTCGCCGGCTGGGCGGGGCTGCCGCTGGGCGACGTGCGGGCCGCGATGAAGAGCATCGCCGCGGAGCTGCGGGAGGTGAGCGTCCTCGGCGCGCCGGCGTGGCAGCCCAGGGGCCGGGCGCCGCGCCCCATCGAGGCCGGGCTCGTCCGCCTGCTTCCCGCCTTCGACACCTACCTGATGGGACACCGCGAGCGCCGGCACATCGCGCCCGCCGCGCGCTGGGCGCAGATCGGCCCAGGCGGCGGGATCCTGCACCCGGCGATCACCTGCGGCGGCCGGGCGATCGGGACGTGGCGGCTGCGCCGCCGCGCCGGGAAGCTCGAGAGCGAGCTTCTCCCCTTCGGGGATCTCGACGCCGCCACGGCCCGCGCAGTAGACGCAGAGCTCGGGGACGTGGCCCGGTTCGAGGGCCGCCCCAGCGGCCGCGCGAGCTGAGGCGCACGTCCGTGCCGGAAAGGTCTCAGGCGAACCCTCGCTGTGGCTATTGACATCGGTGGGCTCGATGCATAAGAATGGGGGCAACCCGCAGATCCGGGTGCAGGGGAAGCGCAGGGGGAAGACTTCGTAAAGCTCGTCCCCGGGCAGTCCCGCCTCCGGGGACGATCGCGTCGGCATCCCTCCCTGGCTACCGACGCGCAGGCGTGGCGCGGGCCGTGTGGACCCCCTGCCTCCCGCGGCCCCGCCTCGCCACCTTAAAATCCGCGAGGCGCTAGGCCGGCTTCAGCGTCGCGAGCACCTGGGAGGTCTCCGCGGCGAAGGAGTCGATCGAGGCCGAGTCGAAGTCGCCCGCGGCGACTCCGGGCCCGAGGAGAGCGACCGAGCTTCCGCTCACGAAAAGCGCCCGGTCCGCGCCGGCGCCCAAGAGCCACTCGCGTGCGGGCGCGAGGCGAGCCGGAGCATCCTCCGCGATCAGTCCGCCGGTGAACGTGAGAGCAGCCGGTGCATCGTCCCCGCGAAGCTCCTCCACTCGGCGCTGCGCGGCGCGGTCATGATCGCCCAGCCTGACGGCGCCCTCCCCCTGGTAGATCGTGAAGCCGCCGACGTTGACCGACTGCGGCGCAGGCTTCGCGGCGTCCTCGTCGACCCCTTCGCCGGCACCCTCGGCGTGGACCGCCATCAGCCGGCCGAGCTCACCCCCGGCGAGCTCAGCGACCGCGGCGATCCTGACCTGGGCGCCGGCGCCCGAGCCGGCCTGCACCACGAACACCTCCTGCCCGGCGATCCGAACCAGCGCCACAAGGGTGCCCGGCAGGCCGATGGACACTCCGCGGGTGAGCGGGCCCTCACCGGTGACGGCCTCGTAGCCCTTCCCGTGGGCGTGGCCGGCGACCTTCGCCTTCAGCGCTGCGTCCTGCTCCGCAGCCTTCTCGCCCAGCTTCTCGAGCCCCTTGAAGAGAAGCCTTTTCATCAGCCCGGAGCTCTCACCCGAGTCGAGGGCCGGCGGTGCCTCGGGCGTGGCCGAGATGGGCTCCTCCGCTCGCGACGGCTCGACCTCGTTCGCCTCCTGGGTGATCCGACGGCCGACCTCGGCCGCGAACTCGCACAGCTTCTCCAACTCCTCCGCGGAGGAGGCCGGGCCCGGCGCGGTCACGCACAGCGTCCCGCCGAAGAGCTCGAACAGCATCCCGTCGGGGGCGCGCCGCGCCAGGAAGTCGATGAAGCTCGGCGCGAAGAGCTGGCGGATCTTGTTCTCGCTGATCCCCTTCAGGGCGCCGATCCGGTAGTGGCGGTTCAGCTCGATCGACTCGAACTCGTACTCCGCGACGAGCGGGATCAGCCCACCGGGGCCCAGGAGCCGGTCCGCGAAGCCGCTGATCGCATCGTCGCGGCACGAGAGCTGCGGCATGTACATCGTCGTGCCAGGAAGCGTTGTGAAGAGGGTGGTGAGGTCGCGGTAGAACGTCGCCGACCCGCCACGGGAGTCACCGACCCCCACCTGCCGCAGCCCCTTCCTCGACGCGCCCCCCAGGAGCGGGCCGAGATGGGCGGAGTCCACCTTCCGCGTCGTCTCGATGATGAACCCCTCCATCGAGCCCGGCAACAGCCCGCCCGCCAGAGCGCCCGTCTTCGTACCGCCGCTGCCGAGGTACTGCGGCCTCGCCTCGTCGGCGCGGCTCAGCGAGTGTCGCTTGGCGAAGTCGTCGTAGGCCGCGACCGCCTCGGGTCCGGCGCCCGGGGCCGCGTGTTCCTCGCTCATGCCGATACCTCCATCTACGACCGGGGCGAGCGCCCCCCATCCGGCGCAACCCTAAGCGATCCCGTGCCGCGGGTCCGTGCGTTACCTCGCTGCGGTTAGCGCAGCTCGCGCAGCACCCGATGGAGGATGCCGCCGTGCTGGAAGTAGCGGACCTCGTTGGGGGTGTCGAGCCGGACGGTCGCCTCGAAGCTGATGTCCTCGGAGCCGTCCTTGGCCGCCGTGACCTCAACCGTCTTCGCCTCGCCGTCCTCGAGGTCGCCGACGGTGAACTCCTCCTCGCCGCCGAGGCCCAGCGATTCCAGGGTCTCGCCCTCGGGGAGCTGGAGCGGCAGCACGCCCATGCCGATGAGGTTCGAGCGGTGGATGCGCTCGAAGCTCTCCGCGATCACGGCGCGTACGCCGAGGAGGGCCGTCCCCTTGGCCGCCCAGTCCCGCGAGGAGCCGGACCCGTACTCCTTACCCGCCAGCACCACCAGCGGTACGCCGTCTGAGGCGTACTGCATCGCGGCCTCGTAGATCGGGGTCTCGTCGCCGTCCGGGAGGTGGCGGGTGAAGCCGCCCTCCTTCTCCACCAGCGAGTTGCGCAGCCGGATGTTCGCGAACGTGCCGCGGATCATTACCTCGTGGTTTCCGCGCCGCGACCCGTAGGAGTTGAAGTCGCGCACCTCGACCCCGTTCTCCATCAGCCACTCGCCCGCCGGGCTCGCCTTCTTGATCGCGCCCGCCGGCGAGATGTGGTCGGTGGTGACGGAGTCGCCCAGCACGGCCAGCACCCGCGCTCCCTCGATCGGCTCGACCGGCGCCGGCTCGGAGTCCATGCCCTCGAAGAACGACGGGCGGCGCACGTACGTCGAGTCCGGCCAGGTGTAGCGGTCGCCGTCGGGCGTGTCCAGCCCACGCCAGCGCTCGTCGCCCGAGAAGACGTCCGCGTAGCTCTTGGTGAACATGTCCGAGCGCACCGCGTCGGAGACGGCCGTCTTGACCTCCTCGCTGGACGGCCAAAGGTCGCGCAGGTAGACGGGCTCGCCCTCGGAGTCCTCGCCGAGCGGGTCCTCCGCCAGGTCGATGTCCATCCGGCCGGCGAGCGCGTAGGCCACGCAGAGCGGCGGCGAGGCGAGGTAGTTGTTGCGCACGTCCTGGTTGATGCGCCCCTCGAAGTTGCGGTTGCCCGACAGCACCGAGCACACCACGAGGTCGTTCTCTGTAACGGCCTTCGAGATCTCCTCCGGAAGCGGGCCGGAGTTCCCGATGCAGGTCGTGCACCCGTAGCCCACGAGGTTGAAGCCGAGGGCGTCGAGCGGCTCGTCGAGCCCGGCCTGGCGCAGGTAGTCGGTGACCACGGTCGAGCCTGGGGCGAGCGACGTCTTCACCCACGGCTTGCGCTCGAGGCCACGTTCGACCGCGTTGCGTGCCAGCAGCCCCGCGCCCAGCATCACCGAGGGGTTCGAGGTGTTGGTGCAGCTCGTGATCGCCGCGATCACCACGCTCCCGTGGTCGAGCTCGACCTCGGTGCCGTCCTCCATCGTCACCGCAACCACCTCGTCCTTGCGCAGCTCGGTGATCGCCGCGGCGGTGTCGGCCGTGATGCGGTGCGGCTTGCCGCGCTCGTCGTCGCGGTCGTCGGCCGGCGGGTCGGAGGCGGGGAACGAGCCGGCGACGGCTTCGTCGTGGTGGTTGCCGAGCTCCTCGGCGGCGTCGGGGTCGAACTCGCGCAGGGACTCGAGGAAGGCGGGCCTGGCGTCGGTCAGGGCGATGCGGTCCTGAGGGCGCTTGGGCCCGGCAATCGACGGCAGCACCGACCCCAGGTCGAGCTCGATCACGTCGGAGAAGGTCGGGTCCTCGGCGTCGGCGTCGTGGAACATGCCCTGCTCGCGGGCGTAGGCGTCCACCAGCTCGATCTGCTCGGTGGGGCGACCGGTGAACTCGAGGTAGCGCAGCGTCTCAGCGTCGACCGGGAAGATCGCGCACGTCGAGCCGAACTCCGGCGACATGTTCCCGATCGTGGCCCGGTCCGCGAGGCCCAGGGTGTGCAGGCCGGGGCCGAAGAACTCGACGAACTTGCTGACCACGCCATGCTCGCGCAGCATCTCGGTAACGGTGAGCACGAGGTCCGTGGCGGTGGCTCCCTCGGGGAGCTCGCCCTCGAGCCGGAAGCCGAGGACCTGCGGCAGGAGCATCGAGATCGGCTGGCCCAGCATCGCCGCCTCGGCCTCGATCCCGCCGACCCCCCAGCCCAGCACGCCCAGGCCGTTGATCATCGTGGTATGCGAGTCGGTCCCGACGAGCGTGTCGGGGTACGCCTGCGCGGGCCCGTCGTCCTCGCCGTCGCGGGTGAAGACCACCTGCCCCAGGTACTCGAGGTTCACCTGGTGGCAGATCCCGGTCGCCGGCGGGACGACGCGGAAGTTGTCGAACGCCTGCTGGCCCCAGCGCAGGAACGCGTAGCGCTCCTCGTTGCGCTCGTAGTCGCGGTCGGCGTTGATATCGAAGGCGCGATCGTTTCCGAACGCGTCCACCTGCACCGAATGGTCGATCACCAGATCGACCGGCACGAGGGGATTGATCCGCTCCGGGTCGCCGCCGAGGTCGTCCATCGCGTCGCGCATCGCGGCGAGGTCGACGATCGCGGGGACGCCGGTGAAGTCCTGCATCAGCACCCGCGCCGGCTGGAAGGGGATCTCCTTCGAGGGCTCGGCCTTGGCGTCCCAGCTCGCGATCGTCTCGGCGTCGGCTGCGGTCACGCCCTCGCCGTCCTCCAAACGAAGCGTGTTCTCCAGCAGGACCTTCAGCGAGTACGGCAGGCGGGCTACGTCGAAGCGCTCCTGGAGCGCGTCGAGGCGGTGGATCTCGAACTCGCGCCCTGAGACCTCGAGGGTCGCCTTGGCGCCGTACGAATCGCTCATGTATCCAGGCTACCCGCTGAGGCGGGGCCTGCTACCTCTTTTCGAGCTGCCCGCCGGCGATCTCCTCGGCGACCTCGGCGGCCTTGCGCCCGGCGACCCGCGAGGAGAGCTCTGGAGCCTGCATCGCTATGCGCGTGAGAACCCGCTGGCGGAGCGGCGCCACGGTGATCTCGCCGCGGTCGCGCTCGATCGCCCGCACCACCGCGGCGGCCACCTGCTCGGGGGTCCCGGTGCCCAGCCCAGGCGGCGGCTTCGCTCCGGAGTCGGCGAACAGGCCGGCGTCCCGGATCGCGCCGGGACTGATCACCGACACCCCCACGCCGCTGCCGCGCAGGTCATCGCGCAGGCAGAACGCGAACCCGCGCAGGCCGAACTTGGTGGAGGCGTAAAGCGAGGCCCGGGCCGTGTGGGCCTTGCCCGAGATCGAGGACATGAACACCAGGTGTCCCTCGCCACGCTCGACCATGCCGGGGAAGAGCTCGCGCGCCATCCGCACCGGCGACTCGAGGTTGACCCGCAGGGCGCGCCCGATCTCCTCCTGGCTGTAGTCGTCGAGCATCCCGGCCGCGGGCAGGCCGGCGTTCGCCACCAAGGCATCGAGCGGCCCGGCCTGGCCGAGCAGCGCCAGGGCCGCGCCCTCCTCGGCCAAGTCCGAGACGATCGTCCGGTGCCCGGAGCCCGACAGCGATCGGGCCAGCTCGTCGAGTTGCTCGCCCTTGCGTGAGGACAGCACGAGGGTGGACCCGCGCTGCGCCAGCGCCTCGGCGATCGTTCGTCCCAGGCCCCCGGTCGCACCCGTGAGCAGCACGGTCTTTCCCGCCAGCTCCACTCCCGCAACGCTACACGCATTAGGGTGGGGCGCATGAAGCTCTACATCTGCTGGGGAACCTTCCAGACGCCGCGCCCAGGCGGGCATCCGTGCCACAACGCCTACCAGGCGCTAAAGATGGCGGGGCACGACCCCGAGACCCATAAGGTCCACGGCCTGGGCGCCGGACCCAAGCTCTTCCAGGTCAAGACGGCCGGGCGCAAGGAGGTCGAGGAGCTCACGGGCAGCCCGACCGTCCCGGTGCTCGTGACCGACTCGGGCGAGGTCGTCACCGACTCGAAGCGCATCGTGGAGTGGGCCGAGGCCAACCCGGCCGCGTAGCGGAGTATTAGCGGTTGCTTGCAAATGACTTACCGAATCGCTACTATCCCGCCGGTCCGTAAACGGTAAAGCCGAATTCCCGGGGGCCGAAGCCACGGGGAACGGGGGAACCAACCAGTTGGGGCGAGCTCACCTTCCTTTGTGAGGGCGCGACTCCTTTAGCGCCAGCCCGTCAGCTAACCCCGTAGGCAGACGAAGGAGAAAACCGAACCTTGGATTCCAACACCCCCACCTCGCCCTCGCGACGCATGGCGCGGTCGCTGGCGATCACCCTCGCCTCGGCCGGGCTGGCACTCACCGCCGCTCCGGCGCTGGCGGGCTCCGGTGGCCTCGGCGGCCCCGGCGCTGACGGCGGCGACGGCTCGACGAGCAAGGCGAAGCTTCGCAACGGCCTCGCGACCGTGCCCTCCAGCGCGCCCTCCCGAGTCAAGAAGGTGATCGAGGCCGCGAACAGGATCGCCAAGGGCAAGGAGTACTGCCTGGGTGGAGGCCACAGCAGCTGGCAGGACAACTGCTATGACTGCTCCGGAGCCGTTTCCTACGCGCTTCACGGCGGCGACTTCGTGAGCTCCCCGATGCCCTCCGGCAGCTACGAGGTTTGGGGAAAGCGCGGAAAGGGTAAGTGGATCACCGTCTATGCGAATGGCGGGCATATGTACGCGGTTATCGCTGGGCTAAGATTCGATACGTCGATGACGCCAGGCGCCGGTCCGGGATGGAGCACGGAAATGCGATCCAGCTCCGGGTTCCGGGTCAGGCACCCAAACAACTTCTAGCGCCAGACCCCCATCCAGCGCTAGGACACGCCCCCGGGCCTCTTCACCCCCCCCGAGGCCCGGGGGCAACTACTTTCTTCCGGGTCGCGACGCGCGGGCGGCCGGCCCGCATGGCCGCCTCGGCCAACGCCGCGAGGGTCTGACCCCTGATCGCGTGAGAGGGGCCTGACCCCTTGGGCGATCGCGCGAGGGCCTGACCCCCCTGGGTGCGTCACACACGGATCGCGGGGGCCCGGATAACGTGCCGCGCCCGATGGGCTCCAGCTTCGACGACGCCACCTCCCTGCGACCCGCGGGCGACGGTGCGTGGGAGGGGGAGGTCGCCGACGACTGGCAGACGCCGCGCGGACCCCTCGGGGGATATGTGATGGCGATCGCGATGCGGGCCATGGAGCTCGCCGTGGACGACTCGGAGCGTCAGGCCCGCTCCTCGACGAGCTACCGATGCCGCGGGTGGCGCCCCCAGACCCGCCCGCGCCCGTCGACGAGCGCTTCCCTCGCGAGAACCGTCCGGCGTTCATGGAACGGCTCTCGATGCAGCATCGCTTCGGCGATCCACCCTTCACCGGCTCGGAGCACGGCATCGCCGGAGGCTGGCTGGGCCTGCTGGAGGAGCGCCCGGTGGACTCGCTGGCGGTCGCCGTCCTCGCCGACGCCTGGTTCCCCGCGCCGTGGCCGCGCCTGAAAGCCTTCGCCCCCGCGCCGACGATCGACCTGACGGTCCACTTCCGCTCGCCACTTCCCGCGGCGGGGCCGCTGCTCCTGGGCCGCTTCCACAACCGGTACGTGCGCGACGGGTTCTTCGAGGAGGACGGCGAGTTGTGGGCGCCCGACGGGACCCTGGTCGCGCAGTCCCGCCAGCTCAGCCTGTTGCTTGGGGCGAGTTAGGCGGCGCCGGGTAGGGGCCGTGCCGGACGGACGCCCCCGATGCCCGGGCTACCTGACCACGCGGATCAGCTTCTTGTTGACGAACTCCTCGATTCCGTAGCGGCCGAGCTCCCGGCCGAAGCCCGACTGCTTGACGCCGCCGAAGGGCAGCTCGGCGCCGTCCAGGCCCACCCCGTTGACGTAAACCATCCCGGCGTCCAAGCCGTCGGCCACCCGCTGCGCCTGCTCCGGATCGTCGGTGAACACGTAGGAGCCGAGCCCGTACGGCGTGTCGTTCGCCAGCTCGATCGCCTCCTCCTCGGAGCCGACGCGGTACACGCTCGCGACGGGGCCGAAGAACTCCTCGTGATGGGCGTCGTTGCCCGGTGTGATCCCGGTCAGAACGGTGCTCGGGAAGAAGTTCCCGTTCCGCTCGCCGCCGGCGACAACCTCGGCGCCCTGGGCCACCGCGCGGTCCAACTGCTCCTGGAGCGTCTCCGCCGCAGAATCGGACGAAAGCGGTCCCATCTCGGCGCCCTCGGACGTGGGGTCGGACGGCTGGGCGGCGGTCATCTTGGACGTGAACTTCTCGAGGAAGTCGTCGTAGATCTCGTCGGCAACGATGAACCTCTTCGCCGCGTTGCAGGACTGCCCGGTGTTGTCCAGCCGGCCCGCGACCGCCGCCTCGACCGCCTCGTCCAGATTCTCGGCGCCGAGGAGCACGAAGGGATCAGACCCGCCGAGCTCGAGCACGACCTTCTTCAGGTTCCGGCCGGCGATCTCGGCGACCGCGGCCCCGGCGCGCTCGGAGCCGGTCAGCGAGACCCCCCGCACCCGCGGATCCTCGATCGCCTTCTCGATCTGCTCGTTCGTGGCGAGGACAGTCTGGTAGGCGCCCTCGGGGAACCCCGCGTCCTCGTGCGTCCTCTGGATCGCCTCAGCGGATTCTGGGCACTGGTGCGCAGGCTTCAGCAGGATCGGGTTGCCCACGACGAGGTTCGGCCCAGCGAAGCGGGCCACCTGGTAGTAGGGGAAGTTCCACGGCATGATCCCCAGCAAGGGGCCGACCGACGAGCGCCGAATCAGCGCGGTGCCCTCTCCCGCCATCAACTCGATCGGCTCGTCTTTGAGGAAGTCCTCCGCGTTGTCGGCGTAGTAGCCGTAGATGTCGACGCAGAAGTCGACCTCGCCGAGGGCCTGCTCCATCGGCTTGCCCATCTCCCGCACGGCGATCTCCGCCAGCTCCTCCCTGCGCTCGGAATGAAGCTCGGAGACCTTCTTGACCAACGCGGCCCGCTCGGAGACTGAAGTCTTCAGCGCCCAGTTGCGGTGGGCCTCCTCCGCGGCCGCAATCGCTGCCCGGAGGTCCTCCTCGGACATCTCCGGGTACTCCTTGCCCGTCTCACCGGTAGCCGGGTTGACGACCGTGTACTTGCTCATCTTGCTCCTCCTTCGCTCGGATTCAGTCTCGTCGTTCGTTTCAGTGGGCGCCCTGCCTGGCGCCCGACGCCGTCGCCCCCGCCCCGTCGCTGCCGGGCGCGCCGTTCGCGGAGGCCGGGTCGATCCCGAGGGCGTCGTCGGGCATGACGTAGTCCATGCCGACCCCCTCGGCGACCGCCGGGTGCGTGACCTCGCCGTGGGCGATGTTCACACCGAGCTTCAGCCCCTCGTCGCGGCGCGAAGCCTCGACGATGCCGTGGTCGGCCACCGCGAGCACGTAGGGGAGCGTCGCGTTGGTGAGCGCGTAGGTCGAGGTGATCGGGACCGCGCCGGGCATGTTGGCAACGCAGTAATGGATGATCCCGTCGACTTCGTAGGTCGGGTCGGAGTGGGTGGTGGGCCTCGACGTCTCGAAGCAACCGCCCTGATCGATGGCCACGTCGACGAGCACCGCGCTGGGCTTCATCAGCGCGAGCTGGGCGCGGGTGATAACGCGCGGGGCCTTGGCCCCGTGGACCAGGACGCCCCCGATCACGAGATCGATGGTGGGCAGGCGCTCCTCGATCGAGAGCGTCGAGGAGAACACCGTCGAAGCCCGGCCGCCGAACGCAACGTCCAGCTCGCGCAGCTTGTCGATCGAGACGTCGTAGACGAAGACGTCGGCCTCCATCCCGATCGCGATGAACGCCGCGTTCATCCCCACCGCGCCGCCCCCGATGACCATCACGTTGGCCGGGGCGACCCCCGGGACGCCGCCGAGCAGGATCCCGCGGCCGCCGAGCGGCTTCTCCAGCATGAACGCCCCCGCCTGCGTCGCGATCTTCCCGGCGATCTCGCTCATCGGCGCCAGCAGCGGTAGCCGCCCGTGCCGGTCCTCCACCGTCTCGTAGGCCACGCAGATCGCCTTCGTGTCGGCGAGGGCTTGGGTCAACTCCGCCGCCGGCGCGAGGTGGAGGTAGGTGAAGAGCGTGGTCTCGGCCCGCAGCATCTCCACCTCGGGCAGCTGGGGCTCCTTCACCTTGAGCACGAGGTCGGCCTCTCCCCAGATGTCCTCGGCCCCAGGCACGATCCTCGCCCCCTGGGCCTCGTAGTCGGCATCCGCGACCGCGCTGCCCTCCCCCGCACCCTTTTGGATCAGGACTTCGTGTCCGTGCTCGGCCAGCTCGCGAGCCCCGATCGGCGTGAGGGCGACGCGGTACTCGTCGGCCTTGATCTCGGTGGGAATCCCGACCTTCATGCCAGCACTCCTTCGCTCACGTCCACCTCGAAGGTGGCGCCGCGCCTCTCAAGCTCGGCGAACATCTCCTCGGGATCGATGCAGCCCTCCGGCGGCAGCGCTCCCCTCACCTCGATCGAACCCCGCGCGAACATCCGCGCCGCCGCCGCGGCCGGCGCGGCCGTGGAGACGATCCCACCGCCCAGGCCCCAGCCCTCGTGCGGCCGGGTGACGGCGCGGACCGTCGCTACCCGCCCGTCGCGAGCGGCCTCGACCAAGTGCACCGAGGCCGTATGGGGCGAGGGCGGAAGCGCCTCGCGAGCGGCGGCGTCGATCTCCGAATCAAGGCCCGCCTCCTCCGCTTGGCGTCCGGGGGCGGCACGGTTACCGATCAGCTCGCGCAGTCGCTCCAGCACCACGGGTGCGAGCGAGAGGCGAAAGCTCCCCTCCGCGGCGCCGAAGCTCGCGCCGAACGTGCGCATCTCGGAGTGCAGCGTGTAGATCGTGGCACCCTCGCCGATCGGGTCGCCGAAGTCCACGCTCCCGCCGTCCGCCATCGGCTCGATCTCGGTGGGCTCGCCGCCGCGGAGCACCACCGGCGCCATGGTCAGCTCGTCGACGAGGGTCCGAACCGAGTAGGGGACGCTGAAGGAACCCGGCGGGTTCGGGTCGCGGCCCGCGGCCCAGACGCGAACCTCGTCGGCCGAGCCGCCCAGGCGCTCAGCGGCCACCCTCGCCATCAGGTTGGTCTTGCCCGGAGCCGAGCCGATGCCGAGGACAGCGGTGAGACCGGCTGCCTCGAACTCGCCCGACAGCTCGAGCTGACGACCCGTCATCCAGTAGAGGCCGCCCAGGTCCAGGTAGTGACAGCCTGCCTCCAAGCAGGCCCGCATCGCCTCGAGGTTGATCCGGTACGACGCGGAATTCACCAGCGCTCCGCAGCCGGCCAGCGCGCCCGGCAGCGACCCCGGCTGGGCGCCAGTCGCAGTCGCGTCCACCCGGGTGGCAGTCGCCTTCCCGCCCCCATGGGCCTCGGCGACGGCACCGGCGCGCTCCGCGTCGAGATCGAGCAGCGCCAGCTCCGAGATCTCGTCGGACTCGGCGAGGTCGCGGACGATCGCCGGGGCGATCGTGCCGCCCGCGCCCAGTACTGCGACCCTCATCTGACCAGCTCCCGCGCCCGGAGCGCCAGCCACAGCTCGATCCGGTCGGTCGCGCGCCCGAGGTCGCGCCCCGTCAGCTCCTCGACCTTGCGGATCCGGTAGCGCAGCGTGTGGCGATGGCAGTAAAGGCACCGCGCGGCGCGCTCCCAGTTGCCGTTGTTCTCGATGAAGGCCTCCAGCGAGCGCAGCAACTCGCCGCCGTATTCGCCCTCGGTGCGCTCGATCGGCTCCAGCAGCCCATCGCTGTAGGCGCGCAGCGCATCATCGTCCTGGAGCGCGAGCAGGAGGGTGAAGGCGCCGAGGTCCTCGTGGGAGGCGACCTCCGGGGCTTCTCCGTTTCCCAGCGAGGTGGCCTCCAGCGCGCAGCGAGCCTCGTGAAACGCCCGCCGAAGCGATCCCACGCCGGCGGGACGTGACACCGCGGCGCGCACCGCGGCGCGGCGAGCGAGGAGCGAGGAGCGGACGCCCGCCGCAATCTTGGCCGGGCCGGGGCCACCGGTGCCCACGACGGCGCAGAGCAGCGGCCTGCCCGCGGCGGAGGTTGTGGCTACGAGCCCGCGAGCGCCGAGCTCGGCGAGGCGAGCCTCGACCTCCGCCTCGGCGGCCGTCGGGTCGTCCAGGTCGAAGACGAGGACGGCCGCGTCGGTGCCGATGCCGAACGGGCGCAACCGCCCAGCCGCCTCGTCGGCGTCCAGTCGCCCGCTGAGCGCCTCGGTGAGCAGGTCGCCGGCCAGGCGGCGCTCGGTCTCCTGGACCACCCGCTCGCGCATCAGCTCGAGGCCCACCACCATCGCGGCCTGGCGCGAGAGCAGGCGCTCGAAGGGGCCCAGCGACTCGCCGTCGGAAACGACCACGAGCCACGCGATCGGGGAGGCGTCGCGGCGCCCGGACACCGGCACGGCGAGCGCGCGATCGACGAGCGCAGCATCCGAGGGCGCGAAGAAGGCGACCTGTCCGGAGCCGTTACGGCCCAGCACCTCGCCCGCGAGCGACCCGGTGAGCTCGGCGTCGGGACCCCCGCTTGGCGGTTGGCGGGCCAGCTCGGCCCCGCGTCCGTCGAGGACGAGGGCCGCCCCCCCCACCGCCTCCGCGATCGACTCGAGCACCCCGTCGAGGCCCTTGCCCTGAAGCACCAGCCGCTCGAGGCGCTCGTGCACCTCGCCGGCGCGCTGCAGCACGTCGTACTGCTCGTTGACGAGCTTGCCGAACGCGTACTCGGTGATCGCGATGAACGGCATCTCGTAGGGCACCTCGAACAGCGGCAGCCCCCGGGCCTCCGCCTCCACGACAAGGGCCTTCGGCAACCGCTTGGCCGAAAGGCCCGTCCCGAACCCGATGCCCGCCAGGTCGTGCCCGTCGAGCAACTCGATGAACTGGCGCTGCTTGGCCGGCGAAGTGAGCTGGATTCCCGTGGTGAGCAGCAGCTCGCCCCCGGACATCCAGGGGGTGGGATCCTCGAGCTCGGTGATGTGGACCCAGCGGATGGGCCGGCCGGCGTTCTCGGCCCCGGCGACCAGCTCGAGCCCGCACCCCTTGGCGAGGCCGCCGACCGTGAGCATCAGGCGATCACCACGGGTGCCCTACCCGAGACGCTCGGCTGCCTCGGTGAGGACGGGGCGGAGGATGCCCTCGATCTCGGCGAAGTGCTCGGGGTCGCAGATCAGCGGCGGCGCGAGCTGGATCACGGGGTCGCCGCGGTCGTCGGCGCGGCAGATGAGCCCGCGGCGGTAGAGCTCGCCGGAGATGAACCCGCGCAGGAGCTCCTCGGACTCCTCCTCGTTGAAGCCCTCCTTGGTGTCCTGGTCCTTGACCAGCTCGACGGCGTGGAAGTAGCCGGCGCCACGGACGTCGCCCACGATCGGGATGTCTCGCAAGCCCTCGAGCATGGACCGCAGCTCACCCTCGTTCGCGAGGACGTTGCCGCAAAGGTCCTCCCGCTCGAAGACGTCGAGGTTGGCCATCGCGATCGCCGCCGCCACGGGATGGCCCGCAAAGGTAAAGCCGTGGGTGAACATCTCGGTGCCGTGCATGAACGGCTCGGCCACCCGGTCCGAGGCGATCAGCGCGCCCATCGGTGCATAGGCCGACGTGAGGGCCTTCGCGGTAGTGATCAGGTCCGGCTGGTAGTCGTAGCGCTGGCAGCCGAAGTAGTGGCCCAGCCGGCCCCACGAGCAGATGACCTCGTCGGAGATCAGCAGCACGTCGTGGCGATCGCAGATCTCGCGCACGCGCTGGAAGTAGCCGTCCTGGGGCGGGATGCACCCGCCGGCGTTCTGGAGCGGTTCCAGGATCACCGCCGCGACCGTGTCCGCGCCCTCGAACTCGATCCTCTGCTCGATCTTCTCGGCGGCCCAGAGCGGGTCGCGGTCGGCGGGCCAGCGGTAGCTGTTCGTGTTCGGAACGTGGCAGCCGCCCGGCATCGTCGGCTCGAACTGCGCTTTCAGCGTGGGCAGTCCGGTGGCCGAGAGCGCCCCCAGCGAGGTCCCGTGATAGGCGATCACCTTCGTGCGCCGCTGGTCGCCGCGCAGGCGGTGGTAGGAGCGAGCGAGCTTGAGCGCGGACTCGACTGCCTCCGAGCCGCCCGATGTGAAGAAGACCCTGTTGAGGTCGCCTGGGGTGAGGCTCGCCACGCGCTCGGCCAGCTCGACCGCCGGCGGGTGCGCGAACATCCATGCCTGGAAGAAGCCGAGCTCCGCCGACTGCGCGGCCGCGGCCTCGCCGAGCTCGCGTCGCCCGTGGCCGGCGTTGACGCAGTAGAGCGCCGCCAGCCCGTCGAGATAGCGCTTGCCGTGGGCATCGAAGACGTAGCAGCCCTCGCCGCGAACGATTATCGGAAGCTCGCTGTCGGCGTAGTTGCCGAGCCGCGTGAAGTGCATCCAGAGGTGACGCTTGGCGCGCGTCGAGAGATCCTGGGCGTCGTGGGCACCCGCGGCGGTCTCGGTCGGTACCGGTCGGTCTTGCAGCTTGTTCGACATTGACTCCCTTTCGCTGGCTCGGCCGGTGCCGCGCTCCGCGGGACGGAGACGCCCGGCCAAGGCGACGCTACCTGGATCTGGCCACTTGTCGAGATCCAGATCGGGCAAGAGCGAGGGGGCCAGTGCGCCGGCACCTTGGCAGCGCACAGCGCCAGCGTGCCGTAGGCTCCCCGAGCACCCCGAGGTGCGCCAGCCAAGAATCAGCGAACGCGGCGGGGTCCACTTGACGTTCACCCCACTCGGGCTCGACCCTACGTCCGACGAGCCGCTCTACCGGCAGCTCCGGCGCGCGCTCGAGCACTCGATCGTCGCCGGGCTGCTCGACCGCTCGCGCCCGCTGCCGTCCTCGCGCGAGCTCTCGCGCGAGCTAGCGCTCTCGCGCAATACGGTCAATCTCGCCTATCAGGAGCTGATCGCCGAGGGCTTCGTCGAGAGCCGCCCGCGCAGCGGCCTGTTCGTGAACCTCGAGTTGCGCGAGGCGCTCGCCCACGAGCGCCCGGAGCGCGAGGCGCTCGGGCGCTACGACTGGAGCGCCCGCCTCGGCGCTGCCGAGCGCGACGGCCTGCCGCAGATCGAGAAGCCCGCGCGCTGGTACGACAGCCCCTACCCGTTCGTAGGCGGCCACGTCGACGTCTGGACCTTCCCGTCGCGCGCCTGGCTGCGCGCCCTGCGCGAGGCGCTGTACTTCCCCCACGTCTACCACTCGCTCCAGGACAGCCAGTCCGCCGATGATCCGCTGCTGGTGGAGATGGTGTGCCGCCACATCCTCCCCGGCCGCGGCATTGCGGCGACATCCGACCAGGTGCTGATCACGCTCGGGTCGCAGCACGGCCTTCACCTCGTCGCCGAGCTGCTCGTCTCGGCGGGGGCACGCGTCGCCGTCGAGGAGCCGGGCTATCCCGACGCCTGGCACGTCTTCAGGCGCGCCGGAGCCGAGCTCGTGGCGGTGCCGGTCGACGGCTCCGGGATCGTGCCGGACGCCGGGCTCGAGTCGAGCGAGCTGCTCTACGTGACCCCGAGCCACCAATACCCGACCAACGTCACGCTCAGCGCGGCCCGTAGCAAGCAGCGCCGCGCAAGCAACCGGCGCACCGACCTGGTCGTGGTCGAGGACGACTACGACAGCGAGTTCCGCTACCAGGGACGACCGAGCCCGAGCCTG
>JBPCKC010000053.1:0-31973 GCA_051004675.1 Solirubrobacterales bacterium
TGTTTGTTTTTGCGTCCCCCCCCTCTTTGGGGCTGGGTGTGCACGCCCCTTCCCCCCCCCCCCCCCCCCCCCCCCCCCCTCCCCCTTGGGCCCTCGCCCTCGCCGCCTTCCCGCTCGCCGGCTGCGGCGGCTCCGGCGACGGCGGCGAAGCGTCCTCGCGCCCCAACGTGATTTTGGTGCTCACCGACGACCAGACGCTGGCCCAGTTCACCCCGGAGGCGATGCCGCAGACAACGGCGCTGGTCGCCGACGCGGGGACGCGCTTCGCGAACCTCTGGGTCTCCACGGCGCTTTGCTGTCCCAGCCGGGCCGTCCTGCTGACCGGCCAGTACGGGCACAACAACGGGGTCCTCGCCAACTCGCCCGGGTACCCCGCCCTCGTCGACCCGGAGAACACCCTCCCGGCCTGGCTTCAGCGCGCCGGGTACACCACCTCGCACATCGGCAAGTACCTGAACGGATACGGGCAGGCGGGCGACGGGCTGGGACCGGGCCCCGGCTGGGAGCGCTGGCACACGGCCTTCGGGCCCTACTACTACGGGTTCAACATCGTCGACTCCGAGGGCGCCCGAACCGCGTACGAGGGCGAGCACGCGACCGAGGTGCTGAACGAGATCGCGCTCGAGGAGGTGCGCGAGCTCGGCGAGCAGGGAAGCCCGTACTTCCTTCAGATCGACCACCGGGCGCCGCACACCGAGGGCGAGAACGACACGGGCGGGCCCTGCTCGGGATACGCGATTCCCGCGCCGGAGGACCTCGAGCTGTTCAAGGACGCTCAGCCGCCCCGGTCGCCCTCGTTCAACGAGGCCGACGTCTCCGACAAGCCCGGCTTCCTCCAGGCCGAGCCGCTCAGCGAGGCCAAGGTGTCCCAGCTCGGGGACCGCTGGGGCTGCGCGCTGGCCTCCCTGGCGTCGGTCGACCGCGGGGTGGGCGATCTTCTCGGCGCGCTCGAGGAGACGGGTCAGCTCCAGCGCACCGTCATCCTCTTCACCTCCGACAACGGCCTCTTCTACGGCGAGCACCGCATTCCGACGGGCAAGGTGGTCCCCTACCCCGAGGCACACCACATGCCGCTCGCGATCCGGGCGCCCGCCGCGTACCTCGGCGAAGAAGGCGCCGTGGGGGAGGTCGCCGCGCCGGTGAGCAACGTCGACATCCCACCGACGATCCTCGAGCTGGCCGGCGCAAAGCCATGCATCGGCGAGGGGGAGTGCCGCGTGCTCGACGGCCGCTCGCTGGTCCCGGCGATCGCAGGCGAAAACGATCTCCCCACGGACCGGGCGCTGCTCTACGAGTACCGGGCGCAGGACGCCGGGGGGTTCCCCACCTGCGAGTTCACGGGGGTGAAGACGCCGCGGGCGATGCTCACCCACCACACGCGGGCCGCCATCGGGGAGGAGTGCGTCGAGGTCGACGAGCTCGAGCGCTACGACCTCGACGGCGATCCCCACGCCGAGGACAACCTCTGCGCCGCCGGCTGTCCGGCCACCGGCGAGCAGGACGAGCTGGCCCGGCGGCTCGAACGGCTGGAGGTATGCGCCGGGATCGAGGGCCGGGATCCGCGTCCGGCGAGCGGGGAGTACTGCGAATAGACTCGCCGCCGTGGAGGCGGCGGACTCGACAGGGCTCCAGGACGACAAGGCGGTCGCGGTCCGGCGCGCGCTGATCTCGGTCTCCGACAAGACCGGGATCGCCGACTTCGCCCGCGGGCTCGCCGCGCTCGGAGTGGAGCTGGTATCGACCGGCGGCACAGCCGCTGCGCTGCGCGAGGCGGAGCTCGAGGTCATCGACGTCTCCGAGCTCACCGGCTCGCCGGAGATCCTCGACGGCCGCGTGAAGACCCTCCATCCGCGCCTGCACGCCGCGCTGCTCGCGCTGCGCGACGACCCTTCCCACCGGGCAGTGCTCGAGCAGGAGGGGATCGAGCCGATCGACCTTGTGTGCGTGAACCTCTACCCGTTCGAACGCACCGTGGCGGGCGCCGAGGTGAGCGATGCCGAGGCTGTCTCCAGCATCGACATCGGCGGCCCGACGATGATCCGGGCGGCCGCGAAGAACCACGCCCACGTGGCGGTGGTAGTCAGGCCCGAGAGCTACGACGCCGTCCTGGCCGAGCTTCAGGAGTCAGAGGGGCGGGTGTCGTCCGAGACGCGCCACTGGCTGGCCAACGAGGCGTTCGCGTTCACCGCCCGTTACGACGCGGCGATCTCGCGATGGTTCGCCTCCCGCTACGAGGCGTATCCGGAGCACTGGGTGACCGCGCACGAGAAGTTTCTCGATCTCTCCTACGGCGAGAACCCGCACCAGACGGCCGCGCTCTACGTCGAGACCGGCTCGCGCTCCCACGTGCTCTCGCGCGTGGCGAAGCGGCACGGCCGCGCCCTCTCGTTCAACAACGTCCTGGACCTCGACTCGGCCCGGCGGCTGCTCGGCGAGTTCACCGACCCGGCCGCGGTGATCGTCAAGCACAACAACCCGTGCGGCGCCGCGGTCGCCGAGTCGGCCGGCGCCGCCTACGAGCGCGCGCTGGCGTGCGACCCGCTCTCGGCCTTCGGCGGGGTGATCGCGCTCAACCGGCCCGTGGACGAGGCGCTAGCCGCGCGGCTGCACGAGAACTTCATCGAGGTGCTGATCGCCCCCGGCTTTTCCGACGAGGCGCTCGAGGTGCTTCGCCGGAAGGAGGCGGTGCGCCTGTTGGAGGCCACCGAGCGCCGGGCCTACCTGCCCCAGGAGCGCGACATGAAGCGGGTTCGGGGCGGGCTGCTCGTGCAGGACCCAGACGTGGTCACCGAGTCACGCGAGCAGATGGAGGTGCCGACCAAGGTCGCTCCGGGGGACGGCGCCTGGGCCGACCTGCTCTTCGCCTGGAAGGTGTGCCGGCACGTTCGCTCGAACGCGATCGTCTTCGCCCGCGACGGCGCCACGCTCGGCATCGGCGCCGGGCAGATGAGCCGGGTGGATTCGGTGCGGATCGCGATCGAGAAGGCCGAGGACGCCGCCCCCGAGGGTGTCGCCCGCCCTCTGGAGGGCACCGTCGTGGCCTCCGACGCGTTCTTTCCCTTTCCGGACGGCCCGCAGCGGGCAATCGACGCCGGCGCCGTGGCCCTGATCCAGCCCGGGGGCTCGGTCCGCGACAACGAGGTGGTCGCCGCCTGCGACGCGGCCGGGGTGGCGATGGTCTTCACCGGCCGCCGGCACTTCCGCCACTGAGCCGCTCCTAACGCGCGCAGGCCCGGCGGGTTCGGTCGACCGGGAACGGGAGGTCGGCGACGAGGGCCGTTTCCACGTAGTCGTTCTCGAGCTCGTCACCCGAGCCGGGGGCGAGCCTGGTCGAGACGTCGCGCAGGGCGTCTCGCCCGCCGCCCCGGCTGACCCATGGCGCCAGCGCTACGAACTGGCGCTTGCGACCCGCGTAGCGCCTGTATTCCTGCGGGTCGGACTCGGGCGCGGCGGCTCGGAAGCGCCGGATGCCGACGTAGTTGCATCCTCTGCCGAGGGCCCTGCCGCGCTGGGTGATCGAGCTCTGGCCGTCGAAGACGATGTCGGCGAGGTTCCCGACCATGAACGGTGTGACGTTGTAGTCGAAGCTGACCGAGCGGTCGCCGACGTGCCGCCACGAGGAGCTCATCCACTCGAGCGGCTGCCAGCCCCCCGGCTGGGTCACGGCCCAGCGCCCGGGATTGGCCTCGTCCTGGATCACGACGTTCACGCCGAGCTGCTCCAGGCAGCGCATGTAGTAGAGGCTCGTGTCCGAGCAGGGGTCCACGTCGGGCGGCGGCTGGCCGATGCCGTGCCCGAAGACGAAGGCGGGCAGGCTGGTCGCGAACGAGATCCTGGCCTCGGTGCCCGGCAGCGCGTACGGCCTCACGTTCTCGACGCCGTCGGGGCCGGTGCTGGGGCCGTCGGAGATCTCGAGCTGCTCCTCCAGCGAGGTGAGCGGGACCTTCCGGTTCTGCGCGACCACGTTGCGAAGCGGCCTGGGGCCCTCGGCGCGCACGTCGCGAGGCCCCCACATGAAGACCTCGTTGTAGGCGTTGCCCTCGGTCGCGACGTAGACGGACTCCGGAGCCGGGAGGTCCGGGTCGCGAAAGGCGGCGATCTCGCTGGGATCGCGCGACTCACGAAACGGCGCCTGCGTGTTCGACCCGACGATGTAGACGCCGTAGCGGCGAGCCATATCGGAGAAGACCTGCATCCAGCCGCGCGCGAACGTGTCCGTGGGCGCGATGAAGCCGCTCTCGATCGGGCCCGTACCGGGGAACTTCCCCTCGTACGCCGCCACCTGCGAGGCGTAGGCGGCGGTGATCGCCTCGAGCGCGCCCAGGGCGCCGCACGGGGCACCCTGCGACTCGCAGCTGGGCGCCGAGTCGGGGTCGCCGAAGATCTGGCGGGCATTGGCGCCGCGGGACCCGGTCGCGATCGTCATCAGGCCGATGTCCTCGTTGAACGCGACGACGTTCGGGCGCCGGCGCGCGCGGCGGCGCTTCACGTACTGGCGGATCAGGCACTCGATCTTCGTGCGGAAGGCGTCGTAGGTCCCGACGTGCTCGAGGTCCTGCTTCGGCTGCATCGCGAACATGCGCGGGGCTCCCGGCTGGGAGTCGCGGGCGAGGATCGGTGGGAGGTGGGTGGCGGCTTTGGTCTCGCGGCACTGGTCCCTCGACGGTGGTGGCGGGATCGGTGGAGGCGCGCCGACCGCGTCGGCCACCGCGCGCCGTGCCGTCGCGGGGTCGTTGCTGATGATCGCGTCCACGCCCAGCTCGGTCGCCGCGGTGATGTCGGCGGTCGAGTCGACCGTGTACGGAACGATCCGCCGACCCAGAGCATGCGCCTGCGCAACGTACGCGGCGTTCACCGGCCACTGCGGCGATACCCACTCGATGCCATTCGCGGCGGCGAACGCCGGCGCTCCCTCGTTGAGCGCTGAGAGGGTGAGCAGCGACCGCTCGGCCCGCGGCAGGCGCTGCTCGGCGACGGTCAGGTTCTGGGGCCAGAAGCTCTGAACGATCAGATCGGCCCGCGGCATCTCGCTGGCGACGAGGACGTCCATGACCGAGTTGGCGAACCCGTCCGTGGAGTCGAAGTCGGGGTCGGTGGGCACGTTCTTGATCTCGATGTTCGCCGCCACGTCGTGGCGGTCGGCCAGCGCGAGGACGCGCTGGAGCGTGGGGATGGCCGCCCCCTCGCCCGCATCGAGCTGGACCGAGTTGCCCTGCGTTCCGAGGATGTCCACCCGGCAGGCACCGAGCTGGGCCAGCGTCTTGGCGTCGATCCGCCCGGCGCAGTCGGTCGCTCGGTCAAGCGTGGCGTCGTGGAAGACCACGGCCACGTCGTCGGCGGTCAGCTTCGCGTCCAGCTCGAGGACGAACCCGTCGCGGGCCGCATTGCGAAAGGCGGGCATGGTGCTCTCGCCGTAGGCCGGGGCCCCGTCGATGACCGAGCCGCCGCGGTGAGGATGGATGTAGGGAGCCGCCGGCGCGGGTGCCGCGGCGAGGGCGCTCGCCGTGGCGGCGGTCAGGCAGGCCGCGAGCGCGGCGCCGGCGCTCAAAGCTCGTCCAGGACTTCCTGGGCGGCGCGCTGGCCGGATTCCACCGCGCCGTCCATGTAGCCGTTCCAAACGGTCGCCGTCTCGGTGCCTGCCCAGTGGAGCCGGCCGATCGGCGCGCGCAGCGCCTCGCGGTAGCCGGTGAGTACGCCGGGCGGCATGTAGCCCACGTAGCACCCGCGGCTCCAGGGGTCCTCGGCCCAGCTCTTGTCCAGGTAGCCGGTCGCGCCGGTGCGCGCGGTCTCGCCGTAGTAGCGCTCGAACGAGGCCAGGACGGCCTCGCGGCGCTGCGCTTTCGAGGCGGTGGTCAGCTCGCGCGCCTCCTGGCCCTCGATGAAGCCCAGGAGCACGCCGGGCGAGCCCTCGGGTGGTGTGTTGTCGAAGGTGAGCTTCACCGGGCCGGTGTCGCTCGTCGCCATGCCGCTGAGGCCATCGGCCCGCCAGAACGGCTCGTCGTAGACGGCCATGCACTTGACGACCGAGCCCATCGGGATCCGCTGGGTCAACTGGTCGCGGTTCGCCGGCAGCTTGGGCGCGTAGCGGATGCGCCCGGCAAGCGTGGGCGGCACCGCCACGATCGCGCGCTTGCCCTCGAAGGTGCCGGCCGGCGTGCGCACTCGAACGCCCGACCCGGTGTGCTCGATCACCCGCGCCGGCGCTCCCAGGACGATCTCGCGTCGCATCCGGCGGGCGAGGCGCTTGGCGATCAACTGGGTGCCGCCTACGACCCGGCTGTCCTGGGCGCCGTTGGCGGTGTCGATCAGCCGGTTGAAAGAGCCGGCGGCGCGGATGTAGAAGAGCACGTGAAGGAGCGACAGATCCCGCGGCTCCGCGGCGAACACGGCCTGGATGGCGAGGTCGATCAGATCGCGTGCCTCATCGCTCGTGCTGTTCGCGAGCTTCCAGGTCTCGAAGGTCTGCCCGTCCCACTGCCCCGCGTTGGCGGCCTCCCACGGCGCGTCGGCCGGTACCTGCTGGGCCATCGAGTCGAGCTGGGTGATGACCAGTTGAAGCTCGACGAGGGCCGCCGGGTTGGCGGGCGGGATCGTCCCGGTGTAGGTCTGGCGCTGCAGCGGCCCGGGGTTGGCTTCGCGGTAGTAGACGTTCTGGCCCTCGGCGTAGGTCTTGAAGGTCTCGAGGCCAAGCTCGTCGATGAGCGCGAGGACGCGATCCTGGGTCGGCCCCACCCACTGGCCGCCGATCTCGACGACCTTGCCGCCGCCGATCGGGCGGTTGAGGATCCGGCCGCCGACGCGGCGGCGTGCCTCGCAGACTACGAACGAGCGCCCGGCCTGGCGAAGCTGCTCGGCCGCGGCGAGGCCCGCGAAACCGGCCCCCACGATGACGGCGTCCACGCGGCGGGCCGCCGCGGCGGCGACCGGCGCCCTGGCCACGGCCACTCCGGCGCCGGTTGCGGCGGCGCCCCCGATCGCGCGCCTGCGGGTGATGCCGTGCGTTGTCGTCCCTGCCTCGGAGCTCAAGCAGACGATTCTGGCGCTCGGCGGGCGCGGAAGCAAGCGAGAACCGTCGCGGTGGGCCCGGCGCGGGCTGCAAGTACCTAGGGTGCGGCCGGTGACCGCGCGGGAGCACCCGGGCCTTCAGGTCGTACGCGTCTTCTGCGACGCCGCCGGCCGCAACGGCAATCCGCTGGGGGTGTTTCTCGACGGAGGCACGGTGGGCGAGGCCGAGCGCCAGCCGATCGCCCATGAGCTCGGCTTCTCCGAAACGGTGTTCGTGGACGACCGCGAGCGTGGCGAGATGCGCATCTTCACCCCGATGTCGGAGCTTGCGTTCGTCGGCCATCCGGTCGTGGGCACGGCATGGCTGCTTCGCGAGCAGGGGATCGAGGTGTCGGCGCTGCGCCCGCCCGCCGGCGAGGTCGGGGTCCGCTTCGACGGCGGGTTGCCCTACGCCGCGGCCAGGCCCGAGTGGGGCCCTGCGTGGCGCTACGAGCGGCTCGGTTCATCCGCGGAGATCGACGCCCTCACCCCGCCCGAGCACGGCGAGGAAGTGCGCTGGGCGTGGATCGACGAGGCGGCCGGCCTGGTCCGGATGCGGGTGTTCGCCCCCGACGACGGCATCGAGGAGGACGAGGCCACAGGCTCCGCGGCGCTTCAGCTCACCGCCGAGCTTGGCCGCCCGATCGAGATCCTCCAGGGCGAGGGATCCGTGCTGTACGCGAGGCCGCTCGAAGACGGCCGGGCCGAAGTGGGCGGCCGGGTGGTCGCCGCCTGAGCGCGACCCTGCTTCACTCGCGCGGGGGGCGTGCGGCGGGCACATCCGATGCTGTTGCGAACATCTGTTCGTATGCGACGGAAGGACGCAGAGCGGCAGGAAGCTCGCGAGCTGCGACTGGCCGGTTGGCCCCTTCGGCGAATTGCCGACGAACTCGAGGTTTCGCTCTCCTCGGTAAGCGCCTGGGTGAGAGACCTCCCAAAGCCTCCGCCCCGCCCGCGCGTACGGGTCCCGCGCCCCGCCGCGAAGATTCGCATCGCTGCTGGCGGGAGTCGGCGTTGTCCTCGGTGCGACACGAACCTGCCGCTGTCTGCCTTCAACCGGATGGGCGATGGCCACCAAGGCTGGTGCCGCGAGTGCTTCCGGGTCTACTTCCGCGAACGCGGGACCCTGCACCGCGAGCAGTGTGCGGCCTCGAAACGTCAGCGAGCCGAACTCGGGGCGGCGTTCATCGACGACCACCTTCGGAGCCATTCATGCGTGGACTGCGACCTCAACGATCCTGACGTACTCGAGTTCGATCATAGGACCGAGAAAACGGCCAACCTCTCTGTACTCGTGGGGAGGGGGACCTCCGTCGATGGGCTGCGAGCGGAAGTCGAACGGTGCGACGTGGTCTGCGTGAATTGTCACCGACGTCGCACGGCCCACGTCCAGGGGTCGTGGCGGCTCGAGCCCGAGACTGCCCTGAAGCTTCCGTATCTCACCCCGCACGAGCGCCGCAACCTCGAGTTCGTGCGTCGGCACTTGCTAGAAGGCGAATGCGTCGACTGTGGGACGACTGACCTCGTCGTCTTGGACTTCGATCACGTAGGTCGTAAGACAGGGAGAGTGGCGCAGATGGCGCGGGCGGGCTGTTCCTTCAGGCGCTTACAGGCCGAGATACGAGAATGCGTGCTCCGGTGTGCCAACTGCCACCGCCGCCGGACCCGCCGCCACTTGGGACATCGGCTGAGGACTCAACTGGCCGCGTGAGTACCCCCGGTGGGACTCGAACCCACTTTTCGCTCGCTTAAAAGGCGAGTGCGTTCACCAGTTACGCAACGGGGGCAGAAGCAATGATGACGAACGGCTTCCTAGGATCGAAGGGTGGCACGCGACAAGCTCACCGAGTACGAGCGCAAGCGGGCCTTCGACCGCACGCCCGAGCCGCGGGGCGGGGCGCAGGCCGGCGGCGAGGGCGGGCGGTTCGTGGTGCAGGAGCATCACGCGAGCCGGCTGCACTGGGACCTGCGGCTCGAACGCGACGGGGTGGCGGTGTCGTGGGCGCTGCCGAAGGGGCTGCCGCCGCATCCGAAGGAGAACCGCCTGGCGGTGCACACGGAGGACCACCCCCTGGAGTACCTGACGTTCGAGGGCGAGATCCCGAAGGGCGAGTACGGGGCGGGCACCATGTCGGTCTGGGACCACGGGACCTACGAGGCCCTCGAGTGGCACGAGGGGAAGGTCACCGTTGTTCTCCATGGCGACCGGGTCGAGGGCACGTATGGACTCTTCCCGACCAAGGGCCGCAACTGGATGATCCACCGGATGGACCCGCCGGCCGATCCGGGCCGGGTGCCGATGCCGGAGCGGGCGAAGCCGATGATGGCCGTGCTCTCCGAGCTCCCCCGCGAGGACGGCGGGTGGGCGTACGAGCTGAAGTGGGACGGGGTTCGCGCGATCGGCTACAGCGACGCTGGGCACCTCAAGCTGGAGAGCCGCAACGGTCGCGACATCACCTCGCAGTACCCGGAGCTGCGCCCGCTGGGCTCCAAGCTCGGCGCGCTTCAGGTGATCCTCGACGGCGAGATCGTCGCCTTCGACGCGGATGGGCGGCCTGACTTCCAGCTGCTTCAGCGCCGGATGCACCTGGGCTCGGAGGCGGCGGTCCGCCGGCGCGCGACCGAGTCTCCGGTGACGTACGTGCTCTTCGACGTCCTCTTTCTCGAGGGTCGCGAGCTCTACGAGCTGCCCTACGCCGACCGCCGCAGGCTGCTCGCCGACCTCGGGCTCGACGGCCCGTCGTGGCAGACCCCCGCCTACCACCAGGGGGACGGAGCGGGCCTGCTGGAGCTGACCAGGCAGCGCGGCCTGGAAGGGGTCGTCGTGAAGCGCCTCGACTCCCGCTACACGCCCGGGCGCCGGTCTCGCTCCTGGCTCAAGGTGAAGAACACCCACTCCCAGGACTTCGTGATCGGGGGATGGATGCCGGGGGAGGGCCGTCGCTCGGACTGGATCGGGTCCCTGCTCGTGGGGTTCTACGAGCCCGAGGAGGGCGGGCCGGGCGAGGCCGGCGACGTCGATCGCCCGCTTGCCCTCCGCTACGCGGGCCGGGTGGGCAGCGGCTTCACCGACGAGACGCTGCGCGACCTCTCAAGCAAGCTGGCCAAGCTGCGCAGCGAAACGTCCCCGTTCTCCGGCCGCAAGACGCCGAAGGAGGCCGTCTTCGTCGAGCCCGCGCTGGTCGCCGAGGTCGAGTTCCGTGAGTGGACGGCGGCGCGCACGCTCCGCGCCCCCTCGTTCAAGGGCCTGCGCGACGACCGCGACCCCGCCGAGGTGCGCTTCGCACCCGACGCCGCGCCGGGGGTTAGCTGAGGCGGTGCTCGAAGACGCGCTCGAGGGCCTCGTCTCGACCCTCGGGGTCGCGCTTTACCTTGTCGAGCACAAGCTCACAGGAGCGCCCGTCGAGCTTCAGCGTGGCGACCTGGTTGTCGAAGTAGGGCCCCTCGCGAAAACGCCAGCGGATGCCCGGGTCGGGCGCGTTCGCGGCCTTCGCCAGAGCCCGTGTAACCGCCGCGGCCGGTCGCGAGATCCCGACGCGGATCGCGCGCCGTTCGTTGGTGTCCAGGGCATTTCGGTAGGGCGAGCACACCGCCTGGTAGACGAAGCTCTGGGCTCCGCTGCCGCGCCGGAAGGCCACCTCGGCGAGGTAGGCGTGATGGACGTCGCCCGACAGGACGCCGATCGTCGCCGGAGGCGTGCCGTGCTCACCGGCGGCGAGCTCACCGAGCAGGTTCGTCAGGCGCTCGAACGAGTCGCCGAACGCGCCCCAGTGGTCGAAGTCGAGCGCGCGGCGCAGGCGCTCTCCCAATACGGCGCCGGCCCGGCCCCACTCCCCGTCGCAGACCCGTTCGCTCCAGGCCTCGAGATGGTGGAAGGCCGGCGCGAGCAGGTAGGGATCCGACGTCCCGATCAACAGGTGGTCGAACTCGTCCTCGGTCGCCCGCTCGGCGATCCATTCCCACTCGTCGTCGTCGACGATCTTGCGCTCGCCCTCGTCCAGGCAGCGCCCCGTCCGCACGTCCGCGACGATCAACCGGGTCGTGCCGAGGTCCCGGTGGTAGCTCCAGCGCTTGCCCTCGCGCTCCTGGTCGTCCTGCTCCATGAACTCCCGCAGCACGCCGGCCGCGTCGTCGCGGTTCTCCTGCACGCGGTTCCAGAGGACCCGATCGCGCAGGTCGGCCGGCGAGAGGTTGCCGGCGAACTGGTAGATCCAGTAGGCGGTCATGCCGCCCACCACGCGCTCGCGCCACCACTCCAGCTCCTCCATGTCCTCGCACCATGACCTCGAGATGTTCCAGTCGTCGTGCATGTCGTGGTCGTCGATGACCATCGAGCTCGAGACCGTCGAAAGCAGCCAGCGGATCACGGGCTCCGACCACGACTCCCTGTAGAGCCGGGTGTACTCCTCGAAGTCCGCGACCTGGTCGGGCGGGGCGTCCGGCGGGCGGTCGTCCCGCTCCGCGATGAACTCCAGGGTCCGCGGCGATACCTCGTCGGCGTAAACCTGGTCGCCGCACAGAAACAACAGGTCCGGGTAGGCGGGCGAGTCCGAGTCGAGGATCGACAGCGCCAGCGCGTGCAGCGCGTCGAAGCCGCGCCCGCGCTCGGCGTCGACCTCCTTGGGGAGCGTGAACGGCGGCCCGTGCGGCGCGGCGACGCGGCAGGAGCCGAAGACGAGCTCGACCTGCTCGTCGGAGCGGAACGTGCGCAGCACGCTCGGCGGGAACTCCGAGCCCTCCGGCGGCCAGGCACGCTCGCCGTCCAGCGCCACCTCGTACTCCTGGCTCGATCCGGGCTCCAGGTCCTCCAGGAGCACCAGCGCGTAGTGGTGCCCCTCGACGCAGAAGGTCGGGGTGCTGCGCCCGAGGACCTCGACCTCGCAGGCCGCGTCCGTCTCGACCCACACGGAAGCGTCGGTCGTGCCGACGTAGCGGAGGAGAGGTCCCAGGATGAGCTCGGCCATGAAGCGAATCTACCCCGAACGGGGGGCTCCGACTCGCCCAAACCCCCGAAGCGTCCTGTCCTCTTCCCCCGAGTGGTGGTCTAGGCAGGACGCTCCGGGGGTGAGGCGCTCGGCTAGAGCTCCGGCAGGCCCTCGTCCGGAGTCGAGGCCTCCGCGTGAAGACGGCGAGGGATCCGCCCGGCGGCCCGGGCCGCGTAGCCCGCCTCGACCGCGCCGCGCATCGCGCGCGCCATCGCCACGGGGTCCTTGGCCCGCGAGACCGAGCTCGCCAGCAGGACCCCCGAGCAGCCCAGCTCCATGGCGAGGGCCGCGTCGGAGGCGGTCCCGATTCCGGCGTCGAGGATCACCGGCACGCGCGCGCCCTCGACCACCAGCCGGACGTTGTAGGGGTTGCGGATCCCGGATCCCGATCCGATCGGCGAGCCGAGGGGCATCACCGCCGCGCAGCCCACGCCCTCGAGTCGGCCGGCCAGCACCGGGTCGTCGCTGGTGTAGGGCAGCACCGTGAACCCCTCTCCCACCAGCGTCTCGGCGGCGCTCACCAGCTCGACAGCGTCGGGGAGCAGCGTACGGTCGTCGCCGATCACCTCCAGCTTGATCCAGTCGGTCTCGAAGGCCTCCCGGGCGAGCCTTGCCGTCGCCACCGCGTCGCGCGCCGTGTAGCAGCCCGCCGTATTGGGGAGGCAGAAGATCCCGAGGCGATCGATCACGTCCATCACCGAGCCCTGCGCGAGCGGCTCCACCCGGCGCAGGGCGACCGTGACGATCTCGGTGCCGGAGGCCTCGAGCGCCCGCTCCATCACCTCGAGGGAGCGAAAGCCCCCGGTGCCGACGATGAGCCGTGAGCCCCAGGTCCTGCCTCCCAGCTCGAGCTCAACCACCCTGCACCGCCCTTACGACCTCGACTGCGGAGCCGTCGGCGAGCTTCCGCGATTCCCACTCCGCGCGGGGAACCACCTCGCCGTCCACGGCGGCGGCTACCCCGCGCCGGGCATCGCCGGCCCCCGTCGCCGCGACGGCCTGGGCGACCGACGCCCCGTCGCCCAGCTCCACCGGCTCGCCGTTCAGCTCGATCATCATTTTGGTGCCATCGCCGCCGGGGCTCCCGCCCTGAACCGCGCCGGGTCGGCGGCGATGATCGCCGGGGGGGGCTCCTCGCCCGCGAGGGCCGCCGCAACGGCGTCCGCAGTGATGGGAGCCATGAGGACGCCGTTACGGAAGTGCCCGGTCGCCAGGTGCAGCCCCGCCAAGGCGCCGGGGCCGACCAGCGGGGCGTTGTCCGGCGTCCCGGGACGCAAGCCGGCGAACATCCCGACCAGCTCGAGCTCGGCGATGTCGGGAAGCGCCCGGTAGGCCTCGCGCAGCAGCTCGTGGACCCCGCCCGCGCTCACCGCCGTGTCGAAGCCACGCTCGGAGACCGTCGCACCGACCACCAGGTGCCCGCCCGGCCGCGGGACCAGGTAGACGCGCTCGGAGAGGACCAGCCGCTCGCAGGGCGCCGGCCCGCTGCCGCGGAGGGTCAGGATCTCGCCCTTCACGGGCCGCACCGGCGGGCGGGCGCGCTCGGGGAGCCACTCGGCGGCCGACCAGGCTCCCGCCGCGAGCAGCACAGTAGCCGCGGCGTGCTCGGAGCCGTCGGCGGTGCGGACGCCCTCGATCGCGTCGCCGCCGCCCAGGCCGCCGACCACCTCGGCGCCCGTCACGATCACGACGCCCTTTCGCTCGGCCGCGGCGCGAAGCGCCCGGACCAGGGCCCGCGGATCCACCGCCGACTCGTGCGGAGCGTGCACCGCCCCGGCGCACCGGGGGCTGAGGCGCGGCTCCAGCTCGCGGGCCGCGGTGGGGGTGAGCCACTCGGCCTCGAGGCCCAGCTCCTGCATCAGCTCGTGGCGCCGGCGCAGCTCGCGCGCCTCGTCGCCGTCGAACGCGGCATGAAGCGCGCCCAGGCCGAGGAACCCGACGTCGAGGCCGGTCGCGTCGGCCAGCTCGGCGGCGAAGCCGGGCCAGGCGCCGTGCGCCGCGAGGGCAAGGTCTAAAAGCCCCTCCTCGCCCCAGGTCGCCTCCCCAACCGGGGCCAGCATCCCGGCGGCCACGCCGGAGGCGCCGGAGCCCGGGAGATCGCGTTCGAGAACCCGCACGCTCATTCCCCGTTGCGCGGCTCGCCAGGCGCATGCGAGCCCGATCACGCCGGCGCCGACGACCACCAGGTCGACCGGCTGCTCGGATCGGTTGGGCATGCTGCCTCCTTCCTCGGGAGCGGCTGTTAGGCCACCTTCCCTGCGCCGGCATTACCCGGGTCAGGTTCAGACGGTCGGCGGCCTTGATGCCGCCCTCTCAGCCCGCGGTAGGGCTCCCGCTATGAGGCGATGGTACTCCGCGATACTGCCCGCGTGATCGACCCGCAGGCCATCCTCGAGCGGCGCCGCGAGGCGCTCGCGCAAGCGCGCCTTTACTTCGTGTGCGAGGGGCGCCCGCACGGGGGCGACCCGGCGGGCCTGCTCGAGGCGGCGCTTTCCGAGGGCGTGGACATCGTCCAGCTGCGCGAGAAGGCGCCGCGCTGCGCCGAGGAGCTTCTCGCCCTGGCCGAACCTTTTCGCCGGGCGGCCGACCGCCACGGAGCGCTCTTCATGCTGAACGACACACCCGAGCTGGTGCAGGCCGCCGAGGCCGACGGCGTTCACGTCGGCCAGGACGACGCGCCGGTCGCCGAGGCCAGGGTCCAGGCCGGGCCCGGGGCGCTGGTGGGCCTCTCCACGCACTCCCGGGAGCAGTTCGACGCCGCGGTCGGCGCGACGGGCGCGGCGCGGCCGGACCAGATCAGCGTGGGGCCGGTTTTCGAGACGCCCACCAAGGAGGGCCGGCCGGCCACCGGACTCGGGTTGATCTCTCACGCGGCGGTCAGCGGCGGCGCCGCGCCGTGGTTCGCGATCGGCGGCATCGACGAGAGCCGGGTGGGCGACGTGGTCGCCGCCGGCGCGCGGCGGGCCGTGGTCGTCCGCGCGATTCGCGACGCGCCCGACCCAGGCGCCGCGGCGCGCTCGCTGCGCGAGGCTCTCGATGGCTGATCGCGAGCGAAAGCGCGCCGAGCGGCGAAAGCGCAAGGAGCGCGGGGTTCACAGGCAGGCCGAGCTGGAGGAGCGCCGCGCCCGCATGGCCGAGCGCACGGAGGCCAAGAACCGGGCCGCCCGCGAGGCCCTCGAGCCGCTGGAGCACGACGAGCGGCCGCGCGTGGTCACCGTCGGCGCGGTGATCTCGGCGGTCGTCTGCCTGTCGGTGGTGGTCGGCTACGCGGCAGGGGTGGAGATCGACGGGGAGGAGCCCAACCTGCTCCAGGTCATCGCCCCAGCGGTGCTCTTCGGGGTGATGGCTCGGGGGTTGTGGCGGGCCAGGTACTGGGCGGTGCTGGGCTTCCAGACCGTGCTGCTGTTCGCGCTCATCGGGTCTTCAATCTCGCTCGTCCTCGCGAGCCGCTGGACCCAGGCGATCGGCAACGTGCTCATCATCGTGGCCGCGAGCGCGCTCTTCTTCTACAACGTGAAGGCGATGGCGCGGATCCAGATGCCGGACCGAAGCTGACCGCCGCCCCAACGAGAGGGGTATATAGAGTCGGAGGGGTGTACCAGCGACCCGAGGTGACCCCAGATGGCTGACTCCTATGACGTGATCGTGATCGGCGGAGGCCCCGGCGGCTACGTCGCCGCGATTCGCGCCGCCCAGCTCGGCAAGAAGACCGCGGTGGTCGAGAAGGACAAGCCTGGCGGCCGCTGCCTCAACTACGCCTGCATTCCGGCGAAGACGATGCTTTACACCGCTGAGGTCTACGACCACGCGGTAAACGGCGCCGAGCTGGGCGTCAAGGTCGCCAAGGCGGAGCTCGACTGGAAGGCGCTGGGCGAACGGCGGACCAGGGTCTCGGAAAACCTCTCCGGCGGGGTGAAGATGCTGTGGGACAAGAACGAGATCGCCATGATCGAGGGCGAGGGGTCGCTGACCGCGGACGGCGACGTCAGCGTCGGGGGGACCACGTATGAGGCCGGCTCCGTGGTCCTCGCCACCGGCTCGGTGGCGCTGCCGATCCCCGGCGTCGAGTTCTCCGACCGGGTGCTGGACACGTGGGGCGCCTGGTCGCTTGCCGATCAGCCCAAGCGCCTCGCGGTGGTGGGCGCCGGCGCGTCGGGATCGGAGATCGCCTCCGCCTACGCCCGCTACGGGACCGAGGTCATCCTCGTCGAGATGCTCGACCAGATCCTGCCGCTGGAGGACAAGGACTGCGCCCGAGTGGTCGAACGCACCTTCAAGAAGCAGGGCATCACGGTCGCGACCGGCACCAAGGTCGAGGGCGTGGAGGAGGGCACGAAGTCTGTGAAGCTCAAAGTCGGCGACGCCGAGGAGGAGGTCGACTACCTGGTGATCGCCGGGGGCCGCGCACCCGACACGGAGCCGCTGGGACTCACCGAAGCGAAGGTCGAGACCGAGGAGAACGGCCGGGTCAAGGTCGACGACCACCAGCGCACCTCGAACTCCAAGGTCTACGCAATCGGCGACCTCGTCCGCGGCCCGGCGCTCGCGCACAAGGCCTCCGAGGAGGGTGTCGTCGCGGTCGAGACGAGCGCCGGGGCCGAGACTCACCCCGTCGACCTCGACCTCATCCCCGGCGCCACCTTCTGCCACCCGCAGGTCGCGAGCGTTGGCCTCACCGAGGCCGAGGCGAAGGAGGCGGGCAAGGATGTGAAGGTCGCCAAGTTCAAGCTCGGCGGCGTCGGCGCCTCCGCCGTCTACGACGACCGCGACGGGATGGTGAAGCTGATCGCCGAGACGAAGTACGGCGAGATCGTGGGAGCCCACATCGTGGGGAACCGCGCCTGCGACATGATCTCCGAGCTCGTCAACGTCATGGCGCTCGAAGGCGGCTACCAGGAGCTCGCGCGCATCGTCCACCCGCACCCGACGATCTCCGAGGCCGTGCTCGAAGCCGCCCGGGCGGTAGACGGCTGGGCGACGCACGCATAGCCGTCGCGTGACCGTCACCGCCCGCGCCTCCCTCGATCACGTCGTCATCGCCGTCTCCGACTGGGAGCGCTCGAACGCCTTCTACCGCGACGTCCTCGACGCGGAGTTGATCGAGCTGACCCGCGGGCGCTGGGCCTACCGGCTCGCGAACACCCAGCTCAACGTGCACGGGCCCGGCTCGACGCCCGAGCCGGTCGCCGCCGCGCAGGCGCCGCCGGGCGCGGCCGACCTGTGCTTCGTGTGGGAGGGGCCGATCGAGGGCGCCGTCGAGCACCTGCGCGCCGCGGGAGTGGAGGTCGAGCAGGGCCCGATCGAGCGCCACGGCCGCGGCGGGCCGGGCGTGAGCGTGTACTTCCGCGACCCCGACGGCTCGTTGCTCGAGCTCATCAGCTACTCGTAGTGAGAGCGACCTTCTTCTACGACCTCGGCTCCCCCTACGCCTACCTCGCGGCCGAGCGCGTCAACGCCGTCTTCACCGAGGCCGGCGCCGAGGTGCCCGAGTGGCAGCCGATCCTGCTCGGGGGCCTCTTCCAGCGCTTCGACCGCGACTCGTGGGGGACCGGAGCGGAGCGAGCGGCCGGCCTGCGCGAGGTCGAGCGGCGCGCCTCCGCCTACGGCCTGCCGCCGATCGCCTGGCCCGACCCCTTCCCCGGCAACAGCCTGTACGCGATGCGCGTGGCGACCTTCGCGAAGGAGATCGGGCGCGCGGTCTCGTTCTCGCTCGCCGCGTTCCGGCAGGCCTTCGCGGGGGGCCGCGACCTCAGCGTGCCCGACAACGTGATGATCGCCGCCGCGGCATCGGAGATGCATCCACGGGCGATCGCGGTCGCGGTCGCGCGCGACTCGGTGAAGGACGCGCTGCGCGCGGCGACTGAGCGGGCCGGCGATCTGGGCGTCGTGGGCGTCCCGGCCGTGGTGGTCGCGGGCGAGGCGTTCTGGGGCGACGACCGCCTCGAGGACGCCGCGGCGGCGGCGGCCTGAGCGGCGGCGCACTCCCGGGCGCCGCGCACCGACTAATGTCGGAGGCGGTGGACGTCGACGCTGTCGAGACTGAGGAGTGGCTCGAGGCCTTCGATGCCGTCGTCGAGAACGACGGCCCGAGGCGGGCGCACGACCTGGTCGAGCGCGTCGTCGAGCGGGCTCGTCTCAAGGGCGCGGCGATCGAGTACGTAGGACCGACCCCCTACGTCAACACGATCCACCGCCGCGACGAGCCGCCGCTGCCGGGCGACCCCGCCATGGAGCGCCGCGTGCGCTCGCTGATCCGCTGGAACGCGATCGCGACGATCCTGCGCGCGAACAAGGAGTCCTCCGAGCTGGGCGGGCACATCGCGAGCTTCCAGTCGGCGGCGATGCTCTATGAGACCGGCTTCAACCACTTCTGGCATGCGCCGTCGGCCGAGCACGGGGGCGACCTGATCTATATCCAGGGCCACTCCTCCCCGGGCATCTACGCGCGGGCCTACCTCGAGGGCCGCATCTCCGAGCAGGAGCTCGAGGGCTTTCGCCAGGAGGTCTCACGGCCGGGCGGACTGTCCTCCTATCCGCACCCCTGGTTGATGCCGGACTTCTGGCAGTTCCCCACGGTGTCGATGGGCCTCGGGCCGATCATGGCGATCTACCAGGCGCGGTTCATGCGCTATCTGGCCGACCGCGGCATCGCCGACACGTCGGGGCGCAAGGTCTGGGCCTTCCTGGGCGACGGGGAGAGCGACGAGCCGGAGTCGCTCGGCGCGATCGCTCTCGCGGGCCGGGAGAAGCTGGGCAACCTGGTTTTCGTCGTCAACTGCAACCTCCAGCGGCTCGACGGGCCGGTGCGAGGCAACGGCAAGATCATCCAGGAGCTGGAGACGATCTTCCGGGGCGCCGGTTGGAACGTGCTCAAGGTGATCTGGGGGGACCGCTGGGACCCGCTTTTGGAGGCTGACCACGACGGCCTGCTCGTCAAGCGCATGGAGGAGGCGGTGGACGGCGAGTACCAGGTCTACAAGGCGCGCGACGGCGCCTTCGTTCGCGAGCACTTCTTCGGCAAGTACCCGGAGCTGGCCGAGCGCGTCGCAGACATGACCGACGAGGAGATCTGGGACCTCAACCGAGGCGGCCACGACGCGAAGAAGGTCTACGCCGCCTACGCGACGGCCCAGGCGGCCACCCGGAGCCCGACGGTGATCCTGGCGAAGACGATCAAGGGCTACGGAATGGGCGAGGCCGGCGAGGGCCAGAACATCACCCACCAGCAGAAGAAGATGAACGAAGAGGCGCTGCGCGCCTTCCGCGACCGCTTCGAGCTGGAGATCACCGACTCCGAAGTCGAGCAGGTCGCCTTCCACCGCCCCGCCGACGACTCGCCGGAGATCGTCTACATGCGCGAGCGGCGCGAGGCGCTCGGCGGCTTCCTGCCCGAGCGCCGCCGTGCCGTCGACGAGGCGCTCGAGGTGCCCGGACTGGAGGTCTTCTCCTCGCAGCTCGAGGGCACGGGCGAGCGCGAGATCTCGACGACCATGTCGTTTGTGAGGCTGCTCGCCGCCCTCCTTCGCGACGAGAGCCTGGGGCCCCGGGTCGTGCCGATCGTCCCGGACGAGTCGCGCACGTTCGGGATGGAGGGGCTGTTCCGCCAGCTCGGGATCTACTCCTCGGTCGGGCAGCTCTATGAGCCCGAGGACGCCGGGAGCCTGATGTTCTACCGCGAGGACCGCAAGGGCCAGGTCCTCCAGGAGGGGATCAACGAGGCGGGCGCCTTCTCGTCGTGGATCGCCGCGGCGACGTCCTACTCCAACCACGCGGTGCAGATGGTGCCCTTCTACGTCTTCTACTCGATGTTCGGCTTCCAGCGAATTGGCGATTTGGCATGGGCGGCGGGCGATTCGCGCGCGCGCGGCTTCCTGATCGGGGGCACGGCCGGGCGAACTACGCTGAACGGCGAGGGGCTTCAGCACGAGGACGGTCACAGCCACCTGCTGGCATCGACGATCCCCAACTGCGTTGCGTACGACCCCGCCTACGCCTGCGAGCTGGCCGTCATCGTGCACGAGGGCCTGCGCCGGATGGTCGCCTCGCAGGAGGACGTCTTTTACTACCTCACGGTCATGAACGAGAACTACCCGCACCCACCGCTGCCCGAGGGCTCCGAGGCGGGCATCCTGCGGGGGATGCACAGGGTCCGGGACGCCGATGGAGCAGGCGCGCGCCTGCTCGGCTCGGGGACGATCCTGCGCGAGGTCGAGGCCGCCGCCGACCTCCTCGCCGCCGACTTCGACGTGGCGGCCGAGGTCTGGAGCGTCACGAGCTGGACGGAGCTGCGGCGCGACGGGCTGCGCTGCGACCGCGAGGCGCGGCTTGGGGCCGGGGAGAAGGTCCCAAAGCCCTGGGTGAGCGAATGTCTTGGCGAGGGCGGGGGCCCCGTGATCGCCGCCACCGACTACATGAAGGCGCTGCCGGACGGCGTCCGCGCCTGGGTCCCCGCCCGCTTCGACGTCCTCGGCACCGACGGCTTCGGCCGCAGCGACTACCGCCGCCACCTCCGCAGCTTCTTCGAGGTGGACCGCCACCACATCGTCGTCGCCACCCTGCGGGCGCTGGCGGCCGAGGGCTCCGTGGACCCGACGGCCGCCGACGACGCGATCGCCCGCTACGAGGTCGACGCCGGCGCCCCCGACCCGGCGGTGAGCTGAGCCGATGGCGGACGCCCAGGAGGTCAAGGTCCCCGACATCGGCGACTTCACCGAAGTCCCGGTGATCGAGATCCTGGTCAAGCCCGGTGAGGACGTGGGTGCGGACAGCCCGCTCGTCACCCTCGAGTCGGACAAGGCCACGATGGACGTCCCGGCGCCCTTCGCCGGCAAGGTCGCCGAGGTCAAGGTCGAGGTCGGCGACACCGTCTCCGAGGGGACCGTGATCGTGACCGTCGAGCCCGCCGAGGAAGGGGCGGTCTCCTCGCAGGAGGCGCCGGTGGAGTCGGCGATCGCAGCCGAGGAGCAGGAGAGTGACGGGGCGGGCGACGGGGGTGGCCCCCCGGACGACGCTTCGCCGTCCGGGCTCGCACCGTCCTCGGCATCCATGCCTGCGGATGTCGCCGGGGAGCCACCCCCCTCACCCGCCGGCGACTCGCTCTACGCGAGCCCGGGCGTTCGGCGCCTTGCCCGCGAGTTGGATCTCGACCTCGGCCGGCTCAAAGGCACCGGCCGGAAGGGCAGGATCACCCGCGAGGACGTCAAGGCCGCGCTCACGGGCGCCGGCGCCGCGGGTGGAGGCAGCATCCCGGGCCTCGAGCTCGCCCCGTGGCCGTCGGTCGACTTCTCCAAGTACGGCGAGGTCGAGCGCGTGCCGCTCTCGCGCATCAAGCAAATCAGCGGTCCGAACCTCGCCCGCAACTGGGTGATGATCCCGCACGTCACGCACGACGACGAGGCCGACATCACCGACCTCGAGGCCTTCCGCAAGCAGATCAACTCCGAGCAGAACGTGAAGGTCACGATGGTCGCGCTCCTGATCAAGGCGTGCGTCGGCGCGCTGCGCCAGTTCCCCGAGTTCAACTCGTCGCTGGACGGGGACGAGCTGGTGATCAAGCGCTACTACCACATCGGGTTCGCGGCGGACACGCCGCAGGGCCTGCTCGTGCCGGTGATCCAGGACGCCGACCGCAAGGGCCTGATCGAGATCGCCGAGGAGCTTCGCGAGCTCTCCGGCAAGGCGCGGGAGGGCAAGCTCTCCGCCGAGCAGATGCGCGGCAGCACGTTCACGATCTCGTCGCTGGGCGGCATCGGCGGGACCGGCTTCACGCCGATCATCAACGCGCCCGAGGTGGCGATCCTCGGCGTCACCCGCGCGCAGACGCGCCCGGTGTGGAACGGGTCCGAGTTCGAGCCCCGCCTGATCGTGCCGCTGTCGCTCTCCTACGACCACCGCGTCATCGACGGCGCCGCGGCCGCGCGCTTCACCGCGCACCTGGTGGGGGAGCTCGCGGACCTGCGGCGCGTGCTCCTCTGATGGAGGTCAAGGTCCCCGACATCGGCGACTTCGCCGACATCCCGGTGATCGAGATCCACGTCAAGCCCGGCGACGAGGTCGCGAAGGAGGCGCCGCTCGTCACGCTCGAATCGGAGAAGGCGACGATGGACGTGCCCTCGCCGGAGGCCGGAACGGTGAAAAAGGTGCTCGTCGAGCTGAACGACCAGGTTTCCGAGGGCACTCCGATCGTGGAGCTGAACACCTCGGACGCGGTCGAGGGGAGTGGCCCCCCGGACGACGCTTCGCCGTCCGGGCTCGCACCGTCCTCGGCATCCATGCCTGCGGATGTCGCCGGGGAACCACCCCCCTCGCCCGCTTCGTCCTCCTCCCCCTCCGATGCTTCCGAACGGGCTACCTACGACACCCAGGTGCTCGTCGTTGGCTCCGGGCCCGGCGGATATACCGCCGCTTTTCGCGCTGCCGATCTTGGATTAAGCGTGACGATGGTGGAGAAGCACGAGGCGCTGGGGGGGGTGTGCCTGAACGTCGGGTGCATCCCGTCGAAGGCGCTCCTACACGCCGCGAACGTCGCGACCGAGGCCGAGGAAGCGGCGGGGTTCGGGGTGAAGTTCGGTCGCCCCGAGATCGATCTCGCCCGCCTGCGCGACTGGAAGGGCGAGGTGGTGGGCAAGCTCACCGGCGGGCTCGCCGGACTCGCGCGCCAGCGCAAGGTGAAGGTCGTCACCGGCACCGCTCGCTTTACCTCCGATCACACCGTCGACGTCGACGGGACCTCGATCTCCTTCGAGCACTGCATCCTGGCGGCGGGATCGCGGGCGGCCGAGCTGCCGGGGCTGCCGGACGACGAGCGAATCGTGGACTCCACAGGCGCCCTCGAGCTGCCGGACATCCCCGAGCGGATGCTGGTGATCGGCGGGGGGATCATCGGCCTGGAGCTGGCCACCGTCTACGAGGCGCTCGGCACCTCCATCGACGTCGTCGAGCTCACCGACCAGCTGATTCCCGGGTGCGACCCGGACCTCGTCAAGCCCCTTCACTCCCGGATCGCCGATCGCTACGAGTCGATCCTGCTCGGCGTGGGCGTCTCGTCGGTGCATGCGCAGGCGGACGGCGTCGCGGTGAGCTTCGAGGGGGACGACGCTCCGAAGCCCCGCACCTACGACCGGGTCCTCGTCGCGGTCGGAAGGCGGGCCAACGGGGACTCGCTGGAGCTGCGGGCAGCCGGCGTCGAGGTCGGCGACAACGGGCAGATCGACGTCGACGACCAGCGGCGGACCAACGTCTCGCACATCCTCGCGATCGGTGATCTCACCGGAGCTCCGATGCTGGCTCACAAGGCCAGCCACGAGGGAGTGGTCGCCGCCGAGGTGATCGCCGGCAAGAACGTCGCCTTCGACCCGCGCGCGATCCCCTCGGTCGCCTATACCGACCCCGAGGTCGCGTGGACCGGCCTGACCGAGAGCGAGGCCGTCACCGGCGGAGTGGACTACGAGAAGGCGGTCTTTCCGTGGCAGGCCTCGGGCCGGGCGCTTTCGCTCGGGCGGCCGGACGGGCTGACCAAGCTGCTCGTGGACCCCGACAGCCGCCGGGTCCTCGGCGCCGGGATCGTGGGGCCCAACGCCGGCGAGCTGATCGCCGAGGCGACGCTGGCGATCGAGATGGGCGCGGACGCCGAGGACCTCGGGCTCACCATCCACGCCCACCCCACCCTCTCGGAGACAGTGATGTTCTCGGCGGAGATGGCGGAGGGGACGATCACCGACCTCTACGCGCCCAAGCGCAAGCGTGACTGAGCCGACCGCCAGGGGCGGCGGGGAGGTCGTCGAGCCGAGCGCGGGCGAGGTGGCCCACGCCCGCCGGACGGCCGAGGCGAAGGCGACCGTCCCGCACGTGTACTTTGAGGCGGAGGCGGAGGCGGCCCCGGTCGCCACCGAGGACCTGGTCGCGGCCACCGCCCTCAGCCTGCGCGACTTCCCGCGCCTGAACGGCTCGTACCGCGACGCCCGGTTCCAGCTTCACTCGCGGATCAACGTCGGCGTAGCGGTCGCGACCGACGCGGGGCTCGTCTACCCGACGATTCACGACGCCGACCAGAAGGACGCGCAGTCGATCGCCGCCGAGATCGCCGAGCTGGGAGCGCGCGTCTCCAGCGGGGCCATCACGCAGCCGGAGCTCTCCGGTGCGACCTTCTCGGTCGCCGACCTGGCTCCCCTCGGCATCTCCCGCGCCCAGCTCGTGGTCAACCGGGGGCAGGCGGCCATCCTGGCCGCCGGCTCCCGTGGGCCGTCCACCACGACGCTCTCGCTCGCCTGCGACTCCCGCATGATCCAGGCTCCCGAGGCGGCTGGGTTCCTCGCACGGGTGGGCGAGCTGGTCGTGGCCTAAACGTCCGCGCAGGGATTCGCGCTTGAAAACGTCCCGAATCGGGAATACACTTCGCGTAGCGATTCGCACCAACCTGCGAGTCCAGACATAGGGCACCGAGGTGGACCCCCCGGTTCCCGTCGTCCATAGGCGCCGCCGAGGAGATCCCAAGGCGGCGGCAAACCGGCCGGCCCCGAGGAGATCCCGGAGGGAGGCCACGCACGAAGGGCGGAGAGATGGAGCCAAGTGACGTTGGCGTGCTCGGAGGCGAGCGTGCAAACGGCGACGCTGCGCTGCGCGGAAGCGGCGTGCGGCGGAGCGCCGAGGCCGGCGGGTCGGCGCGGCAGCACCTGAACCGGGACGACCGTGCCGCGCTGCTCAGGTTCATGGTGATGATGCGCGCCGCCGAGGAGCGCGGCCTCACCCTCTACCGGCAGGGCAAGGTGCCGGGCTCGTTCTACGACGGCTGCGGGCAGGAGGCGATCTCGGTCGGGGCCGCCTTCGCCCTGGCCCCCGAGGACCGCATGTGCATCCTCCATCGCGATCTCGGCGCTCACTTCGTGCGTGGCGTGACCCCCGACCGCTACCTCGCGAACTACATGGGCCGCTCCGGCGGCGTCACGGGCGGCAAGGACGGGAACATGCACTTCGGCGACCGCCGACTGGGATGCGTGGGCATGGTCTCGATGCTGCCGGACATGGCGCTGGTGGCGAGTGGGATGGCGATGGCCTTCAAGGCTCGCGGCGAGCGCAGGGTGGCGATGACCTTCTTCGGGGAGGGCTCGACGGCGAATGGCCAGTGGCATGAGGCGATGAACCTCGCGGGAGTCCACCGGCTGCCCGTCGTCTTCGTCTTGGAGAACAACCAGTTCGCGTACTCGACTCCCAATGAGCTGGAGTTCGCGGTCGATCCGGTCGAGCGCGCGCGGACCTACGGGTTCCCGGGGGTAAGCGTGGACGGCAACGACGTCGAGGCCGTATTCGAGGCCGCGCGCCGCGCCGTGGCGCGGGCCCGGGCGGGTGAGGGTCCCACCCTGATCGAGGCCGAGACCATGCGCATGCACGGGCACGGCGCCCACGACGACATGAGCTACGTGCCCCCCGAGCTCTTCGAGCGGTGGAGCGAGCGCGACCCGATCGAGCGCTACGCGAGGCGCCTCGTCGAGCGCCACGGGTTCGAGGCCGGCGAGATCGAGGCGATCCGGGCCGAGGTGAAGGGCTACATCGACGCATGCGCCGAGAAGGCGCTCGCCTCGCCCATGCCAACGCCCGCCTCGGCGACGGACGGCGTTTTCGCCGACGGGTGGCGGCCCCTGGGCGACGGTCAGGCGCCGTGGTCGCAACATGACGACGCGGAGAGGAGCGCGGCATGACGACGCTCTCCGAGGCCAAGGCGCCGTCCGCGACCCGTGAGATGAGCTATCTCGAGGCGATCTCCGATGGCCTGCGCGAGGAGATGCGCCGCGACGACACCGTCGTCTGCTTCGGTCAGGACATCGGCGCGTTCGGCGGCGCGTTCAAGATCACCGACGGGTTCTTCGAGGAATTCGGGGCCTCCCGCGTGATCGACGCGCCGCTGGCCGAGAACGCGATCATCGGCGCGGCCGTCGGGGCCGCGGTGGAGGGCCTGAGGCCGGTCTGCGAGATGCAGTTCGCCGACTTCATCTCCTGCGGCTTCGACCAGCTCGTGAACGTCGCGGGGAAGCTCCACTACCGGCAGGGAATCGCCGTGCCGATGGTGGTGCGCCTGCCCTCGGGAGGCGGCTTCTCGGGTGGCCCGTTCCACTCGCAGAATCCGGAGGCCTGGTTCCTGCAGGCGCCGGGCCTGAAGGTGGTGGCCCCCGCGTTCGCCGACGACGCCAAGGGCCTGCTGGTGGGCGCGATCCGCGACCCGAACCCGGTGTGCTTCCTGGAGCACAAAGGCCTCTACCGCAACGTCAAGGGCGAGGTGCCGGCCGGCGACCACGCGGTCGAACTGGGCCAGGCCCGGGTGGTGCGCTCCGGCGGGGAGATGACGATCATCGCCTACGGATCGAGCGTGCACCTGGCGCTCGACGCCGCCCACGAGCTGGAGGAGGACATCGAGATCCTCGACCTGCGCTCGCTCTGCCCCCTGGACACCGGCGCGATCCTCGCAAGCGCTTGCAAGACCGGGAAGGTCCTCGTCGCGCACGAGGCGACCCGCTCGTGCGGGGTGGGAGCGGAGGTCGCCGCCATCGTGGCCGCCGAGGCCTTCGAGGAGCTCGACGCGCCAGTCCGCAGGCTGACCGCGCCGGATGTCCCGATCCCCTTCTCACCGCCGCTCGAACAGGCGGTCCTGCCCCAACTCGACGACATGAAGGAGGCCTGCCGTGAGCTCCTCGCCTACTGAGACCACGACGCAGGTCGTGATGCCGCAGATGGGAATCTCGGTAGCGGAGGGGACGCTGCTGGAGTGGCGCAAGGAGGTCGGCGACGCGGTTGAGGCCGACGAGACGCTCGCCGACGTCACGACCGACAAGGTGGATGTGGAGATCCCCAGCCCGGCCGGGGGTGTCCTCACGGCGATTCTGGTCGAGGCCGGCGAGACGGTCGCCGTCGGCACCCCGATCGCGCGGATCGGCGCAGAGGGCCCGGCCGCGGCGGACCCCGGCGGGGAGCCAGGGCCGAGCGCGGAACCCCCGGCCGCCGGTGCGAGCACGACCGACCGCTCCCACTTCTACTCGCCCGTGGTCCGGCGGATGGCCGACGAGCATGGAATCGACCTCGCGGTCGTCGAGGGCACCGGGATCGGCGGCAGGGTGCGCAAGCGCGACCTGGTTGCGCTTATCGAGGCGCGGCCGCCCCAGCCCGCCCGGGCCGCACGCCCGCTCCACACCGAGTCGCCGTACGTGCCCGACGCGACGTCGGCCGCAAACGGCAACGCCGGCGCCGAGGAGAACAGCCACCGCGAGCCGATGTCGGCAATGCGCCAGGCGATCGCGCGCCACATGGTCTCGAGTCGAGCCACGGCGGCGCACTGCACGACGGTCGTCGAGGTCGACATGCACCGTGTGGCGGCGCGCCGGCGCGAGCTGAAGGAGGCAATGGCGCGGCGGGGCGTGGCGCTCACCTACTTGGCGTTCGTCGCCCGGGCAACGGTCGAGGCACTGGAGGAGTTCCCTGTCCTGAACGCCTCCGTGGAGGGCGACGAGCTCGTCTACCACGCCGATGTCAACCTGGGAATCGCCGTCGCGCTCGACGACGGGTTGATCGTCCCGGTGATTGCCCGGGCGCAGCGTCTCAGTCTCGAGGGGATGGCCGCCGCGATCGGCGACGTGGCCGAGCGAGCCCGCTCGAAGGGCCTCGAGCCGGACGAGGTTCACGGCGGCACGTTCACGATCACGAACCCGGGTCAGTTCGGCGCGGTGCTGGCCACGCCCATCATCAACCAACCGCAGGTAGCGATCCTCGATCTCGAGGCGATCGTCAAGCGGGCGGTGGTGCTGGAGGGCGATGCGATCGGTGTGCGGCCGATGGCCTACCTGCCGATGTCGTGGGATCACCGCGCGCTCGACGGAGCTACCGCCGCGAGGTTCCTCAGCCGGGTCAAGGCCCGGCTCGAGGGTTGGGAGACGGACTGATGGCCGTCGCTGTCCGCACCCGCCCGGCGGCGCCGGCGCATGAGGAGGTCGTGTTCGTGCGCGGCCCGCGAAGCGGGGTTCCGATGGGGGTCGCGATTCACTCCACCGCGCTGGGCCCGGCGCTGGGCGGGCTGCGGATCTGGCACTACCCACGAGCCGAGGACGCCGAGCGCGACGCGCTGCGCCTGTCGAAGGGGATGACGCTGAAGGCGGCGGCCGCCGGACTCGACCTGGGCGGCGGCAAAGGGGTCATCTGCGCGCCCCGCGCGGGACTCCTCGCGACGAGGCGCCGCGACGCCCTGCTGGACTTCGGCGACCTCGTCGAGTCGCTGGGCGGGCGCTACGTCACCGCGGAGGACGTCGGGGTCACACCCCGCGACATCGCCGTCGTCGCCGAGCGCACCGCGCACGTGACCGGGCTTCCGCCGGAGGACGGCGGCTCGGGCGATCCGAGCCCCGTCACCGCCGTCGGCGTGGCTGCCGCGATGCTCGCCTGCGCCCGCGAGCGCTGGGGAGGGCGCGCGCTGGCGGGCGCGGTGGTGGCGATCGTGGGCGTCGGTCACGTCGGCGGGCGCCTGGCGCGCCTGCTGCGCGACCGTGGCTGCGAGCTGCTCGTGAGCGATGTGGACCCCTCGAGGCGGGCGGTGGCCGAGGCGCTCGGGGCGCGCTGGATCGGGCCGGGGTCGGCGATGCGGGCGCCGGCCGACATCCTGGCGCCGTGCGCCCTGGGTGGGGCGATCACGCACGACGGGATCGCAGGGCTCGGCTGCGAGATCGTCTGCGGCGCCGCGAACAACCAGCTTGCCGACGACTCACTGGCGGGCGAGCTCGCCGCGGCCGGCGTTCTCTACGGGCCCGACTTCATCGCCAACGCCGGGGGGCTCATCAACGTCTACCGCGAGATCGGTGGCTACTCCGAGGCCCAGGCGATGCGAACGGCGCGAGGTATCGAGCAGACGATGGCCGCGGTCCTGGAGCGAGCCCGGCACAGCGGCACTACCCCACTCGCGGCCGCGCGGGCGCTGGCCGGCGAGCGCCTCGGCGCGGTCGTGGCAGACTGAGCCCATGGCCGAGGAGCTCTGGGTCGTTCGCAGCGGGCAGGTCCCCTACGCCTACGCGCGCGAGGCGCAGGGGGCGCTGGCGGCGGCGCGGCTGGAGGAGCGGATCCCCGACGTGCTGCTGCTCCTCGAGCACCCGCCCGTCTACACCAAGGGCAGGCGCTCCACGGCCGATGAGCTCCCGATGGGCGAGAGCTGGTACGCGATGCAGGGCATCGAGGTATGCGAGACGGACCGCGGGGGCCGGGTGACCTACCACGGCCCCGGCCAGCTCGTGGGCTACCCGATCGTCTCCCTCCGCCCCTACGGCGACGACGTCCACGAGTACGTGCGGCGGCTGGAGCGCGTGATGATCGAGGCGCTCGCCGAGCGCGGGGTCGAGGCCTGCTGCATCGACGGCCTCACCGGGGTGTGGACAGCGGGGCCCCGGCCGGACGATCCCGAGGCGTTTGCGAACGGCGTCGAGACGGCGAGGAAGATCGGCTCGATCGGGGTGCACGTAAATCGCGCGATCACCACACACGGCTTCGCCGTCAACGTCGCCAACGACCTCCAGCCCTTCGAGTGGATCGTGCCGTGTGGGATCGAGGCGTGCCGGATGACCTCGCTCACCCGGGAGCTCGGCGCCGAGCACGACCTCCACGCGTTCGCGACCACTGTCCGCGACCGCTTTGCCGTCATCTACGAGCGCGAGCCGGTCGAGGTGGGGCCGGCGCAGCTGGCCGAGCACGTCGAGGGGATCGAAGCGCTGGAGGGCGCAGGCGACTTGCGGGCGCCGGTACGGTAGGCGCGATGGCCGAGACCGCCGAGCGCGTCCACGTCACCCGCTCCCGCGCGAACCCGGGCGGCGCGACGATCGCCGACGGGCGTCCCTTTCGGGAGCGCAAGCCGCCGTGGCTCAAGGTCCCCGCCCCCGGTGGGCCCACCTACCGGCGGTTAAAGCAGGCGATCCAGGCCGAAGGCCTCCACACCGTCTGCGAGGAGGCGAACTGCCCGAACGTCGGCGAGTGCTGGGAACGCGGCACCGCGACGTTCATGATCCTCGGCGACGTGTGCACTCGCCGCTGCGGGTTCTGCAACGTCCAGACGGGCAAGCCCACCTGGAACGACCCCTTGGAGCCCATGCGCGTCGCAAACCAGGTGAAGCGGATGGGCCTCACCCATGCCGTGGTCACCTCGGTGGACCGCGACGACCTCCCCGACTACGGCGCCTCGGCGTTCGTCGGGGTGATCCGCTCGATCAGGATGCAGGCTCCGGGCTGCAAGGTCGAGGTGCTGACCCCCGACTTCCGCGGCCAGGAGATGCCGCTCGCCCGGGTGATCGCGGAGCGCCCGGACGTGTTCAACCACAACGTGGAGACCGTTCCCCGCCTTTACCCCAGGGCCCGCCGCGGGTCGGACTTCCTGCGCTCGGCGCGGGTGCTGCGAATGGCGAAGGAGATGGGCGGCGACGAAGTGGTCACCAAGTCTGGCCTGATGGTGGGCCTGGGGGAGGACTTCGACGAGATGGTCGAGGCGTTCGAGGTCCTGCGCGAGCACCGGGTCGAGATCCTCACAATCGGGCAGTACCTGCGCCCGACCGAGGATCACCTGCCGGTCGTGCGCTACTGGCATCCGGACGAGTTCGACGCGCTGCGCGACGCCGCGCTCGGGATGGGCTTCGCCTCGGTCGCCTCTGGGCCGCTGGTCCGCAGCTCCTACCACGCGGACGAATCGGCGCGGGAGGCGGCCGACGCCCGAGGCGCGGCGGCCTGAGCCGGCCAAGGCGCGGACGTACCGCGTGCCGTCCGCGCAGCCGTTAGGATCGCGTTCGCATTCTGTCGGGGGGTAGGCGCCGAGGGCGGCGCACGAGGTCCCGGCGACTATCGTCCCGCCGGGGGGAGTTTTTCGGCGGGCAAGGAGGAACCGATGACCACCACCACGCGCAAGCGCCGGGCAACCGCCATCGTCGCCTCGCTCTCGTTCGCCATCGCCGGGGCCGGCTGGGCCGGCTGCGGGGACGACGAGGAGGAGGCCGCGGACGCCGTCAACGAGGCCGTCGACCAGGCCAGCGAGCAGGCCGACGAGATCCAGGACGACGTCAACCAGGCGCTGGAGGACTCCGGCGTCGATGAGGGCGACGTCGAGAAGGCCACGGAAGAGGCCGAGAAGGCAGTCGGCGAGGCCACCGAGGAGGCCGAGGAGGCCGCCGACCAGGCTCAGGAGCAGGCCGACAAGGCGTTGGACGAAGCCGGCTACTAGCCGGCAGCAACACCTCACCGTTCGAGAGCGCCCGGCATCCGCCGGGCGCTCTCGCTTTGCCGGGACCCCCTCTAGGCTCCGAGCTCCTTGATCCCGCTCAAGGACAACATTCCCACCTCGCGGTTCCCGATCGTCACGGTCCTGCTGATCGTGGCGAACCTCGCCTTCTTCGGCTGGCAGCTCAGCTTCTCCAGCGACCGCAACGAGGACCCCGGCCTGCGCGAGCTGGGGATCACGGACGCCGACCTCAACGCGATCGAGTACGGGGCGATCCCCTACCGGGTCCTCCACGGCGGAGGCGATTGCGCCGTGGGCGCGGTTCCCCGTGAGGGCAAGTCCGCGCGCGCGGACCTCGTGTGCGAGGGAACCTCCCGGTATCGCGAGGCGGAGCGGCTCGCGGACGAGCGGGGCGCGCCGCTCGAGCCCGTGGCCACCGCCGCTTGGTGGCTGACGCTGCTGACCTCGATGTTCATGCACGGCGGCATCCTCCACATCGCGTTCAACATGCTTTTCCTGTGGGTCTTTGGCAACAACATCGAGGACGCGATGGGACGGTTTCGCTTCGTGGGCTTCTACCTGCTGGCCGGGATCGTGGCAACGTATGCCCAGTCGCTTGTCGATCCCGACTCGATCGTGCCGCAGATCGGGGCCAGCGGGGCGGTAGCGGGCGTACTCGGCGGTTACGCGCTGCTGCACCCGCAAGCGCGCGTGCTGACGCTGGT
>JBPCKC010000054.1:0-21880 GCA_051004675.1 Solirubrobacterales bacterium
AGCGTAAGGGGGGGAGAAGAGACAGGGGTACCCCATGGTTGCGACGACGACACGGGCGGGGTGGGCGCGGAGCCGCGTTGCGGCGGCCGCCGCTTTCGCGTGCCTGATTGCCGGCGCCGGCGCCCTCTCGGCGGTCGGCGAGGCCGATGCCGTCAGGGCCAAGGAGATCGGCAGGACCGGCAACACGCCGAAGCCCAGCTGCCCGACCCCGTCAAGCGGCGACTTCCCCGCGCGCAAGGGATGCCAGGTGCTCGGCGAGGTCACCGGGTTCCAGCTCTCCGCCGACGGCCGCGACGGCCTGATGAAGGTCCCCGAGGCCGGGCACATCGTCGGCTGGGCGGTCTCGCTCTCGCGACCCAACAAGGACGAGCGCGACTTCTTCGCCAAGGTCCTCGGCGACCGGGCGTTCAACGGGGCGCCCTCGGCCCGGATCGCGATGCTCAGCCGGGCCAACGGGCGCAACTACCGGCTGCGCACGCAGGGCCCGACCGAGAGGCTCTCGGCGCTTCTCGGCCGTCGCCAGTACTTCACCCTCAATAACCCCCTCGAGGTCGAAAAGGGCTGGACCGCGGCGCTGACGACGCCGACCTGGGTACCGGCCTTCGCCCACGATTACCGCAACGACGACCTGTGGCGGGCGAGCCGCGACTCCGATCGCTGCGAGGGCACGAAGAACCTGACCGAGCGCAGCCGACCCCACACCAAGCTGGGGACGGTCAAGACCTACGGCTGCACCTACCCCGACGCCCGCATCCTCTACTGGGCGTACTTCCGGCCCAGCTAGCGCGGGCCCCGCGGCGCTACGAGCAGGCGCCGGGGTTCTTCCGGCAGTTGCGCTCGAGCTCCTCCGCCGCGCTTCCCGCCGGCGGCTTGAGGTCGTTGTCCTCGGTGTCCTGCTCCGGGTCGTAGGCCCCGCTCCCGCCCGACCCGGACCCCGAGCCGCCGGTGGTGGCGGTGGACGTGGTCGTGGTCTCCCCGGAGGTAGTCGTGGAAGTCGTGGTCTCCCCGGTGGGGGTGTTTTCCGTGGTGGAGGTCGTGCCCGTCGTGGTCTCCGAGTCGTCGCCGCCGCAGCCCGCTAGCGCGAGGACGCCGGCGCTGAGGAGCGCCGCCGCCCACGGATGCCGGGCATGACGGGCGACGGCCGCCCCCGGCGTCGGGCGGAGAGGCGTCATTCCGTCGCGCCGAGGCGAAGGCCGCAGTACGGGCAGTCGCTGACGTCGAGGCCGGTGAGCTGATCGCAGCGGCCACACGTCTGCAGGTTCTCCGGGGTATGCAAAAGCGACGACGCGGAAGGGGCGAGCGGCAGGGTGCGGGTGACCGGTTCCATCTCCTCGCCGGTCTCGCGATCCACGTACACGCCGCCCTCTGAGACGGGAGCCAGCGCCTCGCGCCCGGATGCCGGGGCGCGCAGGCGATACGTCTGAGCCTCGTTGCCCATCGCGCTACAGGTTATCCGTGAACGCCGCGGCGAAACCCGGTGACCTAGATTCAGTGAGCGATGCGCGTCCTGATCTTCCACGGCTACCTGCTGCGCGGCACGGGATCCAACGTCTACAACTCGTCGCTCGCCCGGGCCCTCGCGGCGCTGGGGCATGAGGTCCACCTGCTCTGCCAGGACCGCGACGCCGGCGAGCTGGACTGGGTGAGCTCGGTGGGAGGCGCGGGGAAACCTGGGGCGGTGACCGTCCACAACCCGGATATTCACGGCCTGCTGCCGGTCTACGTCGCCGACTCCTACGCGGGATTCGAGGTCAAGACGTTCGCCCAGCTCACCGACTCCGAGCTCGAGCGCTACATCCAGGCGAACGTGACGGCTGTACGGGCCGTGGTCGAGGAGGCCGGACGACCCGGGGCGGCCCTCGCCAACCACCTCGTGATGGGTCCCGCGATCCTGGCCCGGGCGGGTCTCGGGGCGAGCGACGGCGGCCCGGGGTTCGCCGCCAAGGTCCATGGCTCGGCGCTCGAATACACGGTGAAGCCCGAGCCCGAGCGCTTCCTTCCCTATGCGCGGGAGGGCATGGAGGCCGCGTCCGCGGTCCTCGTCGGATCGCGCCACACGGCCGCGTCGCTGTGGGACGCGGTGGACCTGCCCGGGCTGGAGGAGAAGACCCGCCTCGGCCCGCCCGGCGTGGACGTCGAGCTGTTCGCCCCGGCAGCGGACCGCGGGGCAGCGCGAGAGCGTGTCAAGGGACTCATCGGTGAGCTCGAGGGCGCCACATCGGATCCCGCCCCTGGCGCCTGGGGCCGCGACCCGCGTACCGCTGCCGTCGCCCTCGAGTGGTTCGCCGCGGGCGACGGGCCGCGGGCCCTTTTCGTCGGCAAGCTCATCGTCTCCAAGGGCGTCGACCTCCTGCTCGCCGCCTGGCCTCTGATGGCCGCTCGCCATCCGGACGCTCGCCTGCTGATCGTCGGCTTCGGCGAGTACCGCGAGGGGTTGGAGCGCCTGTGGAGCGCTCTCACGGCCGCGGATGCGCCGGCGGCGGCCGACATCGCGGCGCGCGGGCGCGGGCTCGAGGGCGGTAAGCAGGGCCGCCTCGGGATGCTCGCGGACTTCCTCGCCGGTCCCGCCGCGGCCTCGGGCGACTACTACCGCGCGGCTACGGCGACCATGGACAGCGTGCGCTTCGCGGGCAGGCTCGAGCACGACGAGGTGGCGGACGTGGTCCCCGTGGCCGACGCCCTCGTCTTTCCCAGCACCTTCCCCGAGGCCTTCGGGATGGTCGCCGCGGAGGCCGCGGCGGCGGGGGCGCTGCCGATCGGCGCCGCGCACTCGGGCATCGCGGAGGTCAGCCGCGAGCTCGCGGCCACCCTCCCCGACGCTATCGCGCCGCTGGTCTCGTTCCCCCTTGGCGGCGGAGCGGTCGAGGCCATCGCCGCCCGTCTGGACGCGTGGTTCTCCATGCCCGAGGCCGAGCGCGCTCCGGCTCGCGCGGCGCTGCGCGAGACGGTCGCCAGGCTGTGGAGCTGGGAGGGCGTGGCGAAGGGTGTGATCGCCGCCTCGGAGCGCCGCCTCGGCGACCTGGCGCGCCTGCCGCCGGAGGGCTAGATGAGCAATTCCACGACTTCACGCACGCGGATGACGCACGCGAGGCCGTGGAATTGATCATCTAGTGCCCGAAGGCATTTGAGGGGGGGCGGGGGCCCGGCCGCGCGGAATATAGAATCACCGCCCGGTGACCCGAGCCACGTACGCCAAGCTTGCCGCGGCCATGGTCGTGCTCACGATCGTGAGCTCGGTGATCATGCTGATCCCCGAGTGGAACGGCAACGCCGCATCCGAGGAAGCGGGGCCGATCGACACGCTGCTGGACGTGATGATCGTCCTGTCCTGCTTCGTGTTCTCGATCGTGATGGTGATGTTCACCTACGCGGTCTGGCGCTACCGGGCGAAGCCCGGTGACGAGTCCGACGGCGAGCCGATCCACGGCAACACCCGGCTCGAGATCGCGTGGACCGTGATTCCGACGATCATCGTCCTCTTCGGCGCCGGCTACTCGTGGGTGATCCTCGACGACATCGAGGAGGTGGCCCCCGCCGCCGAGCGCATGGAGGTCAACGCCACCGCGCAGCAGTTCGCGTGGACCTTCGAGTACCCCGAACAGGGCGTGACCTCGAACGAGCTCCACGTCCCCGTCGACACCCAGCTCGACCTCGAGCTGACCGCGCTCGACGTGCTCCACTCCTTCTGGGTGCCCGAGTGGCGGATCAAGCGCGACTTGGTGCCCCAGGGCCCGGGCGCCGACGAGGTCGACGACACGGTGCAGGTGACCCCCAACGAGGAGGGCACCTACAACGTGATCTGCACCGAGTACTGCGGCACAGGGCACGCGACGATGCGCGCCTTGGCGGTCGTCGAGTCCCAGGAGGAGTTCGACGCCTGGATCGAGGAGAACAAGGAGCCGGCGGCCGGCGGCGCGACCGAGGCCGCTAAGTAGGCTGCCGGAGGGTTAGGGACTTGCCAGCAGCGTTGAGACAACCGGGCTTGATCAGGGCGTTCTACGGGATGTTCGTGGGCGGTGCCTTCGGCTTCTTGCTGGTCGTAGTGCTGCGCGAGATCTCGGGCCTGCCGATCTTCCAGACCGAGCCCACGGGCTACCCGCACCTGATCGTCCCCGCGATCACCGGGCCGCTCGGTTTCCTGGTCGGGATCGGCGGGTTCGACTACTGGTTCCGCTGGGCCGCAGGGAGGCCCACGATCCCCGACGACCACTCGCAGCACGGCGCCACCTCGTGGCGCGACTACTTCAAGTTCAACACCGATCACAAGGTGATCGGCATCCAGTACATCGTCACCACGTTCTTCTTCTTCTTCGCGGGTGGCCTGATCGCGATGATCATGCGCGCCGAGCTGGCGCAGCCAGGAACGCAGGTCGTGGACCCGAGCGTCTTCAACGGGCTCTTCTCGACCCACGCGGCGCTGATGATCTTCGTCTTCGTCATCCCGGTCTTCGCCGGCATCGCCAACTACGTCCTGCCGCTCATGATCGGCGCGCCCGACATGGCGTTCCCGCGCCTGAACGCGCTGTCGTTCTGGATGCTGCCGCTGGCGGGGATGCTCTTTCTCGCCTCCTACCTCGTCCCCGGCGGCGCCTTCGACGCCGGGTGGACCGGCTACGCGCCGCTCTCGACGGGCGCGCCGCTGGGGCAGTCGTTCTTCAACCTCGGCGTGCAGTTCGCGGGGGCGTCATCGGTGGCGACCGCGCTCAACTTCCTGGTCACGATCATCACCATGCGCGCGCCGGGGATGAACTTCTGGCGCATGCCGCTGCTGGTGTGGGCGAATCTCTCGACCTCGCTGCTGGTGGTCGCTGCGACCCCGTTCATCGCGGGCGTCCAGTTCATGGTCCTCTTCGACCGGGCCCTGCACACCAACTTCTTCCAGGCGGCGTTCGGGGGCGACGTCCTGAGCTACCAGCACATCTTCTGGTTCTACTCCCACCCAGCCGTCTACATCATGATGCTGCCCGGCTTCGGGATCGTCTCCGAGGTGATCTCCACGCACGCCCGCAAACCGATCTTCGGGTACCGGCTGATGGCGCTGGCGCTGATCGGGATCGTGGTGCTCTCCTACACCGTGTGGGCGCACCACATGTTCGTCTCGGGCATGTTCAGCTGGCTGCGCGTCCCGATGATGATCACCACGCTGCTGATCGCGGTGCCCACCGGGATCAAGATCTTCTCCTGGCTCGCGACGCTGTTCAACTCGGTCCTGCACCTCTACTCGACCGCGATGTTGTTCAGCCTGGGCTTCATCGTGACGTTCGTGATCGGGGGCATATCCGGGGTCATGCTCGGGATGGTCCCGATCGACATCCACGTCTCCGACACCTACTTCATCGTCGCCCACATCCACTTCGTGCTCTTCGGCGGATCGGTGTTCACGATCTTCGCCGGCATCTATCACTGGTTCCCGAAGATGACGGGGCGGATGTACGACGAGAAGCTGGGCCGCGTCCACTTCTACCTGACCCTGGTGGGGATGCTCGGCACGTTCATCCCCATGCACTGGATCGGCATGGAGGGGATGCCGCGGCGGGTGGCCGACTACTCGGCGCAGTTCGGCGACTGGAACCTCCTGATCTCGCTGTTCGCCTTCCTGCTGGGCGCCGCGCAGCTCATCTTCCTCTACAACATGGTCGTCTCCTGGCGCTTCGGCCCGCGCGCGACGGCCAACCCCTGGCGGGCGAAGACGATCGAGTGGCAGGTCTCCTCGCCGCCGCCGATTTTCAATTTCGACGAGATCCCGCGAGTCGTCGGCGGTCCCTATGAGTTCGGCGTACCCGGCGCCCGCCACGCGATCATGGGCGGCGAGGACGGCGCCGAGGTCAAGCCGCCCGCGCCCGCAGTGGCCGGAACCACCGGGGGCGGGGGACATCCGCCGCCGCGGGGCGATACCGAATGACCGTCGACCACGCGGAGGCGTCGGCCCCCGTGAGCTCCGACGGCGACGGGCCGATGGCCACGGGGGGCACCGTGCTCGCCTTCCTCAACGAGGTCGCGGGGGGCCGGGGCCTGCTGAACGCGATTCGCAAGCGGGTGGAGGCCGGCGCCGACGAGGTCGCGCTCGCCGCGCCCCAGAACCAGCCGGTCGCCGGGCAGATCGTCAACCGCGACGAGCTTCGCGAGGCCGCCCAGAGCCGCGTCGAGGTCACCGAGGCGGTGCTGGCGGAGTTCGGCATCGACGCCGTCGGCGCGGTGATGGACCCCGATCCCTCGCTTGCCCTCGACGACGCCGTGCGAGCGTTCAAGCCCACCGAGGTGCTCGTCTCCGCGCTCGCCGAGTCGCGCTTCGGCTTCATGCGCCGCGACCTGCTCGAGTGGGCCAAGGACCGCTTCGAGGTCCCGGTCACCCACATCCCGGTGCGAATCGAGGACGACGCGGTCCGCTGGGACGTGACCCACACGCTGGTCGTCGCCACCAAGACGGTGGCCAGCCCCGAGCTGCTCGAAAAGCTCAAGGGGCTCGCGGGCGATTCGCCGCATCGATACACGGTCATCTGCCCGCGCTCGGGCGACCTTCCCCGCGAGGAGGTCTGCGACCGGCTCGCGCGCCTGCTCGCCGAGCTCTATCGCGAGGAGATCGACGCCACGGGCCAGCCGATGAGCCCCGAGCCGTTCGCGGCGATCCAGAACGCCGTCGAGCACTACCGGATCGACGAGGTCCTGATCTCGACCCTGGCGGGCGAGCACTCGAAATGGCTCGAAGACGGCCTGATCGACCAGGTCAAGGAGATTACGAGCGTGCCCATCGAGCACATCGAGGCGAGCGATCAGGTCGCCCCGAGGGAGCTCGCCGAATCGCCCGCCGCCGGAGGGTCCGAGGGAGAGCAGCCTGCCGGTGCGGCAGCCGAGGCCCCGGTGGCCGTCGGCGCCGAGCAGGAGCCCGGTGAGGAGACGGAGGCGGGCGGCGAGGGTTCCTCGGGCGGCGGCCTCGCGGCGGGAGAGGAGCGAAGCGGCTGATGGAGAGCGCTACGGCCACCGCCGATCACGGCCACCACCACGGCCCCCCCGAGGCGCACGCCAGCTCCTCGATCGATCGCCAGACGCTGGGGATCCTCATCTTCATCGTCTCCGAAATCATGCTGTTCGGGGCGTTCTTCGCCTCGTACTTCTTCCTGCGCGTCGTCGCCTCGGATGGGCCCTGGCCCCCGGAGGGCTTCGAGCTGCCGAAGGCGGTCGCCGGCGTCAACACCGCGATCCTCGTCTCGTCGTCGTTCACCATGCACTGGGCGCTGGAGGGCGCGCGCCGGAACAATCGCCGCGCGATGCAGGCGGGCCTCGCGATCACGTTCCTGCTGGGCGCGACCTTCCTGTTTATCCAGCTCAACGAGTACATCCACATCGGCTTCAGCGCCCGCGACACCGCCTTCGGGTCGATCTTCTACGGCCTCACGGGCCTCCACGGCGCCCACGTCTTCGTCGGTCTCACCCTCCTGGCCTTCGCCAACATCCGCGCCTGGCGCGGGCACTTCGGCCCGGGCGCGAAGGACCACCTGGGGGTCGAGGTCCCCGGGATCTACTGGCACTTCGTGGACGTGATGTGGATCGTCGTGTTCACGACGGTCTACATCCTCTAGTGGACCTTCACACAACGTCTGACCGGTAATGACGGCTCCATCGGCGGAGCCGCCTCAGGATTGCGGCGGGCTCCACCCCCCGGGCGCCGCCTGAAGCCCCTCATGGATTGGCGCGTAACGCGCGGTCTGAGCCGACGGAATCGGTGCTAGCAGACGGGCGTCGTGCTCTCGCAGCCGGTCGAAAATTGGCCGTCGCAGTCGTAGAAGCCCGCGTCGCAGGCGAGTAAAACGCAGGCGCCGCCGCTGCAGCCCACCGTCGCGTTGGGGGCCGAGCAGACCTGGTTGCAGGCGCCGCAGTGGTTGATGCTGTTGAGCGACTGCTCGCAGCCGTCGGTGAGCTTGTTCGCGTTGCAGTCGCCGAAGCCGGGGGAGCAGACGCCGGTGCAGACGCCGCCGCTGCACGTCACGCTCGTCATGTTGTTGGCGGAGCAGGCCTGACCGCAGGCGCCGCAGTTGTTGGGATCGGTCTGGGTATCCCGGCAGACGCTATTCGAGCAGCAGCCGCTCTGACAGTCGCTGCCGGCGAGACAGGCCTGGCCCGACGTGCATCCGGGGCAAGTGCCCCCGCCGCAATCGACGTCGGTCTCCTGGCCGTTCTTGAACCCGTCGGCGCAGGTTGCCGCCACGCAGACGTTGCCGGCGCAGACGCCGCTCTGACAGTCGCTGCCGGTGAGACAGGCCTTGCCGTCGGCGCACTTCGCGCAGGTCGGCCCACCGCAGTCGACGTCGGTCTCCTGGCCGTTCTTGACCGCGTCGGCGCAACTCGGCGGCGCCGTGCAGACCCCATCGACGCACGTCTGCCCTAACGCGCAGGCGGTCCCACAGGCCCCGCAGTGCTTGATCGAGGTGTCGAGGTTCACGCATTTGCGTCCGCACTTCTTGAAGCCCGGCTTGCACCTGCAGCGGCCGTTGCGACAGCGGGCGTTCTTGGGGCAGCACCTGCCGTCGCACTTGACGCGTCCCGGCGGACAGCCTCCGCCCATCGCATCGGCGACCCCCGCCGGGGCGATCGCGGCGCCGAGGCCGAGACCGATCCCCGCCAGGCGCTTGAGCGCCGAGCGGCGCGAGACCTCGCCCGAGGCCAGATCTCGGGCGAGCGCATCAAATCGGGTCTCCCTGCCCATCGAACCCAGCCTCTCACACGGGAGGGGCGAGCGCAAGGGGCAACGGCCTGGGTCGCCGGTCGGGCGAGGAGCCGAAGCCCGGTCAGGCACGAACCTCGCCTAACCGCCATCCTGGGCTCATGCGCAACCTGATCCCCCGCTCCGAGGCCGACGCCTTCCGCCTGTTGGTGATCGTGATCGCAGCCGCCGCCGCCGTGATCGCCGCCGCGCTCGCGATCGACCCCCTTGCCGGCGCGATCGTGCTGGGGGTGGAGTTGGTGGCCGGGGTGTGGGTGCTTGCCGCAGCCCGGGCTGGCTAGCTGCAGCCCTGCGCCGTGGGGTCGCCGGCGCAGTTGGTGAGGAACTCGACGAGGAGCTTCAGGTCCTCGGGGGGGATCTCGGTCCCGTAGGTTGCGGGCATGATGTTCTCGAAGCCCTGGACCAGCTCGGCGCCGGGGTCCACGATCGACTCCTCGACGTCCTGGGGCTTCTGTCCCGGGATGTTGTCGTCGAGGTTGGGCCCCGCGGTGCCCGAGGAGCCCGCGGCCTCCATCGTGTGGCACGAGCCGCAGCCGTTGTTGGCAAAGACCTGGCCGCCCTCCCCGCCGGCCGCGAGCGGCGGTTTGATGCCCGGGATGCCGGCGACGCTGGCGATGTAGGCGGAGACGTTCTCGGCATCCTGGCCGGTGACGAGGTTCGCGGGCATGTAGATGTCGGCCTGGTCGGGCTCGGCGGGCCGCGGGTTCTCGATCTGGGCCTGCACCACGCCCTCGATCGTGTCCTGGTCCATGCCCGAGTCCCGCGCGGCGGCAAAGGCGGCATCGAGGTTGGGGCCGATGTCGGCGGTCGTGGACGCCTCGGTCAAGACGTGGCAGGTCCCGCACTTGGCGATGAAGAGGTCACGGCCGCGCTCGAGGTCGGCGTTCTCGTTGAGGTCGCAGCCGCCGAGAGCGATGGCTCCCAGCAGGACCCCCCCCACCGCAAGCGGCTTGGCGGCCGCCCGGCCCAGCTTTCGAGCACTGATCACGCGCGGAATCCTATCCGTCCCGCCCCTCGGGCCAACGGCACCTCGCGCCGGCCCATGCATTAGGGTTGAGCCGATCTGCACTATCCCCCATCTGGAACGAGGCGGGGGCCGGAAGGGCGATGACCGTGGAAGTTCGTGAGGGCATGTCGAGCGTGATCCTGACCGTTGGGCCCGGTCATACGCTGCGTGAGGCCGCACGCCGGATGAGCGAAAAGGGCGTCGGCGCCGCCGTCGTGATGGACGATGAACAGCCCGGCCCGGGCCTGGTCTCCGAGCGCGACCTGCTGACGTCACTCGGTCGGGGCGAGGACCCCGACAAGGAGCTGGTCGGCGCCCACATGACCGCCACGATCATCTCGGCCGCCCCCGACTGGAGCCTCGAGCGTGCCGCCATGGAGATGTCGAACCGCCACATCCGCCACCTCGTCGTGGTCGAGAGCGGTGAGCTGGTCGGGATCCTCTCGATGCGCGACATCGTGCGCGTTTGGACGTCGGACGGCGCCACATCGGGCATGCAGTCTCCGGAGGCAGAGCGCTCCCGGACCTGAGCCCGGGCGTGGGCCCGGGCGTGGGCCCGCGTAACCGAGCGGTCCCGGGCGTGGGCCCGGGTAACGGCCTTTAGTCCCGGCGGGCGCTACGCATGGGCGTGGCCGGCAGCGTTGCCGTGGTCACGGCCTGACGGCGCGGGAGGCGCCGCAGGTCTTCCGCCACATCGCCGATCCACTTGCGAAGCGCCAGGAGCGCGAGGACGGCGCCGGTCGCCATCCACACCCACCCGGCGAAGATCCCGACGAGCACCCCGGCCAAGCCGAACGCCACGAACATGGGTGTCCACGTGGGGTCCGGCACGTAGATCAACTCGGTGGGCGCGGGGGCTCGGCCGTTCTCAGCCATCAGATGAAGAGGATCGCGGCGAAGAAGATCAAGCCGAGCACGCCCAGGGCCAGCGCCGTGGTGGCGAGGCCGCTGAGGATGCTGCGCTGGGCGAGGTTGCGATCCATGCTCGGGCGGGTTCTATCAGAGAACCGGGGCCGTGTATTACAGCGCCCGGTCGAGCGCCATCGCGCAGAAGAGCAGCGCGAGATACGCCAGGGAGGAGAGGTATAGCCGCAGGGCTGCCCTGCGGCTGGGACGCGCCAGCAGTACCGACGCCAGCCCGACGAACGCACCGCCGAGCGCCAGCGCGCTGATCAGGTAGGCCGTGCCCAGGAGCCCGGTCGCCCAGGGCAGGACGGTGAACGCGGTGAGGGCCCCGCTGTAGAGAAGGATCTGGCGGCGGGTGGCCTCCTCGCCTTTCACCACGGGCAGCATCGGCACGCCGGTCCGGGCGTAGTCGTCCTTGATCAGCAGCGAGAGCGCCCAGAAATGCGGGGGCGTCCACAGGAAGACGATGGCGAAGGGGTAGAGCGCGTCGAGCGTGAGGCCGCCGGTCGCGGCGGCCCACCCCACAAGCGGGGGAACCGCGCCGGCGGCGCCGCCGATGACGATGTTCTGGGGGGTCAGCGGCTTGAGCCAGATCGTGTAGACGATGACGTAGCCGAGGAGGCCCGCCAGGGCCAGGGCGGCGGCGAGGGCGTTGACGGTGAGCGTGAGCTGGACGCACGCCAGCGCGCCCAGGACGATTCCGAACACCAGGCCGCGCCAGGGTTCGATTCGCCCCGACACGAGCGGCCGGGAGCGGGTCCGCGCCATCCGGGCGTCGCGCTCGCGGTCGATGTAGTGGTTGATGGCGCCAGCCCCGCCGGCGGCCAGGTAGCCGCCCAGCATCGTCCACGCGATCAGGGTGAGCGACGGGCCCGCCGGGTCGGCGACGAACATCGCCGCGACGGTCGTGACCAACAGCAGGGAGATGATCCGCGGCTTGGTGAGCGAGACGTAGTCCCGCGCGGTCGCGAGCGCCTTGCGCCAGCCCGCGTCCGTGCTCGCAGGCGCCGGGCGCACTCGCTCGCCGGTCGGCAGCGGCGGGGACGGCCGCTCGACCGGGCTGCGGGTTGTCGTGGTTGTCGCGCTCTCCATCGTCTCGTGGATGATGGCGGGCTCAGGCCGCCGCCGGGCTGGTGGTGGGGGCTCCGACCCGGCGCCCGGCCGGGACGGAGGCAGGCAGCAGCGAGGTGGCCGCGAGCATGACCACGCACCAGAGGACCGTCCCGAGCATCAGGTGGGCGGCGATCAGGCCAGCGTGCTTCCCGAGCAGGACGTTGGCGATGCCCAAGGCGATCTGCGCGGCGAGGACGACGGATGCCAGCCAAAACGATCGCTCGCGAACGCCCTGGCGAAGCGCGAGCGCCGTCATCGCCAGCACGGCGAGGGCAGCCAGGTACATGAAGGCGCGGTGGGTGAGCTGGATATCAACCAGGCGGCTCTCGCCGAAGGGCATAAAGCGGTCCAGGCAGGCCGGGAACTGCTCTCCGCAGGCGGTGTGTGCGCCCAGAACCGGCTCGGAGGGCTTGCCCTCGCCCTCGGTGCCGGCCACGAGCCCGCCTGCCACGATCGTCGCGAGCACCAGCACGCTTGCGGCGACGGCCAGCCCACGCAGCCCGCGCGAGCCCTGCACCGGCTCGCTGCGGGGAGTGGCGGCCCGTCGCAGGCCGATCAGCAGGCCCAGCAGCAGCATTGCGAGCCCGAGGTGCGTGGCCACCAGGTACTCGTTGAGGCCCTCCTCCACCGTCAGGCCCCCCAGGCCGGCCTGAGCCAGCACCAGCACGCCCGCGGCGATCGAGCCGTAGAGGATGCCCCGCCGGTCTCGCAGACGGCGCCAGGCGATCACGAAAAGCGCCAGGATGAGCACCCCGACGACCGTGGCCGCGATCCGGTGTGAGTACTCGATCACCGACTCCGAGGATCCGGCCGGGACGACGCCGCCCTCGCACAGCGGCCAGCCGTGGGTCCCACTGCCCTCCGGGCCGCAGCCCAAGCCGGAGTCGCTGACACGGACGATGCCGCCGATCAAGACCAGCACGAGGGTGGCGACGATGGTGATGCCCGCGAGCCGGCGGAAGCGGCCCAGCGACTCGTCCGCTTCGCCACGAGAGGCGGGAGCGTTCATCTCTCTCAGGATACGGAGGCGTCGTTGCGGTCCGCGCCACGGCGCACCGCGTCGCGGATGTCCAGCAGCGGCTCGCCGCTGCGGACGTCGGGGACCGCGTCGAAGTTGTGCGCCGGCGGCGGTGAGAGCGCGAACCACTCGAGCGTCGAACCGCCCCACGGATCGTGCCCGGCCATCCGACCCTGGGAGTAGCCGTGGGCCAGGACGCCGAGCTCGAGCAGGGCTCCGATGACGAAGATGAAGGCGCCGATCGAGGCGAAGAGGTTGAGGGTCGAGAGGCCCACGTCCTCCGGGTAGCGGAAGATGTCCACCTGCTGGCCTTCGAGGCCGGCGAAGAACATCATCAGGACGTAGAGGTTGAGCCCAACCAGCATCTGCGCGAGCGCTGCCTTCGCCAGCCCTTCGCCCACCATCCGGCCGGTGATCTTCGGCAGCCAGTAGTGAAGCGCGGCGAAGCCGCCGAACACGGCGCCGCCGACGAGCACGTAGAGCGTGTCGCCCTGCGAGGCCGTGGTGTGGGCGAGTTGCCAGCCGACCGGGATGACCGAGTAGGCCAGCTCGCCGGCGAGTCCCAGGCCGAGGGCCGAGATCGCGGCGGCGGCGAAGAGGAGCGGCGCGTTTACCGCCACCGCGCCGCGCCATAGCGTGGCGATCCAGATCGAGAACAGCGTGCCCACCGGGATCACGAGGGCCAGCGCCACCGCCATCGCCGCGTACTGGAAGCCTTCGGCCACGGGCGCCGAGTACATGTTCTGCATCCACGCCAGCGGCATAAGCACCCCGATCGCGACGATCGCGATCGCCGCGCTGCGGTGGCTGAAGATCGGCTTGCGGGCCATCGTCGGCACGATCTCCGAGAGCACTCCCGCAGCGAACAGGACCACGATCGTGTAGATGCCGGTCATGTAGAGGTAGACGAGGTGCTGGTAGAGCAGCGGCGAGCCTCCCTCCGCGCCGTCGAAGAACACGCCGTCGAAGTGGCGGTCGATGGTGAGCATGGCGAGCGCGGCGATCATCACCGGCCCGACGACCAAGAGGACGTAGGAGAGGACCGTCACCGCCCAGCTGAACAGCGGCAGCCGGCGCCAGGCCATGCCCGGGGCGCGCATCTTCCGCACCGTGACGATCATGTTGACGGCGAAGAGCACGAACCCGGCGGTGGCCAGGCCCACGCCCATGATCCAGTTGTCCATGCCACGGCTTGGGTTGAAGACCGTGTCCGAGAGCGGCGGCAGCCCCAGCACCCCGCCCTCGCCGGGCGTGTAGGCGAAGCTGGTGTAGAGCACGATCGAGCCGGCGAGGTAGAGCCAGGCCGACAGGAGGTTGAGGCGCGGAAGCGCCACCCCCCGCGCTCCGATCTGAAGCGGGACCACGTAGCCCGCGATCCCCAGCACCAGCGGTACGCAGAAGAGCACCGCGAAGGTGACGCCGGACGCCGAGAGCAGCCGAGAAAACGTCTCGGGGACGATGATCGTCGAGTCAGGGACGATGAGCTGCACGCGCATCAGCGCCCACTGCACGAGGGCGATGACCAGGAAGGAGGCGGCGCCACCCAGATAAAGGCGGGCTACCGACTTGTGGTCGGGGCTGGTGGCGCGCTCGATCCAGGGGGCACGGGCGGGCGCAGTGCCCGTGCGGGTGACGACCTCGGGCCGGGCGTCGAGGGTGGTCGGCGGCGGGCTCACTCGTCCGGCGCCCCTTCCTCGGCCTCGGCCTGTGCCTCCGCGGCAGCGGAGACCTCGGCGGCGACGGCGTCCTGCGCCGTCTGAAGGTCCTCGGTGAGGCCCTCGACGTAGGCCTCGTACTCGGTCGCCTCGACCACCGTCACGCGCGCGGTGAGCGACGGGTAGGACGTGCCGTCGAAGACGGTGCCGCGCCCCAGGTAGGTGCCGACCTCGTCGGCCTTGAACCAGGTACGTGAGATGCCCCCGGGCACTGCCTGGACCTGTCCGGTCAGGGCCGGAACCCACCAGGAGTGGATCACGTCGGTCGAGTCGATCTCGAGGACGACCGCCGTGTCGACCGGGACGACCAGCTCACCGTAGGAGAACGTGCGCTGTCCCGGCGTCCCGCCGGGGTACTCGAAGCGCCACAGCCACTGCTGCGCGATCGCGTCGATCACGAGTGGGTCGCCCGCGGCGGGCTTGAACACCCCGCCCTCGGTCTCCTCGCTAAGCGTGGCCGTGTCGGCTGCTTCGAGGGCGGCGGGCGAAACGCCGCGGATCGGCACCTGGACGCTCTGGGAGGCGCTTGCGACGAGGCCCGCCGGGCCGCTCTCGTCGACGCTGCGCGCGCTGGTGGAGAGGAGGAGGCCGTAGATGAATAGCCCGAGGGCCAGGACCCCGAGCGCGCCGGCGACGCGCCCGACGGCGCCGCGCCCCGCGGTGATCCGATCGGGCAGCCGGCCGCGCCGGGCCCGGAAGCGGACGATCGCGCCGATCAGCGCCCCGTTGACGGCGAGCGCGATGAGGCTCGTGAGGACGATCATCACCCAGTACGCCGTGCTCATGTCCTCGGTGTTCGGCGAGTGCGGCGCCTCGGGGCCGAGCGCGAGCGCGGCGGCCGGCGCCGCCCACACGAGCCCGGCGAAGAGGGCAAGGGCCGATGCCCGGCGGATCACGCGCGGAACCGCCGCCCGGTGCGAGGCGGTCGTCTTTGTGCTGGGCGCCAAGGGCAAGGCGCGAGCATTCTATGGGCCTCTCACGTCAGGGGGCGTGTGGGCGGCGAGCCGTCGCGGCCGAGCGCGAATCCCGCGCTGGGGCCGACCTATACTCGCCGGCCTGCGATGGCTGGCATGACGAGCAGGCTGAGGTCGCGACGCGGGGCCGGCCCGGGTGCCCGCGCCGCGGTTCGCGCCGGCGCCTTGGCGGCCCTCGCCGCATCGGTCGCGGTCCCGGTCATGCGCAAGCGCTGGCGCGTGCCGGCGGCGCTCACAACCGCTGCGGTGATGGCGGGCCCGCTCTCGATCGCCGTGCTGCGCCCGCGAACGCCCGCGCGCGACGTGGCCCTCTACACCCTTCAGATGTGGGGCTTCGGCGTTGCCCACGAGCTCCCCTACGACGACCCCGACGCGCTTCGGCGGCGGCTTCGCATCCACTACCCGATCCGGGCCGACCGCCTGATCGGCGCCGGCGAGCTCCCCAGCCTGCGCCTGCAGCGCGCGCTCTCGGAGCCCGGCCGCGCGACGGGCCTCGATCGCGCGCTGTCGCTCGCGCACTGGGCGTGGTTCATGCAGCCTCACGCGTCGCTTCTGTACGTATTGGCGCGCGACCCCGAGCGTTTTCCCCGCGCCGCCCGCCAGCTGGCCGCCACCTACGACATCGGCTGCGCCCTGTACTCCCTCGTTCCCACGGCCCCGCCGTGGTGGGCTGCCCAGGAGGGCTACATCGAGCCCGAGGTGGCGGCTGTGCGCGACCGGGCGGAGGGCGCGCCGCCACGCCTGCGCCGGCTGATGATCGACGTCGGCGAGGAGGTCTGGGGGCCGCGCATCTGGCCGAAGCTCTACGACTCGCTCGGCGGCAACCCCTGGGCGGCGATGCCCTCGCTTCACTTCGCGACCTCGCTGATGGCGGCGCTCCTGCTCGCGGAGGCCGGCCCGCTGCCAGGCGCCGCCGGCTGGGCGTACGCCCTCACGCTTGGCTTCGCCCTGGTCTACCTGGGCGAGCACTACGTGACCGACCTGCTCGCGGGCGCCGCGCTCGTCGCCGCCGTGCGCCGAGGCGAGCCGCTCGCCGAGCCGGCCGTCGCCCGCGTGAATGGGGTCCTGCAGCGCCTCGAGCGCATCGCCACGTCGTGAGCGCGTTCGGTCGGCGCTCCCTGCGAGGATGAGAACGGACATGGCCGGCCCCGGCGAAGAGCGCGAGGACGTGGGGGGGCAGGTCGCGGGGACCCCGGCCGTGGGCTTCGATACCGCCGAGGACGAGGGGATCAACGAGGAGCCGTCGTTCTTCACCGACCCCAAGCGCCTGCTCCAGACCTTTGCGATAGTCGCGGTCGTCGTCGTTGCGATCTACCTGCTGGTGCCGAGCATCGTGGGCTTGGAGGATGCGCTCAAGAAGCTGGGGAAGGCAAACAGGGCCTGGATCGCGGTCGCGCTCGGATTCAACGTCTTGGCGTTCGGCTCCTACGTCGCGCTCTTCCGCGGAGTGGTCGGCGAGCACGTCATTCGCTTGACCTGGAGCGAGAGCTATCAGATCACGATGGCCGGCCTGGCCGCGACCCGGCTGTTCTCCGCCGGAGGCGCCGGCGGGGTCGTGCTCACCTACTGGGCGCTTCGCAAGGCGGGAATGCCCCGCCGGCAGAGCGCGACCCGGATGCTCGCGTTCCTCGTCCTGCTCTACGCCGTCTACATGCTCACCGTCGTCATCGACGGGATCCTGCTGCGCACCGGGGTCTTCAACGGCCCGAACCCGGCGGGCCTCACGATCGTCCCGGCCGCGATCGCCGGCGCCCTCATCGGGGTGTTCCTGCTGATCGCGCTGCTGCCAGCCGACTTCGAGCGGCGGATGCGCACCTTCTCGCACGGCCGCCGCTTCTCGCGGGTGATCCGGCGCCTGGCCACCGTTCCGGCGTCGATCGCCTCCGGGGTGCGGACGGCGATCGACTTCGTCCGCAACCCGTCGCGAGGGGGGCTCGCGATCGCGGGCGCGATCGGCTTCTGGGCGGCCAACATCGGGATCCTGTGGGCCGCGTTCCACGCGTTCGACGTCGAGGTGCCGCTGGGCGTCGTGGTCCAGGGGTTCTTCATCGGCATGGTGGCCAACCTCATCCCGTTCGTGCCAGGCGGCGTGGGGGCCGTGGACGCTGGGCTGATCGGCACGTTCGTGCTGTTCGGGTACCCGGCCAGCGAGGTGTTCGCGGCCGTCCTCGTCTACCGGCTGATCGCGTTCTGGCTGCCTATTCCCCCCGGGATCGTCGCCTTCTTCCAGCTGCGCGCCACGGTGGCCCGCTGGGACGCCGAGCGGCGGCACGGCCCGGTGGGAAACGACGCCGCCGAGTCGCTGCCGGGGTCGGACGTGCCTGGCGCGACCTCCATTACTTCAGAAAGTAAAGTATTATGAGTCAGCGGATGTGTAGCGAACGTCTAACCGCCCCGACTGATGTAGTGAGGGCAGGCGGACGCGAGGAGCGCAGATGAGCGAGACCCGAATCGAGAACGTGATCATCGTCGGCGGTGGGCCGGCCGGCTATACGGCCGCGCTCTACACGGCGCGGGCGAACCTCGAGCCCCTCGTGATCGAGGGCTTCCAGTGGGGCGGCCAGCTTCAGAACACCACCGACGTCGAGAACTACCCCGGCTACCCGGACGGGGTCATGGGCCCCGAGATGATGACCCAGTTCCGCGCCCAGGCGGAGCGCTTCGGGACCCGCTTCGTCACCGACGACGCCACCCGCCTCGAGCTCTCCGACGGCGGCGTGCACAAGGTCTACCTCGGCGACGAGGAGCACCTCGCGAAGACGGTGATCCTCTCGATGGGCGCCGAGCCGCGGCGCATCGGCGTTCCGGGTGAGCAGGAGCTGGCAGGGCGCGGCGTCTCCACCTGCGGCGTGTGCGACGGCGCCTTCTTCAAGGGCGAGGACGTCGTCGTGATCGGCGGCGGCGACTCGGCGATGGAGGACTCGATCTTCATCTCCAAGTTCGCCTCCGACCTGAAGGTCATCCACCGCCGTGGCGAGTTCCGCGCCTCCAAGATCATGCTCGAGCGCGCGGCCGAGCGGGACAACATCTCCTTCAAGACGCCGTTCGTGCCGGAGGAGTTCGTCGCCGGCGACGACGGCAAGCTCGCCTCGGTGCGGCTGCGACACGCCGAGAGCGGCGAGACCGAGGAGCTGGCGGTCGGCGGCGCCTTCGTGGCGATCGGGCACGTGCCCCGCTCGGAGCTGGTCGAGGGGGTCGTCGAGACCGACGAAGGCGGGTACGTCGTCACCCAGCCGGACTCCACCCGCACGAACCTCGCGGGCGTGTTCGCGATCGGCGACCTCGTCGACCACACCTACCGCCAGGCGGTCACCGCCGCCGGCACCGGCTGCATGGGCGCGCTCGACGCCGAGTGGTACCTGCGCGACACCCCGCCCTCGCCCGAGGCCCACTGGCGGAAGGGCGGCGAGCCGGCCGAGGTCGCCCCGCCGGTCTCGGCCGCCTCCTAGTCGCGGGGCCGGACCAGCACCTGGGCGCCGTCGCGCTCGGCGGGCTCGACGTCGTCCAGGGTCTGAAACGACCAGTTCCAGCGCACCTGGCGAAGCTCGGAGAGGGCCATCTCGCCCGAGACGCGAACCGGCAGGCCGTCCGCCACGAAGCGGCGGAAGTCGAATCCATCGCCGATCATCACGGCGACCAGCTCCTGCTGGCGGCGGAGGCGATCGAGGTCGGGAAGCCGGACCTGCGGGATCCCTGGCCGCCGGGTCCGGGCGCCGACCCAGGCGTGGATGCGTTCCCCGCTCAGCACCTCTACCGGCGGGTCGAAGCGGACCCACCCGTCGTAGTCGAACTCCATCCGCTCCCGGATCGGGACGGTGAACGCCGCTTCGCCGAGCGCCGCCTCGATGCCCTCGGGGCGCACGCAGATGCCATGACGAGCCCGGACGCCGTGCTCCGCCAGCGCGCCCACCAGCCCTTCGTGGCCCGCGAGCGCGTAGGCCTTGTTGATCCGCGTGCCCAGCTTGTCGCACCACAGGTCGCGGGGGACCCACAGGAGCGAGCGCCGGGCCGGGTCGGCGACCACGAGGACATCCGTGTTGTGGCCCCACGAGGGGCCGTCCATAACGGCCACGACCGTCGCCACGCCGGCCAGTCTAGGTGCGGGCGGTGCTCAGCGCTCGAGGCGAGCGACGTCGTTGCCGCTGGGGTGCTTGCCGTCGCGGTCGTCGGCGGTGAACCTGATCTCGACCCGCACGGAGTTGCGGCCGGACAGCGAGGCGACCGCCGTGGGCAGCAGCGGGATCCGGATGTTGTCCGTCCGCGGGCCCTTGAAGTCGAGGATTCTGGAGCCGAGGAGCTCGACCGGGATCCCGTTCTGGAGCCGGTAGGCGGTGATCCGCAGGTCCCTGAGCTCGCTGTCCTCGTCGGCGCGGACCCTCACCATCAGCCGCTCCCGGTTTACCACCCGGTCGAGGTCCTCGACGATGATCCGGACCGACGTGTTCGGGTAGTGGTCCGAGTCGGCGCGCGCGAGCGCGCGTTCGGGCTTGAGGACGTGCGCGTAGGAGACCGCGGCGCCCATCGAGACGCCCGCGCCCACCAGGCGACGGATCAGCGTGCGACGGCTGATCTGCCCATCGAGATATGCCCCTACCAGTTCGTCCCGCGACATCGCTCTTGAGCCTAGCCCTCCGAGGCGGGCGGTGTCAAGCGCCCGGCGTCGGGTCCGGGCAGGAGGCGTCGATCCAATTCGCCTTGCGGGCGACGGGATCGATCGAGATCTGGCGGCGGCGCTCGTTGTTGGTCGCATCGGACTCGATGATCTCGGACGGGCCGTTCGCCGGGTTCGCGATCGAGACCAGGCAGTAGGTCCCGGCCGGGATGCCGGTGATGTCCAGCCGCTGGCCCGGCAGGGAGTACGTGTAGATGTCGGCCCAGCCGACCGAGAGGCCCATCGCCCCCGGGCCGTCGCCGGGGTTGCCCTGCCCGCAGCCGGATCCGGTCGCGGTGTCCTCCGGGTAGATGCCCGAGGCGGGCGAGCCCGGCAGGCCGGGGTACTTGCGGTCGCCGTCGAGGATGCAGAAGCCGATCTTGCGCGAGGGGCCGGCGACCGGCTCGCCGCTCGCCACTTCGTCCAGGCGGAACTGCGCGAAGTCCTGGAAGTGCCAGTGGCCGTGGGCCAGGTGGTACTCGAAGCACCCGACCTTGGAGGTCTCGTGGATCTGGTCGGCGCCGCCGGGATCGCCCTGGCGGTCGAACTCGCCGTTTCCGTTCGTGTCCGCGAAGACGTTCTGGTTCGCGTCGCGGTCGGCTCCCGCCGGCTCGTCGTACTCACCCTCGGTGCAGTCCGTGTCGCCGCCCGGGCCGCCGCTGACGGTTGCGTCGGTCGCGTAGAGCTCCAGCGGACCGGCGCCCTGGTTCGCGATCCTGTTCGAGATCCGCAGCGATGTCTTCCCCGAGGCGTTTCGCTTGATCTCGAGCGAGAACGAGCCGGGCGCGACGGTGCGCAGGTCGGGGTAGAGCGGGGGGGCCGGGTCGCCGGCCTGGACCGTGCCGGCCGCCGCGATCGTGCCCGCTGCAGCGAGGGCCACTCCCGAGGCCATGCCGATGCGAATGCGCTTACCTACGTCCATGCCTGCCAGTCCCGCGCCGAGCGTACCAACGCGACGTCACCGATTCGCGAGATGACCGGGGCGCGGCTCACCGCCGAGCGTCATCCGGCCCCCAACTTCGAGCCTGGGCGCGACGGCGAGCGCCCGCGCGCGATCGTGCTGCACACGACCGACGGCAAGTGGGAGGGGACGCTCGCGTGGTTCGCCAACCCCGAGAGCGGGGTGAGCGCGCACTATCTGGTCGGTCTCGATGGTCGCCTCGTGCGCCTGGTCGACGAAGCCGACACGGCCCGCCATGCAGGGCGGGTGCTGCGCCCGACGGCGACGCTCGCGCAGGGCATGGCCGACCTGAATTCCGTGACGATCGGGATCGAGCTCTGCGACGAGGGCGACCCGGGGGGCGTAGCGCGCCCGCACGCTCAGTACCTGGCCGCGGCGCGGCTGGTCGCCGATATCGCGGCGCGCTGGGAGATCCCGCTCGATCGCGATCACGTGATCGGGCACAACGAGGTCTTCGCGGAGAAGACCTGCCCGGGCAACCTGGACGTGGAGCGGGTCGTTCGGGAGGCCCGCGCGTTCAGCCGTTAGCGGGTCAGCGTCCGCTGATGGTGCGTGGCCGTGTCCGCATCGGTCTCGAGGACCCCTAGCTCCGCAGTTCTCCGCCTGCGCAACCGCTCGCTAGCTTCCCGCGGCATGTCGATCACCGTCCTTGTCCCAGCCCGCAACGCCGAGCGCGACCTGCCCGGCTTCCTCGAGTCCGCGGGCCGGGTCGCGGACCGGGTCATCGCGCTCGACGACGGCTCAACCGACGCCACGGCCGAGCTCCTCGGCGCGAGCCCGCTGGTCGAGACCCTGCTGCGCAACCCTCGCCGCGAGA
>JBPCKC010000055.1:0-42549 GCA_051004675.1 Solirubrobacterales bacterium
GCGAAGCCGTCGCCGAGCGCTGACTTCGCTTCGGCCTACGGCCTTCGCTCGACAGCGCTCGGACTAGATGGAAGGATGAAAGACATCAGGGTGGTGCAGCGACCGGTTGAGTCCGCAATGGAAAGCGCAATGCGCTCGTGCCACTGGCGCACAGACTGGCGCACAACCCCGATTTACCTGCTCCCGATAGGGCGAGCCCATGATGAGAAACCGCATAGACAAGCCCTAAACGAAACGCCCCGCACGAGGCGGGGCGTTCCGGGGTACAGGGAGGAGAGATATGTGTTTTTTGTCTGTGGGAGGTAGGCCGGGTTAGTAGGCGTTGCGGGGAGCGGTGAACCGCGTTGCCGCGGTCAACGCCACCTGGGCGACGCCGATTCCGACCAAAAAGACTGATTCCGCCCAGGCGCCCGTCGTCGCAGCGATCGTGAGCCCGGCGGAGATGGCGACGACGGCCAGCGCGTAGTCGAAGCCGGCGTGCGCGGCGATCGGCACGGCGCGCCGGGGGCCTTCGACCTGCAGCGCGATCGTGAGGAGCATGACGCCGATGCCGACGGAGATCGTCGTCGCGGCCACGCTGAACCCGAGGACGAACGGGGCGGCCATGATGGCCGGCGCCACGAACATCTCGATCGCGCCGTGTGCGGTGAGTGGGATGCCTCGTGTGAACGTCATCGCACCGGCAACGATACGAACGTATGTGCGATCCATGTGTGATCCTGCTCACACATGTGAGGCGGGGGCGGGCCGGGCCTCGACTCGTGGGCGGTTTCCGGCGCGGATGGGCTACCCAGGGTGGCCGCCCCGCCCCGCAACGGTACCTTCTGCGCGTGGCCCAGCGGCGGATCGACACCCTCCTGGCCGAGCGCGGGCTGGCGGGCTCGCGCACACGCGCGGCGGAGGCCGTGCGCGCCGGGCGCGTTCGGGTCGGGCCGGACGGACCGGTGGCGCTGCGGCCCAGCCAGCTCGTGCACGACGACGCCGACCTTCGCGTGGAGGGCCCGCCGCCGTTCGTCTCGCGGGGCGGGGTGAAGCTCCAAAACGCCCTCGAGGCCCTCGCGATCGACGTCACAGGCTTCGACTGCCTGGACGTGGGCGCCTCGACGGGAGGCTTCACGGACTGCCTGCTGCAGGCGGGAGCCGCACGCGTTATCGCCCTCGACGTGGCCTATGGGCAGCTCGACCTGCGCCTGCGCGAGGACGAGCGCGTGAGCGTCGTCGAGCGCGTGAACGCGCGCGCGATCGAACCCGCCGACCTCCCGTTCCGCCCGGCGCTTGCGACGGCCGACCTCTCGTTCATCTCCCTCGTGAAGGTGCTGCCCGCCATCGGGCGCGCCTTGGCGAGCGAGGGCGAGGTTTTGGCGTTGGTCAAGCCGCAGTTCGAGCTGGGTCGCGCGAGGGTGGGCAGGGGCGGCGTCGTGCGCTCTCCGGCCGATCGCCGCGACGCCCTCGTCGCCGTCGGCGAGGGCGCGCGCGAGGCGGGGCTCGGCGTCTTGGGCTTCGCCTCGTCGGGCCTGCCGGGGCCGAAGGGAAACCGCGAGACGTTCATCCACTGTCGTCTCGGCGCTCCGGGCGTCGACGACGTGCAGGCCGCGGCCCGCGAGGTCGAGCCGTGAGCGCGCCAATCGCATCGATCGAGCTGGTCACCCACACGCACCCCGCGCAGACCACGGACGCCGTCGAGACGGTCCTCGCGGCAGCGCAGAAGGCCGGCTGCGCCTTGGTCGCGGGATCCGAGGAGCTGGCCAAGCACCCGAGCGTGGCCGATCGCGTCGGCGCGCTCGCCGACCTCGACGGCGAGCCCGACCTGTGCCTTGTGCTGGGCGGCGACGGCTCGATCCTCCAGGCACTGCGCAAGTGGTCGGGGACAGACGTGCCGGTGCTGGGGATCAACTACGGGACGATCGGATTTCTCGCCGCGATCGAGCGGGAGGAGCTCGAGCCCGGCCTCGAGCGCCTCTTCGCCAGGGACTTCGACGTGATGGAGCTCCCCGGGCTGGAGCTGGGGATGGACGCCGATCCGCCGGTCGCGCTCAACGACGTTTCCTTTACCCGCCGTGCTCACGGCCGGGTGGCCGAGCTCTCCTACAGCCTCGGCGGCGAGGAGCTGGGACACGTGCGCTGCGACGGCTTGGTGGCCGCCACCCCGGCCGGGTCCACGGGCTACAACCTGGCGAACTCCGGTCCGATTCTCGCCTGGGGGGTGGAGGGCTACGTGGTCTCGTTCATCTCGCCCCATACGCTCACGGCGCGGGCGCTCGTCGCGGCCCCGTCGGACACCCTCCACGTCTCCAACGCCCGGGGACGCGAGCCCGTCGAGATCGCGCTCGACGGGCAGCGCGTCGGTGAGCTTCAAAGCGGCGACGACGTCGAGATCCGCTTCCGCGACGCGGTCGCCCGGCTCGCTCAGGCCCCCGGCTCGAGCTTCTACCGCCGCATGCGCGAGCGCTTCGGCCGCCTCGCCAAGTAGCCCGTCCGAAGCGGGGGCGAATCCGTCGGCGCCCGCCGCTAAAAGGGTGGTGTGCTCCACGAGCTGCGCATCGAGAACCTGCTGCTGATCGAGCGGGCCGAGCTCCGCCTTGGGGAGGGGCTGAACGCGATCACAGGCGAGACCGGCGCGGGCAAGACCGTCCTGGCGCACTCGCTGGACCTGTTGATGGGGGGCAGGGCGCGCCCGCAGATCGTCCGCCCCGGCGCGGAGGAGGCATGGGTGGAGGGCGCTTTCGCGATTCCGGAGGGGATGCTCGACGACCCTGACCTGGCCGAGGTCGCCGAGCGTCTGCCGGAAGGCGCGACGGAGGTCACCCTCGGCAGGCGGGTTGGCGCCTCGGGGCGCACCAGCGCGTTCGTGGCCGGCCGCAGCGCCTCGGCCGCCGACCTGCAGCTTTTGGGGTCGAGGCTGCTCGCCTTCTACGGACAGCACGAGCACCGCAAGCTCACGCTGGCGTCCGCGCAGCTCGAGGTCCTCGACGGCTTCGCGGGCGCCGAGCACCTGGCGCTGCGGCGGCGGTACCGCGCTGCGCACGCCGAGGTGCAGCAGGTGGGCCGCGAGCTGGCCGAGCTGCGCGAGCGCGAGGGGGCCCGCGAGCGCGACCTCGACCTGCTGCGCTTCGAGCTCTCCGAGATCGAGGTCGCCGCGCCGGATCCGGCCGAGCACGGCGAGCTCGGGGCCGAGCGCGACCGCCTGCGCCACTCCGAGGCCCTGCGCATGGCCGCGGGCGCAGCGCTCGAGGCCATCGCCGGCGTCGAGGAGGACACCGGGGCCGCGATGCGCCTGGCCGGCGCCGAGTTCGCGCTCGCCGGTCCCGCCGGCGTGGACGAGCGCCTCGACGCCCTCACGGCCCGTGTGCGTGAGGTGGCGGTGGAGCTCGACGACGTGGCGGGCGATCTGCGCGCGTACCTCGACGGGATCGATGCCGAGCCGGGGCGCCTGGAGGTCGCGGAGGAACGCCTCGCCGCGCTCGATCGCCTCCAGCGAAAGCACGGCGGCACGATCGAAGCGGTTCTCGCCCACGCGGAGCGCTGCCGGGAGGAGCTCGCTCGGCTGGAGAACGCCGGGGAGCTGGCTGAATCGCTCGAGGCGAAGTTGGCCGAGGCCTCCGGGCGCCGCGCCGAATTGGCGACGCGGCTGCGAGTGGGTCGCGAGGCCGCGGCGGGCGAGCTGGAGCGACGGGTGGCCTCCGACCTGGCCGGCCTGGCGATGGACGGAGCGACGCTCGAGGTGCGCCTCGCCGACCACCCGGACGGGCACGGGGCGAGCGGCTCGGAGACGGCCGAGCTGTTCGTCGCGACGAACCCCGGGATGCCCGTCTCGCCGCTGCGCGAGGCGGCGTCGGGCGGCGAGCTCTCACGCGTGATGCTGGCGCTCAGCGCCCACGGTCCGCTCGCCGGAGCGCCGACGCTGGTCTTCGACGAGATCGACGCGGGCATCGGCGGCAGCACCGCGCGGGCCGTGGGCAGCCGCCTGCGCGAGCTCGCCGGCGGGCGGCAGGTCATCTGCATCACCCATCTGCCGCAGGTGGCATCGCTGGCCACCAACCACTTCAGGATCACGAAGGGGATCTCCGGTGGGGCGACGCTCGCGAACGTCGAGGTCGTCGAGGGGGACGAGCTGGTCGCCGAGATCGTTCGCATGCTGGGCGCCGAGCACGGCGACACGGCCGCCGAGGGCCACGCGCGGGAGCTTTTGGCCGCCGCCTGAGAAACCGTGCGGGCGCACCCTCCCGCGGGCGTCTCCCTCCATCTCGCATAATCGCTGGCGAGCATGGCGCCCTCCTCGAGAGCACGCAGGCTTCGAACCCTCGCCCGCCGCCCGCCGCCGGGGGGCCCACAGCTCGCCGCGCTGCGCGGGCCGGCGCGCCTGGGCGACCGGACGAAGGCGCTGGTGAAGCGACTGCGGCCCGGCGAGATCGCCGTGATCGATCACGCCGACCTCGACCGTGTCGCCGCCGAGGACCTCGCCTCGAGCGACGTGGCGGCGGTGGTGAACGTGGCGCCGTTTTCGACCGGGCGCTACCCGAACGCCGGCCCCCTGCTGCTGGCCCGGGCCGGGGTGCGCCTCGTCGAGGTTCCGGCGGCGCCGCTCTTCGACGGGCTGCGCGACGGCGACGTGATCGAGCTGGCCGGCGGCAAGGTCCGCCTGGACGGGACGGTGATAGCGGCCGGTCAGGAGCTGACGGTGGCGCTGCTCGAGGCCCGACTCGACGAGCAGCGCGCCCGCGTGGACGAGGCCCTCTCCGAGTTCGCCGAGAACACCATCGCCCACGTCCGCGAGGAGGGCGAGCTCCTGGTCGGGGGCCTTGCGCTGCCGGCGCTGCGCACCGACTTCCGCGACCGCCACGCGCTGATCGTGGTGCGGGGGACCACCTACCGCAAGGACCTGCGCACCCTGCGCGCGTACATCGACGACGCTCGCCCGGTGCTTGTCGGCGTGGACGGGGGCGCCGACGCGATCCGCGAGGAGGGCTTCGAGCCGGACGTGATCCTGGGGGACATGGATTCCGCCTCCGACGCGGCGCTGCGTTCCGGGGCCGAGCTGATCGTCCACGCGTATCCGGATGGGCGCGCCCCCGGCCGCGAGCGGCTGATGGAGCTGGGCCTCGAGCACGCCGTGATCCCGGCCCCCGCGACCAGCCAGGACGTCGCGATGCTGCTCGCGCACGAGAAGGGCGCCTCGCTCATCGTCGCCGTAGGCGCCCACTTCAACCTCGTCGAGTTTCTCGACAAGAACCGCTCGGGGATGGCCTCGACCTTCCTGACCCGCCTGCGGGTGGGGGAGACGCTCGTGGACGCCAAGGGGGTCTCGAGCCTCTACAACCCCGGCATCGCGGGCACACAGGTGGCCCTGTTCGTGGCCGCGGCGCTGATCCTCGTAGTGATCGTGGTGCTCTCCCTGCCGGAGCTCAGCAACCTCGTCGACCTCGTGTGGCTGAAGATCAAGGTGCTCCTCGGCCTGTAGGCCGCGCCTCGCCATGGGTTACTCCTCCCGATACCACGTCGCCTCGCTCGCAGCCGTCTTCATCGCGCTCGCGATCGGGATCCTGATCGGCGCCGCGTTCGGCTCGGACGTGCTCGATGACGTCGGCCGTGACCTCGAGGAGAGCCTCAAGGGCGATCTCGACGAGGCGAATGCCGAGATCGCCGCCCTCGAGGCCGAGGTCGCTCGCCAGGGCCGGTTCGCCGGAACCGTGTTCCCGGCGCTGGCCGAATCGACGCTGCCGGGCCGGAGCATCGCCCTCGTAGCCTTCGGCGAGCGGCCCGAGGCGATCCGCGAGGACGTCCTGGCGGCGCTCGGGCCCACCGGAGCGGAGCTCACTCAGCTCGCCGTCGTTCGCGAGCCCTCCGACTCGGGAGCGCTGGCCGGGCTTCGCGGCCGCGGCGCCGGCGGCGCCGAGGGAGAGCGCCGGCGGATTGCGGGCGCCGTGCGGCTCGCCGGAACGTCGCTGGTCGGGGGCGGCCCGTTCTACGACGTCGCGCGCGAGGCGCTGCTGGCCTCGTTCAGCGGCGAGCCAGTGCCGGTGGACGGGGTCGTCGTCGCTCGCCAGCGCCCGGCGCTCGACGGCCCGGAGGAGGCGGCGACCGAGGCGCTCGAGGAGGACTTCACACAGGGCCTTGTGGCGGCGGGCGTCCCGGTGGTCGCGGTTGAGCGGACCGGCTCGGACCCATCCTCGATCGGCTTCTTCGACTCGCTCGGGCTGACCACGGTCGACAACGTGGACGAGGTGGCCGGCCGGGTGGCCCTCGTCTACGCCCTGCGCGGCTCGCAGGGAAACTTCGGCATCGGCGAGGAGGCCGAGGAGCTGCTGCCCGGCCTGCTGCGCCGGCCCGGGGCCACGACCGCGCCGTGATCGCCGGCCTCGCGGTCTCGGCGGCGGTCGCGGCGCTCGTCGCCGGGCGCTGGCTGGACGACATGGCCCGGACCGGCCTGGTGCGGGAGAACTATCGAGGGGCGCGCCCAGCCTTTCCCGCCGGCGCCGTCCTCGCCGCCTGCTCGCTGGTGGCGCTGGTGCCATTGGCGGTGCTCGACGACCGCGCCGACTTGGACCTGCTCGACCCGGAGCTCCGCCGCTGGGCTGTCTACGTGCTCGGCGTGGCGCTCCTGGGCCTCGTCGACGACGCGCTCGGGCGCGGAGCGGCGGCCGACACTCCCCGCGGGTGGCGAGGGCACGCGCGGGCGATCGCGGCTGGGCGGTTCTCGACCGGGGCGGTGAAGGCGGTCGGGGCTCTCGCGCTCGCCGCCTACGCGGTCTCCGGCCGTGGTCGCGAGGACCTCGGCTACGTCGCCGACCTCGCGCTCCTGCTGCTCGCCACCAACCTGTTCAACCTGCTCGACCTGCGCCCTGGCCGGGTTGAGAAGGCCATGGTGCTGCTGCTGGCGGGCCTCTGCCTGGGCGCGTGGACCGCTGCGCCGGTCGAGCTGCTGGGCCTCTTCATCGGCCCCGTCCTGGTCGGGGCCTACTTCACGCTTCGCGAGCGGGCGATGCTGGGGGACACCGGGTCGAACCTCGCCGGCGCGATCGCCGGGATCTCGTTGCTGGTGACTCTGGAGGAGGACGGGCGCCTGATCGCGCTGGCGGCGGTTTGCGCGCTCACGATCTATGGGGAGTTTCGGTCGATCTCCTCGGCGATCGACCGCTTTCCGCCACTGCGCCAACTAGACTCGCTCGGCAGAGTGAGTGAGGGTTCGACGACACGATGAAGCCGGGCGAGACGCGCTTCATCTTCGTCACCGGCGGAGTCGTCTCCTCGCTCGGCAAGGGCATCGCCGCGGCGTCGATCGGGCGCCTCCTCGTCTCCCGCGGCTTCCGGGTTCAGCTGCAGAAGTTCGATCCCTACATCAACGTGGACCCGGGGACGATGAGCCCGTTCCAGCACGGCGAGGTCTTCGTCACGGAGGACGGGGCGGAGACCGACCTCGACCTGGGCCACTACGAGCGCTTCACCGACGAGAACACCTCGCGCGCGTCGAACGTCACCGCCGGCGCCGTCTACAACTCCGTGATCCGGCGTGAGCGGCGTGGGGACTACCTGGGCGCGACCGTCCAGGTGATCCCGCACATCACCGACGAGATCAAGCAGCGGATCCTGATCGTCGCCGAGTCTCAGGCCGTCGACTTCGTGATCACGGAGATCGGCGGCACGGTCGGCGACATCGAGTCGCTGCCGTTCCTCGAGGCGATTCGCCAGCTCTACGCGGAGCTGGGGCCCAAGCGCTGCATGTTCCTGCACCTCACCCTCGTGCCCTACATCGGACACGCGGGGGAGATGAAGACCAAGCCCACCCAGCACTCGGTCAACGAGCTCCGGCGCATCGGCATCCAGCCGCACGCGGTGGTCTGCCGCTCCGACCGTGGGCTCGACCGCGAGATCCGCAAGAAGATCGCGCTGTTCGCCAGCGTCCCGGAGGAAGCGGTGATCTCCGCCCGCGACGTCGACAACATCTACAAGGTGCCGCTGGTGCTGCGCGCGGAGGGCGCCGACGACCTCGTTCTAGACCATTTCGACATCGACGCGCCCCCCTCGGAGCTGGGTGAGTGGGAGGAGCTGGTGCGGCGCGCCGTTGAGTGCGAGGGCACCGCACGGATCGCGCTCGTGGGCAAGTACGTCCAGCTCGAGGACGCCTACAAGTCCGTGATCGAGGCCCTCCACCACGGTGGGTATCACCAGGGCATCAACGTCAAGGTCGAGCTGGTCAACTCCGAGGGCATCGACGTCGAGAAGCTCGAGGGCGCCGACGGGATCCTCATTCCCGGCGGGTTCGGCGAGCGCGGCATCGAGGGGAAGATCGAGGCGGCCCGCATCGCCCGCGAGCGTGGCATCCCGTATCTGGGCATCTGCCTGGGGATGCAGATCGCGGTGGCCGAGTTCGCGCGCCACGTGGCCGGGATGGACGGCGCGAACTCGACCGAGTTCGACCCCGAGACGCCCTTCCCCGTCATCGATCTCCTCCCCGAGCAGAAGGAGGTCTCCGACATGGGCGGCACCATGCGCCTGGGAGCCGACCCGGTCAAGGTCCACGAGGGCACTCGAGCGCGCGAGATCTTCGGCGAGGCGGTCATCTACAAGCGCCACCGTCACCGCTTCGAGGTCAACAACCAGCTTCGGCGGCGCCTCGAGGACGAGGGGCTGGTCGCCGGCGGGACTTCGCCGGACGAGCGCCTCGTCGAGATGATCGAGCTGCCCGACCACCCGTTCTACATCGCCTCCCAGTTCCATCCCGAGTTCAACTCGCGCCCCAACCGGCCCGAGCCGCTCTTTCGCGAGTTCGTCGGCGCGGCCGCCCGGCTCGCCAGGGGCCGTGGCCCGGAGGCGGAGGACGAGATCGCCGACGCCGAGGCCGCCGACGCGGCCGACGTGACCGTCGAGCGGCGCGGATAGCGCCCGCCCCGGCAGAGGGCGTGGCCGCCGCGGTCCGCGCACATAGACTGCGCGACATGGATCTCGATGAATACCGCCGTGACTCGCAGGCGAACTGGGATCGGCTCTCCGGCAACTGGCTCAGCGAACGGGAGTTCCTCTGGGAGAAGATGGGCCATATCGCTCGAGCGTTGGTGGAGCGCGTCGATCCGCAGCCCGGACAGACGATCCTCGACATCGCCTCGGGGACGGGCGACACCGGGTTCTTGGCCGCGGAGGCAGTCGGGGAGGAAGGCAGGCTGATCTCGACCGACTTCTCTTCTGGAATGGTCGAGAAGGCGAAGGAGGTTGGCACGCAGCGCGGGGTCTCAAACGCCGAGTACCGCCAGCTCGATGCGGAGCAGATCGACTTAGACGATGACTCGGTGGATGGTGTGGTCTGTCGCTTCGGCTACATGCTGATGGCCGATCCGGGACGGGCTCTGACCGAAACGCGGCGGGTGCTGCGCGACGGCGGCCGGTTGGCGTTCGCCGTCTGGGGCGCGCCCGAAAAGAACCTGTGGGCTGCGATCCCCGCGATGGAGCTGGTCTCGCGGGGCCATCTGGAGCCTCCCGAGCCCGGGGCGCCGAGCATCTTCGCCCTGGCCGACCCCGAGCGGATCCGCGAGTTGGTCCTTGCCGCCGGCTTCCCCGAGCCCGGCATCGATCAAATCGAGGTCGAGTGGTCCTACGACGTCGAGACCCACTGGGCGCTGACGAGGAAGCTGGCGGGCCCACTCTCCGAGGCGATCGACACGCTGGACGAGGACGAGCGCGAGTCGGTGCGGCTCGCGGTCCGCGAGAAGGCCGAGACCGAGATCGCGAAGGGCGGGGTAACGGGCCTCGTCCACGTCGTCACCGCGTCCTGAGTCCATAGCCTGCGGACGTGTTCGCGGATGCCGACCAGCGGATGCTCGAGCGCTTCGTGCGACTCTGCGAGATCGCAAGCCCGACGGGCTCGGAGCGGGCGGTGGCCGATGACGTGCTCGGCGAGCTAGCCGGCCTTGGCGTCGAGGTTGCCGAGGACGACACGGCCGAGGTGGCGCGCGCGGGCTCGGGGAACCTGATCGCTCGCATCCCAGGGCGGGAGGGCGGCTGGGTGATGTTCTGCGCCCACCTGGACACGGTCCCCCACGAGGGCGAGATCCGGGTGAGCGATGAGGGCGGTGTGTTTCGCTCGGCGGGCGAGACCATCCTGGGCGCCGACAACAAGGCCGCGGTGACCGTCCTGGTGGAGCTCGCGGCCCGTCACGCCGCCAGCCCGGCCGCGGCCGGCATCGAGCTGGTGTTCACCACCGCCGAGGAGGGCGGCCTGCGAGGGGCGAATGAGGTGGACCTGGAGGCGCTGCGCTCGCCCTATGGCTTCGTCCTCGACCACGCCTCGCCGATCGGCGAGGTCATAACGGCCGCCCCCACCTACAAGCGCCTGCTGGCCGAGTTCGAGGGGCTGGAGGCCCACTCGGGGATCCGGCCCGAGGCGGGGCGCAGCGCGATCGCCGCCGCGGCCGCCGCCGTGAATGCCATGGAGCTGGGGCGCCTGGACGCCGAGACCACGGCGAACGTCGGGGTCATCCGTGGGGGCAGCGCGTCGAACGTGGTCCCGGGGCGGTGCGTGGTCGACGGCGAGGCCCGCGCGATCGACGACGCGAGGGCGAGCGAGACCCTCGCGGCGATGGTGGACGCGTGCACCCGCGCGGCCACGGAGCACGGCTGCGACGTGGACGTGGACGTCCGCGAGATGTTTCGTGGGTATCGCCTCTCGCCGGGTGCACCGAGCGTGCGCCTCGCGAAGTCGGCGCTTGAGCGCTGCGGCCACGAGCCGGTCGAGACCACCACCGGCGGCGGGAGTGACGCCAACGCGCTCGTGCCGCGCGGATTCGAGTGCGTGCTCCTCGCCAACGGCACCGAGGCAAACCACACCCCCGAGGAGAGCGTGGCCGCGACGCGGATCGTGGAGATGCTGGCGGTGTGCGAGGCGATCGTCGAGCTGGCGGGCTCGTGCTGAAGCTTCGTAAGGGCCTCGTCGTCCAGGCCGAGCCGCTCGTGGTGGAGGTGGCGGGCGAGCGACGTCCCGCGTGGGCTGACGAGAGGCTGCTCGGGGTCATGGAGGCCGGCGACGAGGTGGTGGTCAACGTCGAGGCACTCGACCTCGAGCTCGGCTCGGGGGGCTTCGACGTCGTCCACGTGAACCTGACGCGCGGGCTCGAGGGCGAGGGAGCGCCCGGTGAGCACGTCATGAAGCTCAACTACACGTCGCTGCAGCACGCGGTGAAGCCCGTCGACCTGCCCGGGGAGGGCGCCAACCCGCGGATGGCGGTCGGCGCGGCCCTGGTGACCGGACTCCATGGGCAGCTCGCCCCCGCCGCGTGGGCGTTGCAGGAGGAGCGCCCCGGGCTTCGGGTCGGGTTCGTCCAGGGTCCGGGCGGCGCTCTGCCGGGGGCTCTCTCGCGCGACGTTGCGATCCTGCGTGAGCGGGGCCTGCTGGCGGGGCACGTCACGGCCGGACCGGCCTACGGCGGCGAGCACGAGGCGATCAGCGTGGCCGGCGGCATCGATGCGGGCATCCACGGCCTCGGATGGGATGCCGCGATCGTGGGCCCGGGGCCGGGGATCCTCGGATCGGAGAGCCGGCTGGGGCACGGTGGCCTGGCGGCTCTCGACGCCGCCAACGCCGCGCTCGGCCTCGGGCTCGCCACTTTGCTCTGCCCGCGCCTCTCCAGCGCGGACCCGCGTCCACGCCACCGTGGCCTCTCCCATCACTCCCGCACGGTGATTCAGATGTTGGGCTCGCCCGTGCGCATCCCGGTGCCGGAGGCCTCCCTGCGGGGCTGGCCGATGCTCGACGAGGAGGGTGGGTCGGCCCAGGCGGCGCTCGACGATCTGATCGAGACGTGCGGCGGGCGCCACGACATCGCCGTCCACGAGGTCGACCTCTCCGGCTACGCCGGCAGCGGGCTGCCCGCCAAGACGATGGGCCGGACGATCCAGGAGGATCCCCTCTTCTTCGCGGCCGCGCTTGCCGCCGGCAGTGCCCTGGCCGGCGCGGTCGGCCCGGGGTGAGAGAGTTCCTTTCATGAGCGAGGCGGCCGGCAGCTTCGAGGGCGAGGGCGGAGTCGAGATCCGCTACCGCGCGTGGCCCGCGAGCGGGGAGACGCGGGCGGCGGTGGTGATCTCCCATGGCGGTGGGGAGCACTCCGGCCGCTACGAGCACGTGGCGGTGCGGCTGGGCGCCGCGGGTTACCGGGTCTGGGCCCCGGATCACCGCGGGCACGGGATGTCCGACGGCGAGCGGATGCGCTTCAGCTCGGTCAGCCCGATGGCCGCCGACCTGCGGACGATGGTGGCGATCGCCGCGCGCGAGGCGCCGGTGCGAAAGCCCTTTTTGCTCGCTCACAGCATGGGCGCGGCGATCGGCCTGGACTATGCCTGCGACCACCAGGACGAGCTCTCGGGAATCGTGTTGAGCGGCGCGCTCGCGGCGCTCGACCAAAAGACGTCGGTGCGGCTCGCGGCGCGCGCCGTAGCGAGGCTGAGCCCGGGCAGGGGGATCTTCAAGGTGGACCCCGAGACGGTCAGCCGCGACCCGGCCGTGGTCGCCGCCTACGACTCGGACCCCTTGAACTTCCACGGGTCGTTTCCCGCCGAGTCGATCGTCGCGCTCGAGCGCGTCGGGATGAGCTTTCCGAAGCGGCTTCCCTCGCTCGCCCTCCCGCTGCTGATCCTTCACGGAGCGGACGACCGCCTCACCCCGCCCGGCGGAAGCCGGCTGGTGGATGAGCTGGCAAGCTCGCCGGACAAGACGTTGAAGCTCTACCCGGGCTTGCGCCACGAGATCCTGAACGAGCCCGAGCGCGACGCGATCATCGATGAGATCGTCGCGTGGCTCATCGGCCGTAGCTGAGCCCGGCGGCGGCCGCCGGGACGCACGCAGGCGTGCAGGGGCAGGGAGCCTGCCGTGTTGCCAGAACTCCCCGCCATGGCGATCGCCGTTCGACCCCCGCAGGCAGCACCGCCCATCGAGGCACGATTCGAGGCGCTGGTGCTGGACTTCCTGGCCTACCTCGAGTTCGAGCGCGGACTCGCCCGCAACACGCTGGAGGCCTACCGCACCGATCTCTTCCAGTACGGGAAGTTCCTCGCCGACCGCGGACGCGGTGCGATCGAGGCCGACCGCGGGGACGTTTCGGACTTCCTGGCCGACCTGGCGACCGGCCGCCCGAACGGGGACGGCCTCAAGCACCCGCCCTGCTCTCCGGCGACGATCAATCGCAAGACCGCCGCGCTTCGCTCCTTCTACCGCCACCTTCGCCGCGAGGAGCTGATCACCGACGACCCGACCGCATCGCTCAGTCCGCCGGCGCGCAGTCGCAAGCTTCCCCACGTCCTCTCCTACGCCGAGGTCAAGCGCCTGCTCGACACGGCTCAGGGCGCCGACCCGATTGCGCTGCGCGACCGGGCGCTTCTCGAGCTGATGTACGGCTGCGGGCTCCGGGCCTCCGAGGCGGTCGGACTGGAGGTCACCGACCTCGACCTGCGACGTGGATTCGTGCGGCCCCGCGGCAAGGGGTCGAAGGAGCGGATGGTGCCGGTTGGGAGGGAGGCCGCCGCGGCGGCCTCACGGTACCTTCGCTCCGGCCGACAGGACCTGGTCGGCGCCCGGGCCGAGGGGAAGCTGTTCGTGAACTTTCGCGGCGGTGCCCTCACCCGCCAAGGCCTCTACAAGATCATCCAGCGCCACGCGAAGCTCGTCGGCCTCGAGAACAAGATGAGCCCGCACACGCTGCGCCACAGCTTCGCGACGCACCTGCTCTCCGGCGGCTGCGACCTGCGCTCCGTCCAGGAGATGCTCGGCCACGCCGACGTCTCGACGACCCAGCTCTACACGCACCTGTCGGGGGAGCGGATCAAGGAGGTCTACTTCAAGGCCCACCCACGCGCGGTGGCTGACTGATCACGGACGTGCCGGCGCGCTGATGCCCGCGACCCGGCTGATGCCCCGGCCGCCTCGCGCCGCCGGGTCCTGCGTAGGCTTGGGCCGTGCCCGAGCTCCCCGAGGTCGAGACGATTCGCCGACAGGTCGAGCCGCACGTCGTCGGGCGCACCATCGCCGACGTCGAGGTCCTCGACGAGCGCTGGACGCGGCCCGATTCGCCACGCACGCTGGAGGAGGCGGTAGCGGGGCGGACGATCGTGGCGGCCGAGCGCCGCGGCAAGTACCTGATCCTGCGGCTGGACAACGAGTGGGCGCTGGTAATGCATCTGCGGATGACCGGCAACCTGCTGCTGCGCGACTCGGAGGCGCCCGCCGACACGGCGAGCGATCTCATGCACGCGGACCGCCTCGGCCCCGAGCGCCTCTACGAGACCGAGCCTCAGTTGCGCTTTCTGCGGGCCCGGCTCGAGCTCGACGACGGGTCCGAGCTGCTCTTCACCGACGCCCGCCGCTTCGGCCATGCCGTGGCGCTTCGCGGGACCGACGTGGACGCCTACTTCGCGGCGCGCCTCGGCATCGAGCCGCTCTCCGGGGAGCTGACGCCCCGGGCGCTCCAAGGGCTCGCGACGGGCCGAACGGCGCCGCTTAAGTCGTTTCTCCTCAACCAGGAGCGGATCGCGGGGATCGGGAACATCTATGCGGACGAGGCCCTTCACAGGGCCGAGCTCCATCCGCTGTCGCCGGCGGGGTCCATGCGGCTCGAGCATTGCGAGGCCCTGACGGAGGCGATCGTGCAGACGCTGGAGCTCGCGCTCGACAACGGCGGCTCCTCGATCGACGACTACCGCGACGCGCGCGGGGAGCGCGGCTCGATGCAGGACGACTTCCTCGTCCACACGCGGGAGGGAGAGGAGTGCCCTCGCTGCGGCGCCGAGATCCGCCGGATCGTGGTCGGCGGGCGCTCCACCTACTTCTGCGGGAGCTGCCAGGTGCGCCTGCGCAGGCGGCGCCGGGCGGCGCGCCGGTGAACGGCCCACTCCCGCCGCCTGCGGGCTTCGAGATCGGCCACCACACCGACTCGGAGGGCGCCACCGGCTGCACCGTGATCCTTGCCCCGGAGGGCGCCCGGGGCGGCGTCGACGTGAGGGGAGGCGGGCCGGGGACGCGCGAGACCGACGTGATCGCACCGCTCGCCGGGACCTCCGACGTGACGGCGGTGCTGCTCACCGGCGGCAGCGCCTTCGGGCTGGCCGCCGCCGACGGCGTCGTGCGCTGGTGCGAGGAGCGGGGGAGAGGCCACTGGACGCCGGCCGGGCTGGTGCCGATCGTGCCCGCCGCGGTGCTCTATGACCTCGCGGAGGGCGATCCGAAGGCACGTCCGGGACCGGACGACGGGTACGCGGCCTGCGAGGCGGCGGTCACCGGGCCGCCCGATCGAGGCCGGCTGGGGGCGGGGACGGGGGCCGCCGTGGCGAAGATCCTGGGGCGCGCCAGGGGGGCGCGCGCGGGGATCGGCTACGCGGCGGCGCGGAGCGGACGGGATGAGGTGGTGGGGGCGATCGCCGCGGTGAACGCCTTCGGCGACGTCATCGCGCCCGATGGCGAGGCCCTCGGCGCCCCGCGGATGGACGACGGATCGACCGGCCGGACCGCGGACATCATCGCCGCGATGACGCAGATGCCCGACCCGGCGAAGCTCGAGGACCGCAACACCACGCTCGTGTGCGTCATGACCGACGCGCCGCTCAGCAAGGCCGAGTGCACCCGCGTGGCGCGCATGGCCAGTGGCGGCGTGGCGCGCGCCGTAGACCCGGTGTTCTCGGACGTCGATGGGGATGTCGCGTTCTGCCTGGCCTCCGGTGAGGGGGAGGGCGATCGCCTGACCCCCCTGGCGATCGGGACGCTCGCGGCCACGGTCACCGCGGCCGCCATCCGCGACGCCGTCGGCCGCCACTAACCCCCCGCCCCCGCCCGGGAGTGTCCTGCCCTCTTCACCCACCGGGGGGTGTGGGCAGGACACTTGCGCCGTGGGGGGGCGTCCGGCTCGCGCATCATCCTTACCGCAGGCATGCCGGGCTCGTTCAAGACCGAGGCGATCGTGCTGCGCTCGATCCGATACGCGGAGGCGGACCGCGTGCTGCACCTCTACTCGAGGACGAGGGGGAGGCTGAACGCGATCGCGAAGGGCGCGCGGCGCCCGCGCTCGCGCTTCGGGGGCAGGCTCGAGCCGTTCTTTCGCCTCGACCTCGTGCTCTACCAGGGGCGAGGTGAGCTGGCGACCGTGACCGGCGCTCATACCGTCGCCGCCCACGCCGGCCTGCGCGAGAGCGGGCCGGCACTGGGCGCGGCGGCGCGCGCGTGCGATTCGGTACTGCGCTTGCTGGACTCGAACGAGGCGAACCCGTCGGCCTACAACCTGCTGTGCAGGTACCTGGCGCTGCTCGACGGCGACGAGCCGCCCAGCGGGCGCTCACCCGTCATCCCCGAGATCGACGGCGCGGCCGGCCACGCGACGGCGCTGGCCTTCCGCCTGAAGCTGGCGCTGGCGGCGGGCTTCTCGCCCGAGCTGGCATCCTGCGCGCGCTGCGGCGAGGCCGAGGGGCTCAGCGGGTTCTCCGCCGACGCGGGCGGGGTGGTCTGCACCGCCTGCGAGCGGGGTGGGTTCGAGCTCTCCGAGGAGGCGCACTCGTTCATGGTCGAGGCCATCGGGAGCCCGCTGGCAGCCGCCCCCGCCACGTCGCCCCGGGCGCTTCGTCAGGCCGAGCGAGCGGTCACCGAGACGCTCGAGCACCACGCCCACGTGCACCTGCGCGCTGCTGCCTGACGGCGCCGGCGCCGTCCGTCCATCATGTGCGGGTGAGCGCCGAGCCCGAGCCTGCGACGGAGACCGTTCCCAAGCGCGAGGGCCCGCGGGACCTGGCCGAGGCCTTGGGCGGCGCCCACGGGCTCGCCGACTCCAGCCTGCCCAGCCTGGCGTTCGTGATCGCGTACACGGTCGGCGGCAACGAGCTTGAGCCTGCGATCGCGGCGGCGGTTGCCGTCGCCCTGGTGCTCACCGTGGTGCGCCTGGCCAAGCGGGAGACGCTTCAGTTCGCCTTGGCGGGGCTCGTGGGGGTCGGCATCGCCGCATTCATCGCCAGCCGCACGGGGCGGGCCGAGGACTTCTTCCTGCCCGGGCTGCTCTTCAACGGGGGCTACGCGTTGGCGTACGCGGTTTCGATCTGGGTGCGGTGGCCGCTGATCGGCGTGCTGGCCGGCCCGCTGGTGGGCGAGGGGATGGAGTGGCGCAGGGATCCCAAGCGCGTGGCTGTCTACACCAAGGCAACCTGGATCTGGGTCGCCGTCTTCGTGTTGCGCCTGGCCGTCCAGCTACCGCTCTACCTGGCGGGAGCCGTGGTGGCGCTCGGGATCGCCAAAGCGGCGATGGGCGTGCCGATCTTCATCGTCGCGATCTGGCTCACCTACCTGGTCCTGAAGGCGGGCGGCGAGATCGCCCCTGATGAGATCGGCTCGACGGGCGAGCCGCGGGCGGGCGGTGGCTAGGGGGCGTGGCGGTTGCGGTAGAGGCGCTCGGTGATGCGGAGCTGGATCGCGCGGGGGGTAGGCGCGCTCGCGCGAAGCAACCAGCGGATCACGCGGCCAGGGACGAACGAGCGGGCGCCGCGGTCGTATGCCTCGAGCGCCTCCCGTACGCACTGCTCGGCCGGGATCTCGCCGGGCACGGCACCGGTGCCGGCGGTGCCGGCGACCTCCTGCCATTCGGTGGGCACCGGCCCCGGACTGACCGCGAGCACACGAACGCCGGTGTCGCGCAGCTCCGTGTGGAGGGCATCGCTGAAGCTGAGCGCGAACGCCTTGGTGGCCGCGTAGACGGCCTCGTAGGGGATCGGTTGCATTCCCGCGGTCGACGCGACGATGATCACCCCGCCTCGGCCGCGGCGAATCATCGCCGGAACGAACGCGTGGGTGAGGGTGACCACCGCCTCGCAGTTCACGCGGACCTCCTCGGCCTGGCGGGCGCCGTCGAGCTCGACGAACGGCCCGGAGCACCCGAAGCCGGCGTTGTTGACGAGGAGGTCGACCTCGAGGCCGAGGGCGTCGACCCGCGCGCGCAGCTCGGGCGCGCCGGCGGCGAGGTCGAGGCCGATGACGTGCGCCGGCGCGGCGAGCTCGGAGGCGAGCTTTTCAAGGCGGTCCGCTCGGCGGGCGACCAGGATCAGCTCGTGCCCGCGGGCGGAGAGCTGCCGAGCAAACTGTTCGCCGAGCCCGGAGCTTGCGCCGGTGACGAGGGCCACACCCTTGCCGGGGGGAGATTCGACCACGGGGTCAGCCTATTCTGAGTGAACGTGGAGACGACGGCCGGCAAAGACGCACTTGCGCTGCCCGAGCGGGTTCGCGACTGGGAGGCGGAGTACCTGTGGGAGCGGGCGACGCCGTCGTACCCGGCGGTCCGGCACGAGCCCGAGCCCGATAGTGACCTTCGCACCCCTTTTCAGCGCGATCGTGACCGGGTGGTTCATGCAAAGGCCTTTCGGCGGCTGAAGCACAAGACCCAGGTTTTCATTGCGCCGGAGGGCGACCATTACCGCACGCGGTTGACGCACACGCTGGAGACGTGCGGGATCGCGCGGACGGTGGCGCGGGCCCTGGGGTTGAACGAGGACCTGACCGAGGCGATCGGCTACGGGCACGACCTGGGCCATCCGCCGTTCGGGCACATCGGTGAGGAGGTGCTCGACGAGGCGCTGCGCGAGCACGGGGGCCGCGGCTTCAAGCACAACGAGCACTCGCTTCGGGTGGTCGACGTGCTCGAGCGCGACGGACTGGGCCTCAACCTCACCGAAGCGGTCCGGGACGGGATCCTGCGTCACACCGGGCCGGAGCAGCCCGCGACGCTGGAGGGGCGGGTGGTGCGGCTGGTCGACCGGGTGGCCTACATCAACCACGACATCGACGACGCGATCAGGGCGGGGATCCTGCTGCCGACCGATCTGCCCGAGGACGAGATCCGGCTCTTGGGACCCTCGGGCGCCGAGCGGATCGACACGCTGGTGCGCGACCTGGTGAGCGTGTCGCGTGAGGCGGGCGACGTGAAGCAGAGCGAAGAGGTGGGCATGGCGATGCTGCGCCTGCGCAAGTTCATGTTCGACCGGGTCTACCTCGGCTCCGAGGCGCGCTCCGAGCACGAGCGGGTGCGGCGCACCCTCACCGGGCTCTTCGAGCACTACCTGGCGCACCCCGAGGACGTGCCGGACGGAGCGCCCGGCGCCGACCGCCTCCAGGCGATCACCGATTGGATCGCGGGGATGACGGACCGGTTCTGCATCGCGACCTTCCGGCGGCTCGCGTTGCCGGAGGAATCCCGGCTCTAGGCGGGGGCGCGCAAGGCTAGGCTCGATTCGTGGCGCGGTTCACCCAGGCGAGCATCGAGCGGGTCAAGGAGACGACCGACGTGGTCGAGGTGATCTCGGCCTACACGGACCTGCGCCGAACGGGTCAGCGGTTCACGGGGCTGTGCCCGTTCCACGACGAGCGCTCGCCCTCGTTCTCGGTGAACGCCACGGAGAAGCTCTACCACTGCTTCGGCTGCGGGGCGGGAGGCGACGTCATCAAGTTCGTCGAGGAGAAGGAGGGACTGGCCTTCGGCGAGGCGGTGGAGGCGCTGGCGGACCGCTACGGAGTCGAGCTCGAGCGCGAGGCGGAGGATCCGCAGGCGGAGGCGCGGCGAAAGCGCCGGGCGCGCCTGGGCGAGCTGCTCGAGCGGACGGCCGCCTTCTACGCGCAGTACCTCTGGGAGTCGGCCGAGGCTCAGAAGGCGCGCGATTACCTGGCGGGCCGGGAGCTGGGGGAGGATGTCCTGCGCGATTTTGGCGTGGGGTACGCGCCGAGCGCCTGGGACACGGTGCTGACCCGGGGCCAGAGCGCCGGCTACTCACTCGCTGAGCTCCACGACGCCGGCCTGCTCGTGAAGAACACCAAGGGAAACTCCTACGACCGGTTCCGCTCGCGGATCATCTTCCCGATCAGGGATCCGCGCGGGCGCGTCCAGGGGTTCGGCGCGCGGGCCATGACCCCCGACCAAAAGCCGAAGTACCTGAACTCACCGGAGGGCGAGCTCTACCGCAAGAGCAGGACCCTCTACGCGATCGAGCGGGCGCGCCCGGCGATCGCGAAGGCGGGGAGGGCTGTGGTGGTCGAGGGCTATACGGACGTGATCGCGGCCCATGCGGCCGGGATCGGCGAGACGGTCGCGGTGATGGGGACGGCGATCACGCCGGAGCAGGTCCAGCTGCTCGCCGCCCACGCCGACGAGGTCGTGCTGGCGATGGACGCGGACGCCGCCGGCCGGGAGGCGATGCTGCGCGCGCAGCGGGTCGCCGCCGGCAAGCGGGTGCGGCTGCGGGTCGCGGCGATGAAGGCGGGGGAGGACCCCGCCGACACGCTGGCCGGCAAGGGGCCGGGGAGCGATGCGGCTGACGCGTTCCGGGCGCTCGTGGACGACGCCGACGACCTTCCCGTCTTCCACGTGCGCACGCTGCTGGGCGACGCCGACCTAAGCTCGCCCGCCGGCCGCGACCGGGCGCTCGACGAGGTGGTGCCGGTGCTGAGCGCGATGCCCGAGTCGATCACGCGCGAGGAACTCGAGCGCGAGGCGGCCTCGAAGCTCGACGCTGACCCAGGCTTGGTTCGAAGGCGCGTCGCGGGCCATCGAGGGGCGCCTCGCCCCGCGCCGCGGCGAGCGCCGACCGTGGACGGTGATCCGGGGCCTGAGGCGGAGGGCGGGAACGGTCCGAGCGGCGCTGCCGCCGCCGGGCCGGCCCGGCCGCTGAACGCGCGCGAGCGCCGCGAGCGCTCGCTGCTGGAGATGGCGATCGCGCTGCCGTCCGACGGCGAGGACGTGCTGGCGAGGTTGACGCCCGCGCACCTGTCCTCGCCGGAGATGGTGCGGGCGCGCGACTGGCTCACGACGCACCTCGAGCACCCCCTCGACGGGATCCCCCAGGACGACGAGGCGTTTGCTGCCCTGATGACGAGGCTGGTGATGGGCGCCGAGCGCGAGCCGGCGAGCAGAGGCGCGATGGAGCTCACCTTCCTCTGGCTCGAGCGGGCGATGGTCGAAGCCGAGCTCCAGGCCGCCACGGCCGACGGCGGCGACCCTCCGGTCGAGCTCCAAAAGCGCCACGGCGAGCTCTCCGAGCAGATCGCCAGCTTCGACCCGGAACGATAGGCGCGATGGCTCACGGTCGGTACCCGTGCAAACCGGTCCGTTGTCGGATCAGGGTCGCTCAGCGCCCCTCAGACGACAATCGATGCAGCGTGCTGCGGCGGAGCTCCCCCGGGTGGATTCGAACCACCGAGACTTGATTAACAGTCAAGCATGTTGCCGCTACATCACGGGGGACCTTGCGTGCGCCTGTCGGCGCATCGTGGCGGGCATTCTAGGACGGTCCATGACGCCCCGCCAGGCGCTCAACGAGACCAGCTCCGATCGCAGCCCCATCGTTGGCTCCTGACCATGAGGCCAGCTCCCGGGCCCGCTCGCCGAAGCGCGGCTCCCCCTGCATCCGTCTGACCACCCTCCGAATGCTCGCCGGCCCGGTAAGCCGCCACGGGATCGTCAGCCCCGCGCCCGCCCACTGCACGCGCGCCGCGTTCTCCGCCATGTCGCCGACGGCGGGGCAGCACAGAAGCGGCGCGCCGGCGCCGAGCGCACGGCACACGGTCCCGTGCCCGCCGTGGGTGATGACCAGGTCGGCCAGCGGCATCACCTGCGAGTAGGAGATCCAGTCGACGACGGTCGCGTTGGCCGGCGCGGCGGGCACCGGCACCCGCACGTCGAGCTGGTTGGTCGTCCCCAGCACCCTCACCGGCTCCTCCGCCAGCCCCTCGAGGGCCCAGCGCAGCAGCCTGCGCTCTGGGTCCTGCGCGGTCGAGGGCGCGACCACCACCAGCGGGTCATCGCCCTGGGGTACCTCCACCTCCGGGGTGTCGAGCTCGAAGGTCATCGGGCCCGTCACGTGCGTGTTCGCCGGCCAGCGGCGCGGATACTCGAGCTGCGGGAACGTCGCGACCAGTGTCAAGTCGGCGCTCAGCCCGCCATGAAACACGTCGAGAGGCGCCAGCCCGCACTCCGCCCGCGTCAGGTTCATCTCCCGCCGTCCCCGCTCGAGTCCCTTAACGAGGAGCGGCTCGGCCGCTCGCCACATGGCCCGACCGATGGGGGTGCGCGGCGGCTGGGCGCCGAAGGCGAAGAACGGCAAGCCGGACTGGTGGACCGGATACACGTGCGGTACCAGCGCCACCCGTCGGCAGCCCGCCATCTCCGCCGCCAGCGCCGGCGCCATCGTGAGGATGTCGCTCACCACCACCTCCGGCGCGAAGTCCCGTACGAAGGGCAGCAGCGCCTTGGCCGCATCCGCGGCGGAGGGGCCGTCGGACCCGGGTGGAGGAGGGGGAAAGGTCTTGTACTGCTCGGCCGCGGTGAACCCGAGCCCCGCGCCCTCGACGGCTGTCCGCCAGTGCTCCCAGGTCTCGACCACCACCTCGTGTCCACGGTCGCGAAGCGCGCCGGCCAGCGCGATCGCGGGAAAGGCATGCCCGGCGTCGCCGAACGCCGCCACCAGGAACCTGCTCATGGCAAGCGATCTCCCAGGAATGGGCCACTCGACCCGCAATGCTGGTCGCGATGAGGTCCAGATACCGCAACCCCGCCCAGCGCTTGCGCACCACCATTGACCGCCTGCCTGAGCGGACCCGCCGCGCCATGCTCGTGGGCATGGATCGCAACCCGATCATCGTCGGCGCCTACACCGACCCTCGCTCGGGCGGCATCTGCCCGATGCTCGCCGCCCACCGAAACGGCGGGCGCACCGACCTTGCCTCCTTCGCCATCGCCTGGGACGCGTTCACCGACGCGCGCCGGCCCCGCCTCGCCACCCGGCGCGAGCTGCGCACGCTGCGCTCCTTCCTGGAGCTGAGCTTGCTCGACGGTCCGGCCACCGCCGGCTCGATCGCCGACGCCGCCGCGCGCATCCGCGCCGAGCGCGCCGAGGTAGCGGCCAGGGTCGATGCAGCCGCCCCGGCCAGGCGAGCGAAGCCGCCCGAGCCCGAGCAGGAGATCCGCATCACCCGCCGGCGCCTCCCGTGGTCGCGCCCGGCCGGCGGCATTGACCTGATCGCCGCCGCCCAGGAGCAGCTCGCCGAGCACCGCACCGCCGACGCGCTCGTCGAGCAGCGCTAGGCCGGAAGCCGCGCGCGGAGCTCCGCCACGATCAGCGGCGCCTTTGGCGTCTTCGCGCGGATCCTGATCTCGCCCGAGACGTTCGGCTCGCCCATCTCGTCGTAGTCGACTCGGAGCACCAGCTTCTCCTCGCCTTCGGCCGAGACCTCCACGGCGCGGAGCCGCTGCTGCGTGAACGGGGAGTCGATCAGCTCGGTTCTCCCTGAGCGGCAGTACACGACGAGCCGCTTCTCGCTGATGCCGAGGGCCAGGCGCTCCGGCGTGACCTTTCCGTGGAATCGCTTTCCCGGCGCCTTGAAGTGCCAATATCGGATCGAGCCCGGGAGGCCCTCCTCCAGCAGTACGAGCCCCTCGGCCTCGAGCGCCTGTCGAAGCTCGGGACGCAGCGTCCCGGCCCCGAGCAGGAATCTCATCAGGCCCATGTCTAGACAGCGGCCGAGAGCTCCTCGCCCGGCCGCAAAAACACGATTTCGGGCACCAGGCACGCCGGCGATGTGCGCAGCAGGAACCGGACCGACTCGGCGATGTCCTCGGGCCTGATCATCGCGTCGGCCTCCACGCTCCCCTTCACGTAGTCCGTCATCGGCGTGTCCACGAAGCCCGGGCACAGCGCGGTGACCTGAATCCCGTCGTCCTGCACCTCCTTCTGCGCCGACTGGCTGAACCCGACGAGCGCCGCCTTGGTCGCCGAGTACACGGAGAGCCAGGGCTGACCCGACTTCCCCGCCACCGAGGCCGTGTTGATGATGAGAGCCTTGCCGTGCTCGGCGCCCGCCTCACGGAGCATCGGCAGCCCCTGGCGCGTCCCGATGATCACGGCGCGCAGGTTCACCCCGAGCTGCATGTCCAGATGCTTCGTCTGGATCTCGGCCATCGGCTGTCCGATCCCGACGCCCGCGTTGTTGACCAGCACATCGAGGCGGCCGAAGCGTTCCCGGTGCGCCTCGAAGAGGCCGTGGATCTCCTCCTCCTCGGTCATCTGGGCCGGGATCGCCTGTACGTCCAAGCCGGCGGCTTCCAGCTCCTCGCGGGCGCCCTCGAGCTTGTCCGGGCGTCGCGCCGAGACCGTGATCCCGTACCCGTCCTCGCCGAGCGCTCTGGCGATCGCCAGCCCGATCCCGCTCGACCCTCCCGTGATCAGCGCCGCGCGCTCAGCCACCTGGTCTCCTCTCGTTCGTCATCCGGGCGCGGACCCTACCCGGCCCCGGGTGCCAACCACGATTCCGGCGAGCGCTTAGAACGCCTTTCTAGGATGTGGGGATGCTCAGAGCCCGCTTCGCCCCGGCAGCGATCACCCTCGCCTGCGCCAGCATCGCCCTCGGAGCCTGCGGTGAGGGCGAGCAGGACCAGGAGGTGGAGGACGTCGGGGCGGCGGCCCCGGCGGTCGACGCCTTCCCGGCCGCGAGCGGCGGATCGCTCGAGGACCTGCTCGCCGAAGCCACGCCCACCAACGAGATCGTCGTCGCCCCCGCGGGCCAGGTCTACACCCCCGGCACCAACCGCTTCGGGTTCGGCGTCTTCACCGTCGCCCAGGAGCAGATCACCGACGCCGAGGTCGCCCTGTACGCCGCGCCGGGCCCTGACGGCGAGGCCACCGGCCCCTTCCCGGCCCGCATCGACAGCCTCGAGACCGAGCCCGCCTTCGAGGCCCGCACCACCGCCGACGACCCCGACTCGGCCAAGGCCGTCTACGTCACCGAGATCCCCTTCGACCAGCCCGGCGAATGGCGGCTGATCGCGATGATCCGCGAGGGCGACGAGCTGCTCGCGTCACGGCTTCACAGCATCATCGTCGGCGACTACTCGAAGATCCCGGCGGTCGGCGAGAAGGCCCCCGTGATCCACACGCCCACCGTCTCCGACGTCGGCGACGTGGCCGAGATCGACACCCGCAACCCCCACGACACCATGCACGACGTTGACGCCGCCGACACGATCGGCTCGGAGCCCACGGTACTCCTCTTCGCGACGCCGGCCCTCTGCGTCAGCCGCACCTGCGGGCCGGTCGTCGACGCCGCCGAGCAGGTCAAGTCCGAGCTGGGCGAGGACGCCGCCTTCATCCACATGGAGGTCTACGAAAAGAACGACCCGAACGAGGGCCTCCGCAGCCAGCTCCGCGAGTACGGCCTCCGGACCGAGCCGTGGCTCTTCGTGACCGACGCCAACGGCGAGGTCACGACCCGCATCGAGGGAGCGTTTTCCGTCGAAGAGCTTCGCCGGGCCGTGGAGCGGGCGTCCAGCTGACGAGCTGGACGCTGGACGAGACGTCCCGGCGGGGCCCGGGTTCTGCGGCGCGCTCTACCGGCTGGGGCGCCAAGCCAGGAATGGACGCAGCCTGGCGGGGTAGACGTGCCGTATGGCGGACGCCTCGATCACCCCCTACCGGGACGGTCCCTACATCGTCCGTGGGCCGGTGCGCCTACTCGACCAGGACGGGAACGAGATCGAGCTAACGCGGCGAACGGTTGCGCTGTGCCGGTGCGGCAAGTCGCGTGTGCGGCCGTTTTGCGACGGCACCCACAAACTCATCGGGTTCGAGTCGGAGAGCGCTCCCGCCGACTCTCCCGCGCCGGCGTCGGTGCGGGAGAACGGGGCTTCAGGCGCTCGCGAATCCGGCGCGTAGGGTTCGCCGCGAGCATCACCCGCCCCCCGCCGTAGGAAGCGGAGGCGTCGATCCGGGCGCTTCGCGCGCTCACGCCACGACGGCGCCGGCCTGGGCCCGCAGCGAGCTGCGACCGTCCGCCCATGCGCTCAAGAGCGCTTGGGCCAAGCGCGACTCGAGCTCCAACAGGGCCTCGGCGCCGAAGACGACCTGGGCCGTGAGGTCCGGTTGCTGGACGGCGAGCGCTTGGGCCAGGTCGTAGGCCGCGATGTTCTCGTGCACCGAGTCGGCCTCCACGTGCTCGTCGAAGAACTCCACGGCCTCGCCGGCATACCCGAGCCTCCGCAACGCCTTGGCGTACTTCGCGTTGGGCAGGGGCGAGCTGATCTCGAACATCGCAAGATGACCCGCCAGCGCGCCGCGCCAGTCTCGGTTGAGGCCGAGGGCCGTGATCAGGTTCACGGTGGCGAGCGTCGAGCCCGGCAGCAGGTCGAGGTACGCGCCGTAGGAGCTGTCGAGGCCGAGGGCGTCCATGGCGCGAGCGAACAGAGTCGCGTGCACGCGGTCGGGATCGCCCGAGCCATACTCGTCCGCTTGGATCTCGACCATCGCGGCCTTCGGGGCACCGTGAAGGCGCGGGATGCCCCAGGTGTGCGGGTCCGCCTCCTTGAGCTGGTAGGCGGAACGGTGCACCACGAACTCCTTGAGCTCCTCCGCCGAACCGCGGGCCTGCAGGTGCTCGGCCAGCGAAGGCTTCGTCTCTTCCTCGAGCGTGAAGAGGGTGCGAGCGACCTCGCCCGGCTCCAGATCGCCCCGAACCGCCACCGCATCCCGCACCGACGCGAGGAACGCCCGCTCCATGCGCCGGCGGGCTTCGAGCAGCGAAGGCTCCCACTCCCATCCGGGGTCCACGCCTGCGAACGAGCGGTAGTGCAGCTCATAGGCGACGTAGAGCGCGAGCTGGAGGTCGTCGTCGGAGAGCGGGTCCCCGGGGGTGGCCCAAGGGACCTCGAGCGGACCCGCCGCCCCGCCTAGGGCGTTCAGCACCGCCTCGCTCATCGGGCCTCTCGGTTCGGGGAGCGGAGGGTCCAGGTCTTCGGGACGGTGACGCCTCATCGCCGAGCTTCTACCCGGTGGCCATTGACATATGTGCCACGACTTGGGTCCGCACCCGCTCTAAAGCGCGTCGCGCAGGCGGGCCGCATTCCAGGTCTCGATCTCCCGCGCCGAGTATGGATCGAGTGCACGTCCGGTGAACGGGTATGGAGAGCGGATGCAACGCGATGCTGAGGGAACGGGTTCGTCCGGGGGCAACGACGACGAGGTAAACACCCGCAAGGAGGAGGACAGTGGCAGCGGGGTTGTCGAGGACTTCTCCCAGCAGGCTCGTGACGAGCTCGGGCGACTTGAGCAGGGACGCCACGTCACGATTCCGGGCGCCGACGTTCCGATCCGCGGTCTCGTCGCCATGGGCATCTTCGTCGTCGCCTTCATGGCCGTCTGGATGCTGCTCTGGGCGGTCGCGGGCGGCGCTGGCCTGGGACTCGGGTGGATTCCGGCCGCGCTGGTCGCGGGGGCCGTTGTCGTCCTTTACGCCCGCCGCGCCTGAGGCAGCGCCTGGCCGAGCGCAGGCCGCGCATGCGCCAAGCCGACGTTCGAGATCGCGGGGCTTGCGGGCCACGACTCCATACGCTTCGAGCCCGCCGGCGAGTAGGCGCTGTCGAGACGAGACGGGTTCAATGGCGGTGGACGTCGGCGCCGATGGCGGCGAAACCGCTGCAGAAAGCCGAGGATTCGAGACAGGGCCGGTAGCTCAGTTGGTAGAGCAGCGGACTCATAATCCGTAGGGCGGAGGTTCGATCCCTCCCCGGCCCATCGCATAGGCAAGCGGTATTTGCTCCGATCGCGCGCTCCGTGCGGCAGGGGTGGCAACCAAAGTGGCAACCCGCCAGCGACTCGTGCTCGTGCGCAACGACTAAAAGATCGCGCGCACAAGCCAGATCACCAGCACGATCGATATAGCGGCTACGTCCGGTTTGCCACGGGTCGAGATCCCGCCGCTACGAGTCGCGATCGAAGTCTGATCGCGCCCGCGATAAGTGCACGCCGCGTGCACTCGCGGCGGCCGAAAAGTTGGCCAAGCAAGCCGACCGGAGGATTCTGGGCACGTTTCTGCTGCGCCTGGCCGCAGGCGATCGAAGTCCCGGCTGGGCGTTGTCGGTCACGGTCTCCTCCGGCGCGCGATACTGCGCGGGCGATGTCGGAGGAGAACGTGGAGGTCGTGCGGCGAATATTCAAGGCCTTTAGCCGAGGCGACCTTGAGGGCGGGATAGTGCTTGCCGACACTCCACCCGAGTTCGAGTTCGTGCCTTCCGGGGCCCTCATCCCAGATCTTGCGAGCGTTCAGCGCGGCCCTGAAGCGTTCAGGCGGGTCGTTGAGACTTTCTTTGCCGAGTTCGACGACCCGCGTATCGAGCTCCACGAGCTGATCGACGCCGGAGATCAGATCTTCACCTCCTTCACCCTGCGCGGCCGTGGCAAACACAGTGCGGTGGAGGCGAGTTGGAACCCGTTGAGCGTGTGGACCGTGCGGGACGGCCGCCTCGTCCGGTGGCTGGGATTCACGGATCGGGACGAAGCCCTCGAAGCCGCCGGGCTGTCGGAGTAGGCGATGTCGCAGGAGAACGTGGAGCTTGCCCATGAAGTGATCGACGCCATCAAGACCCAGGACGCATCGCGGCTTGTCGAACTGACCGATCCAGAAGTCGAGTGGTACTCGCTCGTCGCGCTTGGCCGATCCGAGGGATATCGAGGTCATGACGGAATCCATCGATATATCGAGGACATCGCTGACACCCTCGAGTTCATCTATGCCGAGGTAGACGACACCATCTCGGCTGGGGACCTGGTCTTGCTCGTGGGTCACTTCCACTATCGCGGCAGGGCCAGCGGCATCGATACGAAGTCGCCCGGTGGGTTCGTAGTCAGGTGTAGAGACGGCAAGGTCGTCTATATGCGGGCATTTCGCGACCCCGAGCAAGCCCTCGCGATCGTCGGCCTGAGCGAGTAGGCGATGTCGGAGGAGAACGTGGTGGAGCTGGCCAGAGAACTTTTCGCCGACTGGGCGAAGGGCAACTTCGGGACGACCCTCGATGCAATGGCCCCTCACGCCGTACTGATCGTGCGCGAAGGGTTCATCGAGTCGGGCGTCCACGTCGGCGCCGATCAGATCGGCGAATACACCCGAGGGTTCATGGGGCAGTACGACTCGATGGTGATCGAAGCGAGCGACCTCCAAGCCAATGGAGACACGGTTTTCGCTCGCGTCGTTCAGCGCGGGGACGGCAAGGCGAGCGGTATTGAGATGGAGATGGCCTACTTCATGCTGATCAGTTATCGCGCGGGCAAGATCATCCGGATGGAATCGGTCATCGAGGAGGCCGAGGCCCTCGAAGCCGCCGGGCTGTCGGAGTAGGGGGCGTTCTGGTCAGTTTGTAGCTCCTACTCAGCTAGGTCACGGCCAGAGCGCGATACTGCGCGGGCGATGTCGGAGGAGAACCTGCAGGTCGTTCGGGCGGTGTTCGACGCGTTCTCGCGTGGCGACACAGCCGCGCTGCTCGAGCTGATGGACCCGAGCGTCGTCTTCACTCCGATTCCAGAGACACCGGACGTCCAGTCCTTCCACGGGCACGAAGGTGTGCTGCAAGGCTTGGCCCAGTCGATCGACATTTGGGACGACTTCTCCGTCGAGCTCCGCGAGATGCGCGACTTTGACGACCACGTTCTTGCTTCGCTGCGGTGGTGGGGGCGTGGACCGAGCAGCGGGATACAAATGGAAGTCGACATCTGCGGCCTCTACACCTTCCGTGAAGGCAAGATCGTCCGCTGGCAGTTTTTTGCGTCTGAGCAGCAGGCCCTCGAAGCCGCCGGGCTGTCGGAGTAGACGCGCGTTCTGACAAATCGGACTAAGTGACCATCATGGCGCGAGGCAAAAGGCCACCGATTCTCTGATGAGGGTTGCAGGACCCACAATCGCGCCCCCGTCCCAATACCCAATGGGATCGGTCCTGGCCCCGACCGCGCTGAGAACGCTGTCGTCGCCCAGGCCCGGCCTCGGGGGTTCCCTGGTCTGTGGAAGTAGACGCCGGTCGGCCCGACGCGGCGGCTGCCACTACAGGCCGAGCCGCCGATGTAGGACGCGCCACTTTGGAGGCTTGTCCGTTCGTCTTGGCGTCCGAAAGCGGCTTACCTAAGCGCCGCCGGCCTTGCCCATGCGGATTACCTACCGCTGGGGCCGCTGGAAACCGCCTGAAGAGGTGCAGCACTGGCGAACAACTGGCGCACGGCCTCTGCGGCCGCCGTCGGGTTCCGTTTTTCGTGCAACGCGAAAGTTTTGACTGCACCAGCGTCCCGGCGCGACCAGCGTCGTCTGCTCGGACGTCCTCGACGAGGAGGCGCTCGCGGTGCTGAGCGCAGACCTGCGGAAGGCCGTGGTCGATGCTCTCGACGACGACGCTGCGAAGCCGGAGGAGGGCTGACATGGCCGCCTCGATGGAGGAGACCCGCCACCCCGGCATCTTCAAGCGCGGCTCGCGCTACGTGGTCGTTTACAAGGTCGACGGCCGCCAGCGCAAGGAGTCAGCGCGGACGCTCGACGAGGCGCGTCGGCTGAAGGCCGCGAGGATGACCGACCGCGACCGGGGCGAGTTCCAGGAGCAATCGCGGGTCAAGTTCCGTGCCTATGCCGAAGAGTGGATCGACCGCTACCAGGGCAACGGCCGGCGCGGGTTCACCGAGAACACTCGGGATGAATACCGCCGCGACCTAGAGCGATACGCGATCCCGTTCTTCGATGACCGGCTCGGCCGCACGCTGGCGCCGATCACGCCGCGCGACGTCGCGAAGTGGATCGGATGGCTCTGCGAGCAACCGAACAATCGCAACGGCGGCAAGCTCGCCGACCAGTCGATCCGCCGGATCGTCGCGCCGACGCGCTCGTGTCTCGCGACGGCGAAGCGCGAGGGCATGATCCGCCCCGCGCCCGCCTCTTCGACCGCTGGGAGCAGGACCCGGCGCCGCATGCTGGCCCCAAACGTGGCCCCACGGGAAGGGAGCTAAGGTCAGACGCGGCGCGGTTCCGGCGGGTGCCTTTGACGCGCGTAGACAGATGAGCGCCCTACTCCGACAGCCCGGCGGCTTCGAGGGCATCCTCGCGCGAGCGATAGCTCTCGGCTCGCGTGACCTTTCCATCGCGCACGGTGACCACGAACCAGGTCGTCTGCTCCAACCCGACGCCCTCCTTGCTCGTGAAGCGATTCTCGACGGGCAGGAGCACGCGATCCGGATCGATTGCCTCCACGTTCACGACTTCCGACTCCCACGATTCCCAGGTCGCGTTCACGTTGGCCAGCCACTCGCGAAATCCGCTGGCGCCGACGAAATCGCGTCCCTCGACAGCCGAGAACATCGAGCGGAGGACAAACTCGGGGTGAAACAGCTCGTTGACGGTGGCGAAGTCCGGCTTGGGCTTTCGCCAACCGGCCGTGAAGGCACGGCGCACGATCTCCACGTTCTCCTGCGACATCGCCTACTCCGACAGCCCGGCGGCTTCGAGGGCTTGGGCGCGGTCATAGAACGTCTGCCGCCGAAAGATCATGCCGTCGCGCAGCGTCCAGATATCCCAGATGTCCATCTCGGCCGGTGCCCCACTCCCGCGCCCACGGCCGCTTGCGTGGAGACTCAGGAACACACGCTCGTCATCGATGGGGCGGACGTCGAGCAACTCGAGGTACATATCCATCGGCTCAAGGACCCGAACGACCCACTCGAGCACGCCCTTGCGTCCGTAAGAGAACCTTGAAAGGCCGGGCCACCGCGTCTCCCACTCAACCTCCGGATGCAGAAGGTCGAGCCGCAGCTTCGCCGGGTCAGAACCGTCCTCTTGCCACTCCCCCACCAAGGCGGCGAACATCTGACGCGCAAGCTGGACGTTCTCCTCCGACATCGCCCGCGCAGTATCGCCGAGAGGGCGCGCGATGCCGGCTGACCTCCGCGAAGACGTCGGCAAGTTCCCTGGGCGCGTGTTCGAATCCTCCCCGGCCCATGGAGAACCCGCTGGAAACGGCGGGGCGGGCGCCTACGCCGCCGCCACGGTCAACAGCGGCGACGTGGTCAACAACTCGCTGAAGAGCGGCGACCTCAAGGACACCGCGGCCGTCAAGAGCGCCGACGTGCGCGACGACGGACTGCCCGGCGGCGGCCTGACCGGTGCCGACATCGACGAGAGCACGCTCCAGTCGGTGCTTCACGACGACTTCTATAGGACCTCCTCGGCGTTCACTACCACCGGGCTCGAAACCAGCGACGGCAGCAGCTGCGACGGGAACGAGACCTGCTCTGTCATCGTGTCATGCAATCCCGACGATCGGGCGGTGTCCGGAGGCGTCGGCGGCCTGGATTTGGGGACTCGGGTCATTGCCGACCAGCCCTCCTCCTTCGCCGGCGCCGGCTCCGGCTGGTACATCGAGTGGGAGAACGACGGGACGGTCGACACCCTCACCCCGATCGCGCTCTGCATCAACCCCTGACGGGGGGTGCGCCCGGACGGAGGTTCGTGCGACAGCCTCCATGCAAAGCGATGCTTTGCAGAAATAACTTGCCGCCGGGCTTAGCGCCAGCCCCGGTTACAGCGCGCACATGAGGGCCGCAGGCGAGTCCCGCTCCACCGACCGGCGCGCGCCGTGAATTGACGAGAAACGCCCCGAGGGCGTAGACGAGAAACGTTCCGGGGGCATAGTGTCCTCAAGCCAATCCCAACAGAGGAGAACCACTTGTCCGCATACGTCGTCGCGAACTACACGGTCACCAATCCCGAGGCGTTCGAGCCCTACGTGCCTGGGGTGATGCCGACGATCGCGGCCGGGGGAGGCGAGGTGCTCGCCGCGGACTTCGAGTCCGACCCGGTAGAGGGCAATCCCGGTCACGTCACGGTCGTGCTCAGGTTCGAGTCCAAGGACGCAATCAACGCTTGGTACACGAGCGATGAGTACGAGGCGGTCAAGGGGCTCCGCACCGACAACAGCGAGGGAAACATCACGGTAGCCGACGGGTTCGTGCCACCCACCGACTGACCCGAGAGGTCGGTGGATCAGCGCCAGCCGCGATTACACCGCGCCCGCGCGCACGCGGGTGACCCGGGACGGCAAGCGCGCCCACGCGCAAGCTGACTCCGTGACCTTCTTCCTCGAGGGTACGAAGCTCGTCGCGGTGCAAGCGGAGGGGCCGATCGCAGAGTTCGCCGAGGTCAGCGACGACGGCGAGATGGTCTGGGCGCCGTACTGGAACCCATCAATGCGGCGGGCCGATCTGGGCGAGCGGTGCCCGTGGAGAAGACCTGCGTCTTCTCGGGCCGATAGCCAGCAGACCGTGTGCTTTGCCGGCAGGGGAAGGCGCTACTTTCTAGAAGGACCGGAGTTGGGGAGCAACGTGGGTGGAACACAGCTACAAGAGGCGGCGCGCCCGCGCCGCGTGCACGCGGCGTCACGTGCGCGGCGCCTTGCCCTGGCCGCGACCGTCGCCGTGGCGCTCGTACCGGGTGCGCTGGCGGGCGCGTCCGGCTCCGCCGAGGGCGAGGGCGCGGGGGGGACCACCGCCGCGCGCTCCCAGCCGCCAACGGCGGCCCAGGTCGCCGCCTGGGAGGCCTCGTTCCTCGCCAGCCACGAGCAGGCGCCGAAGGCCGCGCCGCTGGCGAAGGGCAACGCTCCGGGCGGACGGCTGTTTCCGCAGAACAAGATCCTCTCGCTCTACGGAGCCGCCGGCGGGTTCGGGATCCTCGGGCGGAAGTCACTCGACGGCGCCGCCAGGAAGCTCCGAGACCAGGTGCGCCCCTACGCGCGCCGCACCGATGAGAAGGTGGTCAAGGCCTTCGACCTCGTTGCCGTCGTGGCGACCACCTGCTCCGGGCCGCGCGACCGCTGCCGCACGCGCGTCTCGGGCGACACGCTTCGCCGCTACCACGAGAAGATCCGCAACATGAACGGGCGCCTGATCCTGGACATCCAGCCGGGTCGCGCGGACGTGCTCGACGAGATCGACCACCTGCGCAACTTCATCCAAAAGCCCGACGTGGACGTCGCCATCGACGCGGAGTGGAACGTCGGCCCCCGCGGTGAGCCCGGCGAGGACCTCGGCTCTATCGGGGCACGCAAGATAAACCGCGCCGCCAAGATGATCGAGCGGATCATCGTCAACCACGACCTCCCGCCAAAAGCCCTGATCGTCCATCAGTTCCGCGAGGACAGCGTGAAGGGGGAGCGCAGTATCGAGCGCCCCGGTCGCGTCGACATAACCCTCAACTTCGACGGCATCGGCAGCCCGTCCGCCAAGCGGTCGGGGTACCGCGACCTGAGCTTCAAAGGCCTTTTCAACGGGTTCTCGCTCTTCTACGAGCTCGACCAGAATCTGATGAGCCCCCGTCAGGTCCTCGGCCTTCGCCCGGAGCCCGACTACGTCATGTACCAGTAGCGACCGCGCCGTTCGGCGACTACGCTGGCCCGGCCGATGAAGCCCGCCCCCGCCACCAACCGCAACGCCTGGGTCGCCCTCGGGATCCTCGGGGTGGCCATCGTGCTCGTCCTGGCGATCCTCCTCGACCTGGGCCCGTTCGCCGACGACCCGCTCACCGAGGCCGAGTTCCTCGCGCGGGGCGACGAGATCTGCTCCGCGGCGCACTCCGACTACGAGGCGCTTCAGGACTCGCCTCCCCGCACCGCCAACGAGGCCGCCGAGCGGACCGACGAGTTGCTCGCGATCTCGCGCAGCGAGCTGGACGAGATCCGGGACCTCGACGGCCCGGCGGCGCTCCAGTCAGCCGTTAGGCGGTACCTGGAGGCGCGGGAGCAGGGAATCGAGCGCCTACGCGACGGCGTCGAGGCGGCCGAGGAGGGCGACGCCCTCGCGTATGCCAGGGCGCAGGCCGAGGTCGCGTCGACCCAGCTCGAGAGGCGGGAGCTCGCGCAGCGAGTCGGGTTCGAGGAGTGCAGCCAGGTGCTGTTCGGCCGCGACCAGCTCGCGGCCGACTCCGAGCCGCCGCTTGAGACGGATCCGGGCGCTCCGCCCACGGTGAGCAGCCCGCCGACGGGAACCCCCTAGCAATCCTCGCTCGCCGGCGGGCGAGCGGGCGGCTACCGGTGGCGACGGCGGCGAAGCCGCGCCGCGGGCTTCGAGCGCTCGCGGTGAAGCCAGCCGAATCCGAGCGCCATCGCCAGGTTCGAGATCCCCGCGAACCAGAGCCCGGCGCGCGCCCCCGGGCGGTTGAACCCGGGCGAGGCCGACCAGACGATGTCGGTCGCCAGCTCGGTCCCCCGCAGCCAGGCCAGGGCCCACCAGTCCTCGGGGTTGTCGCGGCGCTCGGCGACGAGGTGCGCGGCCGCGAAGGTGAGCCAGATCGGGCCACATCGGCGAAAGAGCTGCTTCGCGTCCGGGGAGGGCGGATCGTGGCCCAGTACGGCGAGCGTCGCGCCGGGCGCCAGCAGCGCCCCGCCGCCGAGCGCAAAGTCGAAGGCGATCATGTTCCGGTTGGTGAGGCGCAGGGCCTCCTCGACGTCCAAGGGGGCGGCGATCCAACCACATCCGCGGGCCACGGGGCGGGCCGGTCGGGGTAAATCCCTGCAACCAGCGGAAGGGAAACCCCCGGCGGAGGCGAAACATCCGGCCGTGAGCAAGACCGCGACAACTTCCCGCCCCGCAGCGTCCAAGCCCGGACCACCCGCCCTGCGCGCCACGCGCACGGGCCGCTCGTCCAGACCAAACGGAAAGACCCTCTCGACCTACATCACGGAGCGCTTCGACGAGTTCTCGCGTTCGCAGAAGGACGTGGCCCGTTACATCGTCGATCATCTCGATGAGGCTGCGTTTCAGACGGCCGAGGAGCTGGCGCGGCGTGCCGACACCTCCTCCTCCACCGTCGTGCGCTTCTCCCAGGCCCTGGGCTTCGAGGGCTATCCCGAGCTTCAGCAGGCGGCGATCGAGGAGTACCGCCACCGCGAGGGCGAGGGGGCGACCGGCGGGGGCGCACCGCTGTTCGACTTCGACCACTCCGACTTCGAGGCATCCCTGGCCGCGGATCACGCGAACGTCGAGGAGACGGTCCGCAACCTCACCCGCGAGCAGGTCGAGGCATGCGTGACGGCCCTGGCCGGCGCCCACCGCGTGGTGATCGTCGGGCTCGACCAGCTCGCCTTCTTCGCCTCCTACCTGCGTCATCTGCTGGCGCTTCTCGACATCCGCGCCGAGGTGATCTCCAGCCCGCGCCAGGAGTCGATCACCCGGCTTTCGCGAGTCGACGAGGACAGCCTCGTCATCGCCTTCTCGGCCGGGCGCTGCCACCCGATCGTCGTCCGGGCCATGAAGCTGGCAAAGCACCGCCGCGCAACCACGATGTCGATCACCGACGCAACCCTCTCGGACATTGGCGAGCACTCCGACCTCACGCTCTACTACTCGTCGAACGGCCCCTCCTTCACGCGGTCCAACACCACGCTGCTGGCGATCGTCCAGGCGCTCGCCCACGGGGTCTACGCGCGCGACAAGGGCGCGTATAAGGACCGGATCCGCATCCTCAAGCTGAAGTAGCGCCACCGGCGGAACCGGGAGCGTCTCGTATCCTCTAAGACGTGACGGAGCGAGCGACATTCCGCGTCAAGCGCGGCCTGGCCGAGATGCTGAAGGGCGGCGTGATCATGGACGTCGTGACCGCCGACGAGGCGCGCCTGGCCGAGGAGGCGGGGGCCGTCGCGGTGATGGCGCTCGAGCGCGTGCCGGCCGACATCCGCCGCGACGGCGGCGTCGCCCGGATGAGCGACCCCGCAATGATCAAGAGCATCCAGGAGGCCGTGACGATTCCGGTGATGGCCAAGGCCCGGATCGGGCACTTCGCCGAGGCGCAGGTGCTGCAGTCGCTCGAGGTGGATTACGTGGACGAGTCGGAGGTCCTCACGCCCGCCGACGAGGCCAACCACATCGACAAGCTGGCCTTCGAGGTGCCGTTCGTGTGCGGTGCCACCAACCTCGGCGAGGCGCTGCGGCGAATCGCCGAGGGGGCGGCGATGATCCGCTCCAAGGGCGAGGCCGGCACCGGCAACATCGTCGAGGCGGTGCGCCACCTGCGCGAGATCGTGGGCGGGATCAAGCGCCTGCAGGTGCTCCCGGCCGAGGAGCTTCCGAGCGCGGCCAAAGAGCTTCAGGCGCCGCTGGAGGTCGTACGCGAGGTCGCCGAGATCGGCTGGCTCCCGGTGCCGATGTTCTGCGCGGGCGGTATCGCGACTCCCGCCGACGCCGCGCTCACCATGCAGCTCGGCGCCGAGGGTAACTTCGTCGGCTCGGGGATCTTCAAGTCCTCCGATCCGGAGCGCCGCGCCCGCGCCATCGTCGAGGCGACCACCCACGCCAACGATCCCGAGCGGGTGACCGCGGCCTCCATCGGGCTGGGCCAGCCGATGCGCGGCGACGACATCGCGGAGCTCGCCGAGCGCGGCGAGCTGCTTCAGCAGCGCGGGAGCTAGGCCGATGGGCATCCCCGCGACACCGGCCCCGGGGATGGGGGAGGTCCGGCTGCGGGTCGGCGTGCTGGCCAGCCAGGGCGACTTCTCCGCCCACTCCCGCATGCTTCGCGGGCTGGGCGCCGAAGCGGTCGAGGTTCGAACGCCGGAGGCACTCGGCGAGCTCGACGCCCTCGTCATGCCCGGTGGCGAGTCCACGACGATCGCCAAGGCGATCGAGCGCGACGGCCTCGGGCCGGCGATCCGGGCGCACGTCGAGGCCGGGAGGCCGCTTCTCGGGACCTGCGCCGGGATGATCCTGTGTGGACGCGAGCACTTCGGCTTCCTTGACGCGGCGGTTCGCCGAAACGCGTATGGGCGCCAGCTATCGAGCTTCGAGGCGGACCTTGTCGTGGAGGGCGCCGGCCCCGAGCCGCTTCGGGCCGTCTTCATCCGCGCGCCCTGGGTCGAGGCGCACGGGCCGGAGGTCGAGGTGCTCGCCGAGCTCGAGGGGCACCCGGTCGCGGTGCGCCAGGGGCCGGTGCTGGCCTGCTCCTTTCATCCGGAGCTGACGGAGGATTCCCGTATACATGCCCTGTTGATGGCGATGGCGACGACGGGTCGGGTGGCGCAGACGCCGCACGGGGACGGCCCAGGCCTGGAGAGGGAGCTCCCATGAGAGACCCCCGGGTTACGAACCTTGCGCGGATCCTCGTCCGGTACTCGACCGAGGTGAGCGAGGGGGAGACCTGCGTGATCGAGGGCCCCGTGGCCGCGGAGCCCTTGATCGTCGCGGTCTACGAGGAGGTGCTGACCGCCGGCGGAAATCCGATCGTCGCGATGTCGTTCGAGGGTCAGGCTGCCGCCTACTACCGCCTGGCCTCCGATGCTCAGCTCGAGTGGGTCTCGCCGCTGTCGGAGTGGGCGGCCGCCGAGTCCGACTGCCGGATCGCGATCGGCGCCGACACCAACACCCGCCAGCTCTCCCAGGTGGACCCCTCGCGGCAGACCATGCGACAGAGCGCGACGCGGCACCTGATGGAAACCACCATGAACCGGTCCGCCGAGGGCTCGTACCGCTGGGTCTACACCCTGTTCCCTACGAACGGCTACGCCTCCGACGCCGAGATGAGCCTTCAGGGGTTCGAGGACTTCTACTTCGCGGCCTGCCTGGCGACGGACGACGATCCCGTGGGCGCGTGGCGGCGTGCCTCCGAGGAGTGCGAGCGTCTCGCCGAGTGGATGAGCGGACGCAGCGAGGTCCACGTCACCGCCCCCGGCACCGATATCCGGCTGGGCATCGAGGGGCGGACGGTGATTCCCTGCGCCGGGCGCCACAACATGCCCGACGGCGAGTTCTTCACCGGGCCCGTCGAGGATTCCGTCGAGGGCGAGGTGAGCTTTCACCTGCCGGCGGTGATCGGAGGGCGCGAGGTGACGGGCGTGCGGTTCAAGTTCGAGGCGGGGAAGATCGTGGACGCTTCCGCCGAGCGCAACGAGGACTATTTGATCAAGCTGCTGGACACCGACGAGGGGGCCCGGCGCCTTGGCGAGCTGGGCATCGGCACCAACTACGGCATCGACCGCGGGACTCGCGACGTCCTGCTCGACGAGAAGATCGGCGGTACCGTCCACATGGCGGTCGGCGCGTCCTATCCCGAGTCGGGCGGCACCAACGAGTCGGCCGTCCACACCGACCTCGTCTGCGACCTGCGCCAGGGCGGGCGGATCGAGGTCGACGGCGAGCTGCTCCAGAAAGACGGCGTCTTTCAGGTCTGAGCACCGCTGGCCGAGCTCGGGCGCGGTCGGGCTCCAGAAACCGGGGGCGGGCGGATCGAGGTGTACGCTGGTACAACGCAAGATGATTTGGGGGGACTTCATGGTTGACACGCGCATGGGACGGGCAGCAAGCTCAGCGACGCTCTCGCTCGTGGCGGGGCTCGTCTTCGCAGGGTCCGCGGCCGCCGACACCTTCATCCCGACCCGCCTCGACGATCCGGCGCCGCCGAACAAGTGCAAGCTCGACGACTGCTCGCTGCGGGAGGCGATCAAGGCGGCGAACAACCGCGCCGGGCTCGACGAGGTGCTGCTCGGCAAGGGTACGTACGAGCTCGAGATCCTTCCCGTCGACGGCGGCGCCAACGAGGATGGGCAGCTCGTTGCCGTCGACTCGGTCACGATCAGCGGCCTCGGCCCCCGAGAGACGAGGATCGACGCCAACGGCATCGACCGGGTCCTCGCGATGGGCGGTAAGAGCATTCTCCAGGGAGTGACCGTGAAGGGAGGCGACGCGGGCGCGAATCCGTTCCATTCGAGCAACGGCGGCGGGATCCTCGGCGTCGGCCAGAGGATTGCTCTCAAGAACGTCGTCGTCAAGCAGAACGCGGCTCTCTTCGGAGGCGGCGTCAGCATGTTTGGGCCCAAGATGACGATCAGGAACAGCACGATCGCTCAGAACAACGCCGGAGAGGGTGGCGGCATCGATCTTCGCGCCCTCTTCGTGCAGACCCTGATGGAGATCCGCTCCTCGACCATCTCCGGCAACACCGCCGGCAAGGGAGGGGGCATCCTCGCCGACGGCTTCGCGCCCAGCACCCAGATCCCGCCCATCCTTGACATCGACAACTCGACCGTTGCCGGCAACGATGCGAGCGGACAGGGCGGCGGGGTCTTTGGCGACAACGACGCCATCGTCGTGCTCGACAACACCACGGTCGCCTACAACATGGCCGACTCGGACAACAGCGGCGGTGGAGTGGGCGGGGGCATCCACCAGTTCAACGGCGCCTCGTTCCAGTTCAACGACTCGGTGCTCGCCCTGAACACCGTTGGCTCCTCCGGCTCGGGCCCGGCCTGCCATGGGAGCTTCTCCGACGGCGGCAGCCTGGTGGACGCCACGGGGACCAACCCCAACTGCAACTTCGTGGGACTCTTCCAGCCGACCGTCACCACGACCCCGTTGATCGGCCCGCTCGCCGATAACGGCGGGCCGACGAAGACGGTAAAGCTGCTAAGCGGAAGCCCTGCGATCGGCCTGTCCCTCGGCTGTCCCAACCTCGACCAGCGGGGCAAGGACCGTCCCGAGGACGGCTGCGACGCGGGTTCCTTCGAGCGCAAGGGGCCGTAGGGGCAGTGGGGTAGCGCGGCTCGCTGTGAGGGCGCTGCCGAAAGGGCTTCCGCCGCCGTCCTAACATCAGGCCCATGTCCGGGCACTCGAAGTGGTCCTCGATCAAGCACAAGAAGGCGGCCACCGACGCGAGGAAGGGCCAGCTGTTCACGAAGCTGGCACGGGCCATCCAGGTCGCCGCGCGCGAGGGCGGGGGAGATCCCGAATCGAATTACACCCTCGCGGCCGCGATCGAGAAGGCACGCGGCTACTCGATGCCCAAGGACAACATCCACAGGGCGATCGACAAGGGCACCGGCGCAGGCGGGGCCGACGCTCAGATCGAGCGCGTGGTCTACGAGGGGTACGGCCCCGGCGGCGCCGCCGTTTTGGTGGACACGCTCACCGATAATCGCAACCGCACCGGCTCGGAGGTCCGCAACGCGTTCGACAAGAACGGCGGGAGCCTGGGCGAGCCAGGTTCGGTCGCGTGGCAATTCTTAAAGAAGGGGGCGATCACGGTCGACGCAACCCGCTACTCGGAGGATGACCTCCTGGCGGCGATCGACGCGGGCGCCGAGGACGTGCAGGCCGATGGCGATTCCCTGCGCGTGCTCACTCCGGCGGAGGATCTCGCCGCCGTTCGATCCGCCCTGACGGAGTCCGGCGTGGAGGTGCGGTCGGCCGAGCTCGTGATGGAGCCGAACGCGGTCGTCGAGGTCGGCGACGCCGCCCAGGCCAGGGCCATGATGCGGTTGATGGACGCCCTCGACGACCACGACGACGTCGACGCCGTGCACGCGAACTTCGACATCCCCGAGGCCCTCTTGGAGGAGGCGGAGGCCACGGCTTGACCGCGGGGCGGTTCTCCCGTAGGCTCCGCGCATGAGCGGGGGCTCGAGGCGGATTCGGACGGGAGCGATCGCTGGCGCGATGGCGTTGCTCACCGCCGGGATGGCCGTGGCGGTCGCGCTGCCGGGTGGGGCTGCGGCGCGGGGGCTCACCAGCGTTTTCACGATCTACGAACCCGACCCGGTGGTGATCCCGAACGGCGCCGGCGCCGCGCGGATCGCGTTCGAGGATCCGAACGGGGGCCAGGCCGACACGGTCACCGTCGGCCTCCGGGTGCGCCACGAGCGGACCCAGCAGCTGAACCTCTCGGTCAGGGACCCTGACGGCGAACGGGTCTCGCTCAGCGAGGGAGACACCAGGGGCGAGAACCTGGGGATATCGCCGTGTCCCGACCCGGAACCAAGTCCCCCGGTGGAGAACTTCACATCCTTCCGCGACACGGGCGCCAGTCCGATCGCCAGCGCCTCGGCGCCATACGTCGGCTACTTCCTTCCCCGCGAGCCGCTCTCGGCCCTCGCCGGCGACTACCCGCCGGGGAGCTTCACGCTGATCGTCAAGGACACGCGCGGCGGCGTGTCGGGCAAGCTGCTCTGCGCGTACCTCCGCATCACCGACGCTCCCTGAGGCGTCGTAAAGAGGCATCCGAGGCCGGTTCCAGAATCAGTACCCATGATCGTGGTCATGGGTATCGACCCGGGCGTCGCCCATACGGGCTTCGGTGTCGTGCGCGTGGCCGGCGGGCGGATGACGGCCATCGACGGTGGGGTGATCGAGGCGCCGGCGTCTGAGAGCGTCGGCGAGCGGCTCGTCCGCATCCACGACTCGCTCTCCGAGCTGATTGGCTGGCACGAGCCCGTCGCGGTCGCGCTGGAGGACCTTTACTTCGGGCGCAACGTCCGCTCCGCGATCGCGGTCGGGCAGGCGCGGGGCGTCGCGGTCCTCGCCGCCGCCCAGCACGGTGTGCCCACCCACGACTACACGCCCCAGGCCGTGAAGATGTCGGTGTGCGGCTCGGGCGCCGCCGTCAAGGCGCAGGTGCAGCAGATGGTCGGGGCGCTCCTGGGGCTCGCGGCGCCGCCCAAGTCCGACCACGCCGCCGACGCGCTGGCCGTCGCGATCTGCCACGCAAGCCATACCCGCCCCGCGCACTCGTTGGCCCCGATGGGGCGGGAGAGCGAAGGGGCGGTCGCACTCGACAGCCTGGCGGGGGAGGCGCTGTGATCGCATCGGTCTCCGGCGAAGTGCTCGTGCGCCGCCCCGACCATGTGGTGATCGACGCCGCCGGCGTCGGGTACCGCCTGGCGGTGTCTGGCGGGACGCTCAAGGCCGCGGCCGCCACCGAAAAGAACAACCACATCCCGACGCACACCCTTGGCCACCACG
>JBPCKC010000056.1:0-14897 GCA_051004675.1 Solirubrobacterales bacterium
CCGAGCGCACCGCCGCCCTACCCGGCTGGCTCACCCACTACAACTTCACCCGACGACATGGCTCCCTCGGCCACCGACCGCCCGCAGCTCGGCTCGCCGAACTGGAACAACGTCATGGGTAGCTACAGCTAGGCAGGACACTCCCGGCGGGCGGCATACTTGTGGCGATGGACGAGGCTCTCCTTATCGCAAGGCTCATCCTCGCCGCGGTCTTCATCGTGGCGGGCGTCGCGAAGCTCGCCGATCTCGCCGGCTCGCGGGCGGCGGTGGCGGGGTTCGGCGTCCCCGAGCGCCTCGCGGCGCCGATCGGCACGCTGCTGCCCTTCGCCGAGCTGGCCACCGCGGTCCTGCTGCTGCCGGCGGCGACGGCACGCGGCGGGGCAACCGCAGCCCTCGTCCTGCTGCTCGCCTTCTCGGCCGGGATAGCCGCCAGCATCGCCCGCGGCGAGGCGCCCGACTGCCACTGCTTCGGCCAGCTCCACTCCGAGCCCGCGGGGCCCAAGACACTCGCCCGCAACTTCGGCCTGGCGCTGGTCGCGGGCTTCGTCCTCATCGCCGGCGAGGACGCCGGCCCCGGCCTCTTCGAGGCGCTCGGCGATCTCAGCGGCACCGCGGCCCTGGCGATCCTGCTGGGCGTCGCGGTCGTGGGCCTTCTGGCCGGTGGGGCGCTGGCGTACCTCCAGCTATTGGGCCAGCACGGACGCGTGCTGTTGCGAGTGGATGCGCTCGAGAAGGCGCTGCGCTCGCGCGGGATCCCGATCCCGGAGCTCGCCGAGGCCCCCGCCAAGGGCGTGCCCGTGGGCCAGCCGGCCCCGGCGTTCGAGCTCCCCGATCTCGAGGGCGAGTTCGTGTCGCTCGCAAGCCTGGTCGCGGCAGGGCGCCCCTCGGTCCTCTTCTTCACGGATCCGGGCTGCGGCCCGTGCAACGCGATGATGCCGCGGGTGGGCGCCTGGCAGCGCGAGCACGCCGAGCGCCTGACCATGGCTGTTCTCAGCCGCGGTGGGGCCGACGCCAACCGCGCCAAGGCGCAGGAGCATGGGCTGGCGTCCATCCTTATCCAGGAGAACCGCGAGGTCGCGGAACCCTACGACGCGGTCGCGACCCCGAGCGCCGTGGCGATCGACGCCAACGGCCGGATCGCCTCGCCGGTGGCGAGCGGCGAGCCGGCGATCGCCGCGCTCATCGCGCGGTTCGGAACGCCGGCCGTCGAGGTCGTGCAGGCCGGCCCGGTGGCGGCGGAGGGCGAGCCGGTGCCCGAGCCGTCCTCAGTGCTTCCCGACCTCGACGAGGGGGCGTCGACTCTTGCCGACGCCCTCGGCGGCGAGGAGCGGCTGCTGCTGTTCTGGGACCCCGCCTGCGGGTTCTGCAGCAGGATGCTCGGTGACCTGGTCGCTTGGGAGCGGGAGGATGGCGCCGGCCTCTTGGTGGTGTCGAAGGGGGATCCGGCCGCGAACCGCGCCCAGGGGATCTCGGCGCCGATCCTGCTCGACGACGGCTTCGGGGTGGCCCGCTCCGTCGGCGTGCGCGGCACTCCCTCGGCGATCCGGGTGGATCGCGAGGGCAGGGTCGCCTCCGGCGTTGCGGTCGGAGCCGATGCCGTCCTCGCCCTGGCCCGCCGCGACGGCCCGGCCTCGGGCGAATCGGCCGCCGGCTGACCCACGCTCGCAGGGGCCCGAGAACCGCCCGGGCTACCGGCGTCGGGCGCTTCGGAGATTCGTGGCCGCGTGGGCTTGCTTTTCGGGCGCTGCGCTGCGATAGTCAGGCTGCAATGCACGACCAGGGGGGGTCAAGCCTCGATCGCATCGCCAGGGAACTCGCTTCGGGCGAGTTCTCCCGCCGCACGGCGCTTCGGCGCCTCGCCGGCGCAACGCTGGCGGCTGCGCTGCCGGGCGCCGTCCTCGCCGACTCGGCGCTGGGGCGCGGGCTCAGCTGCGTGATCGACGCCGACTGCGACGACGGCAACCCCTGCACGGATGACAGCTGCGTTGGGGGCGCTTGCTCGAACGTTAATGTCCAGAACGGCACCTCGTGCGGAGATGCCAACGTCTGCAACGGGGCCGAGACCTGCCAAGGGGGTTTCTGCCTGCAGGGCACGCCGCTCGTCTGCGACGACGGCAACCCCTGCACGACCGACAGCTGCGACCCGGGCGTAGGTTGCATGAGCAGCCCCGTCGCGAACGGCACGGCGTGCAACCAGAACGGCGGAACCGTCTGCATGGGCGGCCAGTGCGTCGCCGAGCCCCCTCCCGACGAGCCGGAAACGATCATCACCCGGGATCCGGGTGCAACGACGACCGACCGCACGCCGAAGTTCAGGTTCAAGTCGGTGCCGGCAGGTGCCACCTTCGAGTGCTCGATCGACGGGGCGTCGTTCAAGGTGTGCGAGTCCCCGCACACGACCAAGCGGCTCTCCCTCGGCCGTCACAAGTTCAAGGTTCGGGCAATCCTCGGGGGCGTGCCCGACCCGACGCCCGCTATCCACAAGTTCAAGGTCGTCCGTTAGCAACTGCGCGCGGAGCCTCGTGTACGAACTCGCGGAACGGCTCACCAGCGTTATGGCTTGCGTTGCGGCCGCGGGCGTGAGATAGTCGCCCCGCAGTGTCCGACGAAGGGGGGACCCGCCTAGACCGCATCGCCCGCGAGCTCGCCGCGGGCGAGATCTCGCGCCGCTCGGCGCTGAAGCGCCTGGCCGCCGCGGGCCTCGGCCTGGGCGCGGCGATGGCGCCCGCCGGCGTCGCCGAGGCGATGGGAGGCGGCTGCCCGCCAGGCCGCGTCAAGTGCGACGGCAAGTGCTGCCCCAAGAACGCCCGCTGTCGCAACGGCCGCTGCAGGTGCAAGCCTGGCTTCAAGAAGTGCGGGCGCAAGTGCGTGAACCTCGACACCTCGATCAAGCACTGCGGGGCGTGCGGGAACGGGTGCCCCACGGGGCGCGCGTGCATCGCAGGCGTGTGCACCGAGTGCTCGACGGCCGCCGACTGCCCAACACCGGGAAGCGTCTGCCAGCAGGCAACGTGCGTCGCCGGAGTCTGCGGATCGGAGCCGCTCCCTGCCATCGGCCAGGCGTGCCAGTGCGACTGCGGCCCCGGCAACCCGCCCCAGTCCGGCGTGGCGGTGTGCAACGAGGGGACCGGACTCGTGTGCCAATGCGGGTCATGTTGCACTCCCAACTGCGCCGGCAAGGAGTGCGGGGACGATGGCTGCGGCGGAAGCTGCGGGAGCTGCGGAAGCGGACAGGTCTGCCAGAGCGGGCAGTGCCAGTGTGCCCCGTCATGTGCGCCGGGCGCCTGCGGGATGAATGACGGCTGCGGTGGCACCTGCCTCTGTGGCGCGGGGGAGGTCTGCAACCCCTCGACGCAGACCTGCGTGCCCACCGGAACCGGTTGCGGCGGCGAGGGTCAGCCATGCAGCAGCGCGGAGTTGGGGGCCTGCCGGGCCAGCGGTGTGATCGTCTGCGATCAGCAAGGGAACTCGATCTGCAATGCCGTTCCGGGCCAGCCGCAGACCGAACGCTGCAACGGAATCGACGACAACTGCAATGGCTTGGTCGATGACGGCTTCCCCGTGGGGGAGGTGTGCGAGTGCTCCCCCGGGGTCTTCGGAACAAACCGCTGCACCCCCGACGAGTTGGGCGTCGAATGCGTCTGTGGGTAGCGACCTCGAGCGGGGGCCTTGCGCCCGCGTCTGCGGCGTGAGATAGTCGGCGCTGAGTGTCCGACGCAGGGGGGACCCGCCTCGACCGCATCGCCCGCGACCTCGCCTCCGGCGAGGTCTCGCGCCGCTCGGCGCTGAAGCGCCTGGCGGGGATGGGCCTGGGCCTCGGGGCGGCGATGGCGCCGGCCGGGGTCGCCGAGGCGATGGGAGGCGGCTGCCCACCAGGCCGCGTCAAGTGCGACGGCAGGTGCTGCCCCAAGAACGCCCGCTGCCGCAACGGCCGCTGCAGGTGCAAGCCGGGCTTCAAGAAGTGCGGGCGCAAGTGCGTGAACCTCGACACGTCGGTCAAGCACTGCGGGGCCTGTGGGACCGCCTGCGCGTCGGGTGAGGCCTGCATCGCAGCCGTGTGCGTCACCCCCGAATGCACGCCGGGTCAGACCCGGCCGTGCTACTCCGGGGATCCCGCGACGGCAGGCGTCGGCCCCTGCCAGGCCGGCATCCAAACCTGCCAGCCCAACAGCACCTGGGGCACCACCTGCCAGGGCGAGGTGACCCCGCAGACGGAGATCTGCGGCAACGGCCAGGACGACGACTGCGACGGCACGACCGACAACGGCTGCTGCGTGCCGGACACCGTCCAGGTGACCTGCCAGAGCCAGGGCCGCACCTGTGGGTCCGCGACCAACAACTGCGGTCAGACCGTCGATTGCGGGAGCTGCTCGCCCCCGCAGACCTGCGGCGGCGGCGGAGTCTCCGGGATGTGTGGGTGCACGCCGTCGTGCCCGCCGTGCCGGGAGTTCCCCGTTGCCAACGGTTGCGGGGGCTTCTGCGGCGCGAACTGCAACTTGATCTGTTGCGACGACACGGCCTCGTGCCTCGCGGTCTGTCCGTAGGCTGCTGCCTACACCGGTCGCCCCGCGTACCCCGGTACCCGGCGCTGGCCGCGTGACTCGAAGTACTCCCACTCCTGGCGGCCGAGATCCGTCTCGGGCTCGTCGGCGTAGACCCACTCGCGCATGATCCGGTGCCAGTTGCGCTTGGCGCCAAGCTGGGCGAGGACGGCGAGCACGCCCGTCTCCATCCGCCGGCCCATCAGCTCCTCGGCCGGCACGCTCTCGCGGCGCATCAGGTCGTAGTACTCGGAGCGGGGGTCCGAGGTGGCCTCGATCACCTTCATCACCCGGCGCTTGGAGACCGCGTACTCCTTGTCCTCGAGGTACCAGCCCCCGATCAGCATCACGTGATCCATCAGGCGCTCGGCGTCGAGCTTGGAGGGGTTCTTGATGAAGCCGAGGTCGTGGAGGGCCTGGCGAAGCGCCTCAGGGTCCTTGCGAGTCGCGGCGTCGACGGCGGCCTGCTCGAGCTCGATCTGCTCGATGTCCAGCTTCTTCGTCATCCCGAAGTCGATGAACGCCACGCGCCCGTCCTGCATGAGGATGTAGTTGCCCGGATGGGCGTCGGCGTTGAAGTGCTGGAGGTGGTAGATCGAGCCGAAGCAGAAGCGAAAGACGATCTCGCCGAAGCGGCTGCGCTCCTCCTGCGGCAGCCCCTTGATGTCCTCGAAGCCCATCCCCTCGACGAACTCGGTGACGAGGACGCGCCGGTGTGAGAGCCGGGTGAGCACGTCGGGCACGTAGATGAACGGATGCCCTTTGTAGGCGCGGGCGAACGCCCGCTGGTTCTGCGCCTCGTACTCGTAGTCGAGCTCCTCCAGGACCCGCTCGCGCAGCTCCTCCGCCACGGCCTTGGCGTCGAGCCCCGGCGCGAGCGCCTTCGCGAGCCGCATCAGCATGCCCGCGTTGGCGAGATCGGCCTCCAGAGCCTCGGCGACGCCCGGGTACTGGATCTTCACCGCGACGTCGCGGCCGTCGATCAGCTTCGCCCGGTGCACCTGGCCGATCGAGGCGGCGGCGAACGCCTCGTGCTCGAACTCCGAGAAGGTGTCGTCGAAGCGTTCGTCGCGGTACTCCTCGTCGAGCACTGTGCGCACCTTCTCCCACGGCATCGGCGGCGCGGAGGTGCGCAGCTTGGAGAGCTGCTCGTGGTAGATCTCGGCGTACTCGGGCGGCAGGAACTCGGTGTCGATGAAGGATGCGAGCTGGCCCAGCTTCATCGCCGCGCCCTTCATCTCCCCGAGCACCCCGACCATCTTCATCGCCGTCTCGAGGTGCCTTGCCTCGAGCTTGGACTGTGCGCCCTCCTCGGAGCGGGCCAGCCCGGCCGCCCTCGTGCCCGCGTACCTCGTGGCCTGTCCGCCGATCACGCTCCCGAGCTTGGCGGAGCGCCGCACCCGTCCCTTGGGGATCTTCCGGTCTTCTCCCACCGGCGTGCAGGGTACTTCTCTATCCTCAGCCGTCGCCATGGCCTCCGACCGAGCAACCCTCAAGGTAGCCGAGCGCACCGAGTTCGGCTCGCGCTCCACCCGCCGCCTGCGCCGCTCGGGCCTCGTGCCCGGGATCGTCTACGGCGGCGGCGCGGACACACGGCACTTCCAGGTCGACGAGCGCGAGCTGCGCAACGTCCTCGTCCACGGCGGAGCGCTGATCGACGTCGAGCTCGACGGCACGGCGACGCCTGTCGTGATCAAGGATCAGCAGCGCCATCCGGTGCGCGGCCAGGTGATCCACCTCGACCTTCTGGAGGTGAAGCTCGACGAGGCGATCGAGGCCGACGTGGCGATCGAGCTGCTGGGCGCCGAGGAGGCTCCCGGCGTGAAGGAGGGCGGCGTCCTCGAGCACGTCACCCACCAGATCACGATCTCCGCCCTGCCGACAGCGATCCCCGAGAGCATCCCGGCGGACGTCTCCGGGATGGAGATCGGCGACACGCTTCAACTCGCGATGGTCGAGCCGCCGGAGGGGGTCGCCTACGCGCTCGGCGAGGATGCCGACCCGGAGGAGATCACCATCGCCACCCTCTCGCCCCCGCGGGTGGAGGAGGAGCCTGAGGTGGTCGAGGAGGAGACGGAGCTGGTCGGCGAGGACGGCGAGCCGATCGAGCCCTCCGAGGGCGAGGAGCCCTCCGAGGGCGAGGAGAGCCCGCAGGAGCCCGAGCGCATCGGCGAAGATTCCGGCGACGGGGAGTAGCTCTGCGCCTATTCGGCCGGCATCGCGACGACGATGCGGGCGACCGATTTTTAATCGTCGGCCTCGGCAATCCCGGCGCCAAGTACGCCGCTACGCGGCACAACCTCGGGTTCGAGGCGGGGGCCGAGCTCTCCCGGCGCTGGGAGCTACCCAGGGCCAAGGAGAGGTTCAGGGGCCTGATCGCCGACGGGCGCGTGCATCCGGGTGGCCCCCGCGTGAGCGTCCTTTTGCCGCAGACCTACATGAACGAGTCCGGCGACTCGGCGGGCCCGGCGCGCGGGAGCCTGCGCGTCCCGCTCGAGCGCGTCATCGCCGTCCACGACGAGATCGACCTCCCGTTCGGCGAGGTGCGCTCGAAGCTCGGCGGGGGCGTCGCCGGCCACAACGGGCTGAAGAGCCTGAAGCGAGGTCTGGGTAGCGCCGAGTTCTGGCGCGTGCGCGGCGGGGTGGGCCGGCCGGACTCGACCGATCCTGAGATCGTCTCCGCCCACGTCCTCGGCCGCTTTCGCGAGCCGGCCGGCGACGTCAGGGCGCTGATCGCGGCCACCGCCGACGAGGTCGAACGGCTGATCGGCAGAATCCAGGCAGGCGACGATGGCGGCGAGTGAGCTGACCAGCTACGAGGTGGGAGGTCCCGGCGCGGAGCGGGCGCCGGAGGGCGTGGCGCTGCTGCGGCTGGATCGCCCCGATGCCCGCAACGCGATCAACACCGCGATGCTCGAGGAGCTTCTCGCCCACATCGCCGCGGCGGAGGAAGACGACGCGGTTCGCGTTCTGGTCGTCTCCTCGTCGGATCAGATGGCGCTCTCCGCGGGCGCCGACATGCGCGAGGAGCTGGAGGGCGAGGCCGCCGTGCGCCGGATGCAGCTCTTCGCCGACCTCTACGACCGGCTGACCGGCTTTCCGAAGGTCACCGTCGCGGCCTGCCACGGCGCCTGCGTCGGCGGGGGGGCCGAGGTGGCGGTCGCCTGCGATCTGCGGGTGGGCGGGTCCAACCTGCGCCTGCGGTTCCCGGGCGGCGCGCTGGGCGTCCCCGTGGGGCCGGCCCGCCTGGCGACGCTGTGCGGCCTCTCCGTGGCCAAGTACCTGCTCTTGACCGGCAAGGAAGCCGACGCCGATATGGCGCTGCGCTGGGGCCTGGTGCACAAGGTCGCGCCCGCCGCAGCCACGGAGAGCGCTGCGCTGGAGCTGGCCTCCCAGGTCGCAGCGAATCCCCCGGAGGCGGTCGGCCGGCTTAAGCGCATGCTCCACGAGTGGGACGGCGTCGTGGAGCGCTCGCACGCGGAGGGGGAGGGGCAGGTCGAGTGGGTGCGCTCCGGCCCGGGCTTCCCCACCGCCTGAGCCACGCCGCCTTGCCCTGAAACGGGGCTATCACCCCATTCGGGGGCAAGGCGCGTCGGTGACGGGGGGTCGCTGGCGCCCTAGGCGCGGCGGGCGGGCGCGTCGGTGACGGGGGGTCGCTGGCGCCCTAGGTGCGGCGGGCGCGGATGAGCATGTCGACCTGGCGCTGCTTGCGCATGATCATGTGCTCGAGCATGTGCTCGAGCGCCTCCGAGCGGCCCTCCCGGCCCGTCGGCTCGATCGCCTGCTGAAGCGCCTCGATGGCTTCGGTCTCCGTCTCGATCAACCAGCTCAGCGAATCCGCTACCTCCGAGGAGTGCCGAAGCGGCGCGACGTCGGTGGAGGGCGCACCGTCGAGCGCGACGATCTTCTCGATCAGCGCACGGGTGTCTGCCAGCTCCGCGTCGCCGAACGTAACGAGCACGTTCGCGATCGATTGGCCCGCGATGCCGGTCAGGCCGGCGGAGACCAGCGAGTACTGGAGCGCTGAGCGGTACTGCAGGCCGAGCGCTTCGTTCAGCGCCTCGATCGCCCCCTCGACGTCCAGCAGCTCCTCTTCCTTCTCGCCGGCCATCTACAGCTCCCTCTCGTAGTAGATCATCGAGGGGCCGTCCGGGTTGCCCTCGCAATTGGTGAACCCCGCGCTCTCGTACAGGGCGATCGCGGCGGTGTCGTCCACGCTCGTGTTCAGGTCGATGTGCCCGGCTCCCCGTGAGCGGGCCTCCTCCATCGTTGCATCCAGCAGCGCTCTGCCGATCCCCTGGCCGCGGAGCGCAGGCGCCACGTAGAGCTCCTCGAGGTATGCGTCCAGCTTCTCGCTCCACACGGATGCACGGAAGCGCAGCTCGGCGAGGGCGTCGGGTCCTTGGCCGGCCAGCAGGACGGTCATCTCGCCGGTCTCGAGCATCCGGCGGGCGTTGGCCGTCAGCGCCTCGACGCCCGGCGTGAAGTCGCCGAACTCAATGTTGAAGTCGTGAAGGAGCCCCGCGACATCGGCGGCGTCCTCCGCGCCGGCGGCGCGGATCGGGACGCTCATGCCGACGTCGCCTCGCGCTTGGCGGCGAGCTGGCCGCAGGCGGCGTCGATGTCGCGCCCCCGGGTAAGGCGGATCGTCGCCCGCAGGCCCCCGGCCTCGAGGGCGTCGCGGAACGCGTCGGTCGCCCTCCGCGTGGAGCCCTCGTACTGCGAGCCCGTCGGGTTGAACGGGATCAGGTTGACCTTGTAGATCCGCGGGTCGAGTAGCTCGGCGAGGGCCAGCGCGTGCTCGTAGCGGTCGTTGACGCCGCCGAGCATCACGTACTCGACGAAGATCTCGCGCCGCTTACGGGCGTGGTGGCGCTCGCAGGCGGCCAGGATCTCGGCGATCGGGTAGCGCTCGTTGACGGGCATGATCTGCGACCGCAGCGAATCGTCGGGGGCGTGCAGCGAGAGCGCCAGGCGAATGGGCATCTCGGCCTCCGTGAGCGCGTCGATCCCGGGAACCCACCCGACCGTCGAGATCGCGGTGCGCCGGTGCGTGATGCCCAGGTCGGGGAGCCGCCGGCAGGCCTCGAGCACCGCGTCCAGGTTCATCATCGGCTCGCCCATCCCCATGAAGACGCAGTGATCGACAGCTTCGATTCGACGGAAGTGGAGCGCCTGGTCGAGGATCTCCGCCGCGGTGAGGTTGCGACCGAAGCGCATCGAGCCCGTCGCGCAGAAGGTGCAGGTGAGTGGGCACCCTGACTGGGAGGAGACACAGATCGAGTGCCGGCCGTCGCGGTAGGTCATGAGGACCGCCTCCAGGGGCCGTTCGTCGGCCGTGTGGAAGAGAGCCTTGATCGTGCCGTCGCTCGAGCGCGCCTCGTGGTCGAGCACGAGCGTCGAGAAGGGGAGGTCGGCCTCCAGCCGCTCGCGCAGCGCCTGCGGGAGGTTGGTCATCTCCGCGTAGCCGCTCGCCCCGCGCGCGGCCCATTCCCACACCTGCCTGGCCCGGTAGCGGGGCTCTTTCGAAGCGTCCAGGATCTCGCCAAGGCGGGCTGGGTCCATCGGCTGAGGGTAGCCCCGAAGCCGGGCCCGGGGTCGCTCGCGGGCGTTCGTAAGATCACCGGACGCCCGGACGCGCCGTCTGGGCGCGGAGCATGCCGTGAGCCTGAGACCACTACTCGAGATCGCCCACGCGGACGAGCGCTTCGGCGCCCTCGCAGCGGCGGCGCGCGCGGGCGCCCAGCCCGGGGCCCCGGCCGCCGCCGCCTTGGTCTCGGCGACGGTTCGCCCCTACGCGATCGCGGCGCTGCTGGACGCCCACGACGGGCTTGCGGGCCACCCGGCCCTGATCGTCGCCCCGGACGACATCTCCGCGCGAGACCTCGCCCGCGAGCTGGCCGCCTACCTGGCCCCGCGCCGCGTGCGCTTCTACCCCTCGCGCGGGACGGGGTACGCCTCCCACCTCGCGCCGCCCCCACACCTCGTGGGACTGCGGATCGCGGCGCTCGACGCCCTCACCGATCCCGATGCGGCCGAGCCACCGGTGGTCGTCGCGGGCGCTGTCGCCCTCGCGGAGGCCGTGCCGGATGCGTCGCTTCGCCCGGCCGGGTTCGCTCTGGCCACCGGCGAGGAGGTCGATCCGGACGTGACCGCCGAGCTGTTCGTGGAGGCCGGCTACGAGCGCGTCGACCAGGTCGAGGACCGCGGCCAGTTCGCGGTTCGAGGGGACATCCTGGACGTCTTTCCCTCCACCGAGGAGCGAGCGGCGCGCATCGAGCTCTTCGGTGACGAGATCGAGTCGATCCGCTGGTTCTCGACGTTCACGCAGCGCTCCCTGGGCGAGGCCGAGCGGCTGGAGCTGGCACCGGCCGCCGAGCTCTCCATGGAGCACCGCGAGCTCGCCGCCCTCGCGCTCGACGACGAGGACGGGGCAGCCCGCCCCGACCTCGCCGAGCTCCTTCCACTGGATTCGTTCCGGGCACCGCTGGAGCTCCTGAGCGAGGGGACGGCGGTGATCATCTCGGGTGCCGAGGAGATCGAGCCTGCGCTGCGCGACCACTGGGACGACGTGACCGCCGCGATCTCCGGCGACGACGCGCGCAGCCTCCACGTGGACGTGGCCGACGCGCTCCGCGACCGCGCCGCGCTCGAGCTCTCGGGGGTCGACGGCGGGCAGGAGCTGGTCCTGCGCGCGCAGGCCCCGACCTCGCCGGCCCGCTCGGTCGCCGAGGCCGAGAGCCAGCTCGAAAAGGAGGTGAGGTCCGGCTACCGGGTGGTCGTCGCCTTCGAGCACCGCGGCGAGGCCGAGCGCACGCGGTACAACCTCCAGCGCCTCGACGCGAGGCTGTGGGACCCCCTCGGCGCGGAGGGCGTGGGCGGAGCAGCCGAGGGACAGTTGATCTTCGCGGAAGCGAAGATCGGCGATGGGTTCGTGGCGCCCGATCTGAAGCTCGCGGTCTTCCCATTCCGCCGCCTGGTCCACGGACGCCGGACGGCCTCGGCACCGATCGTGCGCGGGCGCTTCGCGGCCGCGGTGGACCTGCGGGTGGGTGACTTCGTCGTCCACTCAGACCACGGGATCGCCCGCTTCGCCGGATTCGAGACGAAGACCGTGGCCGCCGTCACCCGCGACTACCTCGAGCTCGAGTATCGCGGCGAGGACAAGGTCTTCGCGCCCACCGACCAGCTCGCGAAGATCTCGCGCTACGTCGGCGCCGGCGGCGAGGCGCCGGCCCTCTCGGCGCTGGGCTCCAAGCGCTGGGACGCCGTCAAGTCCAAGGCCAGGCGCGCAGCCCGCGAGCTCGCCGGGGAGCTGCTCAGCCTCTACGCGGAGCGCAAGGCGCGCAGCGGGCATGCGTTCGAGGCCGACTCGGATTGGGAGCTCGAGCTGGAGCGCTCCTTCCCCTACCGCGAGACGCCCGACCAGCTCGAGGCGATCGAGGCCGTCTCCGCCGACATGGAGGCGCCGCGGCCGATGGACCGCCTGATCTGCGGCGACGTCGGCTACGGCAAGACCGAGGTCGCGCTCCGCGCGGCGCTCAAGGCCGTCGCCGGCTCGAAGCAGGTGATGATGCTCGTCCCCACGACGATCCTGGCCCAGCAGCACCTGGGGACGTTCCGCGAGCGCCTGCGTGACTTCCCCGTGGAGGTCGAGATGGTCTCGCGTCTCCGCAAGCCGGCGGAAGCGCGCGAGGTCGTCAAGCGGTTCTCCGAGGGAAAGGTCGACATCCTCATAGGCACCCACCGCCTGCTCTCGCGCGATGTCCGAGCGGCTGACCTGGGCCTTTTGATCGTGGACGAGGAGCAGCGTTTCGGTGTCAAGCAGAAGGAGCTGCTGCGCCAGCTCAAGCTGAAGGTGGACGTCCTGTCCATGTCGGCCACCCCGATCCCCAGGACGCTTCAGATGAGCCTGGCGGGCATACGCGACATCTCGGTGATCGAGACCCCGCCCGAGGGCAGGCGCCCGATTCGTACCTACGTAGGGCCGTTCGAGGACGACCTCGTCACGCGGGCGATAAAGCGCGAGGCCGACCGGGACGGCCAGGTCTTCTTCCTGCACAACCGCGTCGACACACTCCACGAGACGGCCGAGCGTCTGCGGGCGATGTGCCCGGGGCTCAGCTTCGGCGAGGCCCACGGGCAGATGGAGGAGGGCCAGCTGGAGACGGCGATGCTGGACTTCCTGCGCGGCCACCACGACTGCCTGGTCGCCACGACCATCATCGAGTCCGGGCTGGACATCCCACAGGCGAACACCCTCATCGTCGACCGCGCCGACCGCCTCGGCCTCGCCCAGGCCTACCAGATCAGGGGGAGGGTGGGTCGCTCGAAGGAGCGCGCCTACGCCTACCTGCTCTATCCCTCCGAGGCGGGCCTTGCGCCCGACGCCGCGGCGCGCCTCGCGACGCTCTCGGACTACACCGAGCTGGGCTCGGGGTTCGCGATCGCGATGCGCGACCTCGAGCTGCGCGGCGCCGGCGACCTCCTGGGCGACGAGCAGTCCGGCCAGGTCGCCGCGGTCGGGTTCGAGCTCTACGTGGCGCTGCTGGACGAGGCCGTCGAGGCACTGCGGGCCTCGGGCGACGGCGAAGGGGTGGAGGCCGAGTCCCGCGTGCGCTTCGACGTCCCCCTCGACGCGTATCTGCCGGCCGACTACATCCCGTTCGAGGCGGCCAAGATCGACGTGCACCGCCGGATCGCGGGGTCTCGTGAGCCGGGCGAGCTGCGGGCGCTGCGCGACGAGCTGCGCGACCGCTTCGGCCCCCCACCGGCCCCCGTCGAGACCTTGATCGAGCTCCAGCGCACGCGGATCGAGCTCGGCCGGCTGGGGGCCAAGACCGTGGAGTTCCGGGGCGGGCGGATCTCGATCACGCCGCTCGAGCTGGACGCCGCGGCCGTCGGGCGCCTGCGCGAGCGCGTGAACGAGGCGGTCTTCGAGTCGCGCACGAAGACCCTGGGCCTGCGCGTGCCCGACGATCCCGCGTCAAGGCTGGCGGCTGTGAAGGCGCTCACGGCGGCGCTGTCGGAGGCGATGACCCGCGAGAACGGGGAATTGACCGCTGCTTGAGGCTTTCCCGCTAGTCTCCCGCGCTCGTGCAGGCAAGTGGCAAGAGGAAGATCGTCGCCGTCGTCCTCGGGCTGGCGCTAGTCGTCGCCCTGGGGGCGTTCGTCATCACGGGCGATGCCGGCGACCCGTCGATCCCCGAGGGGTCCGTCGCGACCGTCGAGGAAGCGCCCGACGGCGCGATCACCCAGGAGGAGTTCGACGCGAACCTCCGCCAGGCCGCCTTCAACCTGCAGCTGCGCGAGCTGCCCCCCGAGGACGACCCGCAGTTCGAGCAGGTCTCCCAATCGGCGCTGTCGAACTCGATCCAGACCCGCTGGGTCCGCGGGGAGGCCGCCGAGCGCGACATCACGGTCGACGAGCGCGACGTCGATACCGCCTTCGATCAGATCGTCGAGGAGCAGCTCGGCGGGGAGAAGGGCTACCAGGAGTTCCTGAAGAGCTCGGAGATCGACGGCGAGCCCGCCTTCGACGAGGAGGCCGTGCGGGCGGTCGCCGAGCTGACCGCGATCTCCGACCGCCTGCAGACCCAGGCCCTTCCCGACGAGACCCCCGACATCCCGGAAGAGGACGTGGAGCTCTACTACGAGGCCAACATCGCCCAGTTCGAGACGCCCGAGACCCGTGACGTTCGGGTGATCCTCAACCCCGACGCCGCCAAGATCGACGAGGCGCTCGCGGAGCTGGGCGACGCGCCGGCCCCCGAGGTCTGGGAGAAGGTCGCCGAGGAGCTCTCGACCGACGAGGCGACGAAGAGCCAGGGCGGCCTGCGGCGCGCCGTCGCCCAGGGCCAGAACGAGCCCGCGCTCGACGAGGCGATCTTCAGCGCCGACGCCGGCGAGGTGGTCGGACCGATCACCGGCGAGAGCGGCACCTACGCGATCCAGGTCGAGGAGGTCTCCGAGGCCGCGACGACCCCGCTCGACGACGTTCGCGAGCAAATCGTGCAGACGCTCCAGCAGGGCCTCTCCTCGGAGGCCATCACCAGCTTCCGCGACGCCTTCATCGCGAAGTGGACGGCCAGGACCTTCTGCGACGAGGACGTCGTCGTTGACCTCTGCGCCAACGCCGAGCCCCCGCCCGAGCCGTGCGCGATCGACGACGAGAGCGAGCGCGAGGCCGCCGATCCGGCGACGTTCGAGGCCGGCTGCACGGCATTCGTTCAGCCGCGCAGCGTCATCAACCCCGCCACGGGTGGACTGTTCCCGGGCCAGCAGGTCCCGGCGCTGCCGCAGGGCCCGTTCAAGCCTCCCGTCGCCGCACCCGCCGGCCTGCCGCCAGGCGTCCCG
>JBPCKC010000057.1:0-22372 GCA_051004675.1 Solirubrobacterales bacterium
GGCCCGGAGCGGCTTCGCCCGCGTCCAGCCTCCGCAGCGAGTCGAGCGCCGCCTCCGCTTCCCAGGCCGGCGCCCGCAGAGCGGCCTCCTCCCATGCCGACGGCGCGCCGGCGAGGATCGCCTCGATGCGCTCCCGAAGCCGATCCTCGTAGACACCGGCCCGAGCCACCCGCCGGGCGGCGATGAGCACGGCATGGTGAGGCGCGGGAGCGGCGAGCCGGCGGAACCCTGGAAGCACCTCGGCCTCGTCGAACAGGGACGCGAGCTCGGCCTCCGGCAACCGCCAGGACGACGTCGGCACGAGGTCGACCCCCACCGCCCCGCAATCGCGAAACGCGGCCCATTGAATCCCCCTGCGGCGCAGGCCATCGGCCGCGAGCCGCGACGCGATCGACCGCTCCTGCGCCGCGCGCACGAGCAGATCGAGGTCACGCCCCTCGGGCGGCGGCGACCCGAAGACGACGACACGCCCACCCGCCGCTTCGTCTACGGTGCGAGCGAGGTCGAGCAGAGGCGCGCCCCCTTCGTCGTCGACGGGATTGGGAGAGTTTTGCGGTGAGTGACTCGTCACGCGGGGAATTGCGGATCTTGCCCTCGGGGGCCTACGTCATCAAGTCCGTCTACACGCGTGGGCGCTCCCTCGCGTGGCTCGCGCGCACCCGCGGCCGCATGTCTGGGCGAGGGCTGCGGATGCTCTTTTACCACCGAGTGATCCCGGGCGGCGACCCCCTCGGCGTGACGCCGGAGAGATTTCGGCGGCAGATGGAGTACCTGGCCGAGCGCGATTGGCGCGTGGTGGACGTCGCCGCGGCCGGCGAGCTGATGCGCGGGCGCGACCCTCTCGACCGCGTCGTCAGCCTCTCCTTCGACGACGGCTACCTCGACGTCGTGGAGCACGCGATGCCGGTCCTGGCGGAGCTTGGCTTCGGTGCGAGCGTGTTCGTCGTTACCGGGGCGCTCGACGGCGGCGTCGCCTTCGACTGGTACGAGAACGGCCCCCCCTTGATCGGTTGGGAGGACGTCGTCCGCCTCGATCGCGACTCGCCGCTGCGCTTCGAAGCCCACAGCGTCAGCCATCCCAACCTGCTCACGCTCGGCGACGAGCAGGCGCGCGAGGAGATCATGAGCTCCAAGGCTGCGCTGGAGGCGCGGCTGGACAGGCCGGTCGAGGCGTTCAGCTATCCGGCGGGCCTCTTCGGAGCGCGCGAGCGCCGCATGGTCGAGGAGGCGGGGTATCGGGTCGCCGTCTCCTGCGAGCCGGGCCTCAACGATTCGGAAACCGACCGCTTCGCCCTGCGCCGCAATCAGATCGACCACCACGACGCCCTGCTCGACTTCCGCGCGAAGCTTGGCGGGGGCCACGACGCCGGACCGCCGCTACGGGCTCTGCACCGCCGCCTTCGCTACGGGGCGGCGCGCAACCCGTGACCGGGTGACGCCGGCAGGCGCGACCGGGGTGCCTCAGCAGGCAGCCTGGCTCACGCAGGGGTCGGCGACGGCGAGCTTGCTGCCCCAGTCCACCGTGCCCTGGAGATCGAACAGATGCAGGCGCCCGATCCCGTCCGCCAGCCAGGTGGGGAGGTTGAGGTCGTTTGCGAGCGTCACCCACGGGTCGGCCTGGCCGAAGCTCGTGTAGGAGGCGCCCGACTCGACGATCAGGGACCAGCCGTTGTAGTCGGCGCCGGTGTCCTCGACGAACATGCCGTACCGGGCCATCGCGCGGAGGATCACCTTGCGCCATTCCGGCACGGCGAGGGCATTGATCTCGGATTCGCTCATGTCGAGGAAGAAATGCGCTCCCATCGGCGGCGCGTCCTGGTTGGAGAGCCCCATCGAAGAGCAGCTGCGGCCGGTGCCCGAGCCCGCAGGCGCGACTGAGGTCCCGTTGGTGCACTTGACGGCGATCGCCAGCGCGTGGTTGATCTGACCGCTGGCCAGCTCCGCGGGCCGGATGACGCCGGCGGCGAGCCCGAAGTGGGCGGCGGTCGCGTTGGAGCCGAGGCCGTCGGAGGTGGTGTTGTCCATCCGCGTCTTCCCGCCCCAGCCGATCGAGATCGTGCCGCCGCCCGCAGGCTTCGAGTTGACGTCGTAGAGGTCGTACTCCCAGCCGGCCGCCTGGTCGATTACGGCGAGGTGGCTGTCGGAGCCGCCGGCCGGTTGCGCCTTGTCGGGGATGCGAATCTCCATGCCCTCCAGGGGGCAGGTGCCCCAGGGCTCGGTGCAGTGGACCGTGAAGATGGGGTCGGAGCTCTGGGAGTAGTAGATCGGGTGGTCGTAGTCCATCTCGGTGGCGGCGCCGCCGGCAACGATCTGCGGGCCGGGGCCGAAGTTCCCGACCCGGCTGGCCATCGCCGCCGAGCCCGAGGCCTCGGGGATCGAGGCGGGGAGCTGACGGTTGAACGGGCTGGCGTCCGAGTAGGGCCGCCAGCAGGCGCCGGGCATGTTCTGGGAGCTGAAGGTTCCGAACTGGCAGGGGTCGGCGGCGGGTGGCGGCGGGTCGGTGGGCTCATCCGCGACGATGACTTCGAGTCGGCGAACCCGCTCGGTGCTGCGCTTGCTCAAGCGCAGCAGGGTCGAGGTAGTTGCCGCATCCCGGACGCGGCCCGCCGCAACCCTGCGGCGCTTGGTCTGGCCGTCGACGCGGAACGTCATCCGTGCCCGCTCGATCGTCTCGGGCGCAATGTCCCGTGGATCGAAGACGGCCCGGTGCTTGAGGGCCCTCACCGGCTCCAGGGACTGAGTGCTCGCGGCGGCTGTCGTCGCCGCTGCGAGGCCTGTGGTGGCGGCCACGAGGGTCACGGATGCGAGCACGGTCGATCGCCTGAGAATCCGGGACATGGGGCACCTCCTGGCACCAGGGGCGGCGTGTCCCGGATTGCCCGCTAGGGCGTTGGTCTCGGCGGGACTCACCGTGGGTTTGCTTCGATCCTGCGAGCCCTCCATCGGTGCCCTCCGCGGAATCGATCGGATTCAGGAGCCGACTGGACGCTCGTTTGATCGCAGGCCTGGACGTTCGTACGAGGCGACGCCTACACCCCGGCGTAAAAGCGGATGCGTGGGGCCCCGACCCGACTGCTCTAAGTTGCGTGACCCATGCGCGCTGTGATCCCCGCCGAGGGCAGCGAGAAACGCCCGCGGCTCCTCGTGTACGTGGACGCGCCGTTTCGCGCCGGTCCCGAGGGTCGCCTGTACACGAACTCCGAGGCGTTCCCGTTCATGTCCTTCGTCGCCGAGGTCGGAGCGGGGTTCGCCCATCTCCATGTGCTCGGGCGGGCGGCGTCGCCCGATGCGGGGGCCGACTACGAGCTCCCGCCCGGGCCGACCCTGTTGCCGCTGCCCTATTACGTGAGCCTGCGCCGGCTCCTCTCGGTGGCCGGCAGCGCGGCCGGCACCCTCCGCGCCATGTGGCGGGGACTGTCCCAGGTCGACGTGGTCTGGGTGTTCGGCCCGCACCCGCTGTCGTTGCTGCTGGCGCTACTCGCGCTGGTGCGCAGGCGGCGGGTGATCCTCGGGGTTCGCCAGGACACCATGCGCTACTTCCGCGCGCGCCTGCCGGGCAACGCGTGGGCGCCGTTGCTGGTGCCCCTGTGGCTTCTCGATCGCGCCTTCCACCTCCTGGCGCGTGCCGTGTCAACGATCGTCGTGGGTTCGGAGCTCGAGCGGGCCTACGGCGGCCCTCGGCCAGGCCTGGTCTCGGCGACGATCTCGCTTGCCTCGACCGCCGACGTGCTCGAACGTGCGCCGGAGCAGACGGCGGACGGAGCGCGGCGCCTGCTCACGGTGGGGAGGGTGGAGCCGGAGAAGAACCCGCTGCTGGTGGTCGAGATGCTCGCCGAGCTCAACCGCCGCCGACCGGGCTTCAGCCTGCTCTGGGCCGGCACGGGCCGGATGTCGGCCGAGGTCCTGGACCTTGCGGCCCGCAGGGGGGTGGCGGACCGGATCGAGCTGCCCGGCTTCGTGCCGTATGGGCCCGAGCTGATCTCCCTCTACCGCGACGCGGACATGTTCGTCCACGTCTCGCTCACGGAGGGGTCGCCGCAGGTGCTGGTCGAGGCGATGGCCGCGGGGACCCCCGTGGTGGCCACGAACGTCGGCTCGGTGGCGGCGACCCTCGAAGAGGGGCGGGCGGGCCTGCTGGTCCCGCCGAACGACGTTGACGCCTTGGTCGAGGCGGTGATCGCGTTCGCCGACGACCCCGAGCGGCGTCGACGTTGCGTCGAGCGCGGCCTCGAGCTGGCCCGTGGGTTCGCGCGCGACGCCGAGGCCGCCCGGCTGGCGCAGTTCATCTCCGGACGGCCGCAAGCGGACAGCGGCTGAGACGCCTTCCATAGAATCGCCGGGCATGTGCGGAGTTTGTGGTCTCGTCCTGCCTGCGGGCATCCAGCCGCGCGATCAGCCGATCGCGAACGAGCAGCCGGCGGGGGCCTGTTCATGAACACCTCGAAGATCGACGTCTCGGTTCTGGTTCCCGTCCTTGACGAGGCGGAGATGATCGAGGAGACCGCGAAGGCGATGCGCGCGCAAGACCTGGAGGGCAACGTGGAGTTGATCTTCCTTGACGGGGGATGCGAGGACGGCACCCGTCCGATCCTCGAGAAGCTGGCCCGCAGGGACGACGCGATCCGGATCTTCGACAACCCCGAGCGCCGCATCCCGCACGCGCTCAACATCGGGCTCCGCGAGGCCCGGGGAGAGTACGTGGCACGGATGGACGCGCACACCTTCTATCCGTCCGACTACCTCGCCACCGGAATCGACCGCCTCAAGCGCGGCGGCGTGTCCTGGGCGAGCGGGCCTCAGATCGCCTACGGGGCCGACCGCGGCTCGAGGGCGGTCGCCTTGGCGCTTCGGACCAGGCTCGGAATCGGCGGCGCGAAGTTCCGCTTTCCGGTCGAGTACGACACGGAGGTCGACACGGGCTTCACCGGGGTCTGGCGACGCTCGACGCTCGAGGCGTTCGGAGGATGGGACGAGGGATGGCCGATCAACGAGGACGCCGAGCTCGCCGCGCGGGTCCGCGAGCGGGGCGGCCGGATCGTCTGCGTTCCGGGCATGGCGGCGCGCTACGTGCCGCGACGCAGCCTGCGCGCCCTGGCGCGCCAGTACTGGCGCTACGGGCAGTACCGCGCCAAGACCAGCAGGCGGCATCCCCGCAGCATGCGCCGCTCGCACCTGATCGCCCCGGCCCTCGTCCTGACCGTCGTCGCGGCGGTTGCGGGGCCGCGGCCGATCTCGCGCCCGGCGCGGCGCCTGATCGCCCTCTACGGGGCGGTGCTCGCCGGTGAGACCGTGCGCCAGGCCACTCGCGAGCCTGGGCGGGAGATGTGGATGCTGCCGGCCGTCCTGGCGACGATGCACGTCTCATGGGGCACGGCTTTCTGGGTCGGCGCGGCCAGGTTCGGCCCGCCGACAGAGGCGATCAAGTTGGCGCTTACCCGCGGCGGCGCCGAGCGGCCGGCTCAGCCTCCCGCGGCCTCGGAGTAGAGCGCCGCCAGCGCCGCGACCTCGTGCTCGAGCGTGAACCGCTCCGCCACCCGGGCCCGGCCGCGCTCGCCCATGCGCCGACGGGCCCGGGGATCGCCGGCGAGGCGGATGAGGGCGCTCGCCAGGTCGTCCACGGCCCCGGGCTCGACCAAAAGCCCAGTCTCGCCGTCGATCACGCTCTCGGGAACCCCCCCGATCCGCGAGGCCACGACGGGAAGCCCCATCGCCATCGCCTCGAGCACGCCGATCCCGGCGGCCTCGAACTGGTGCGAGGGAAGCGCGAAGGCGTCGAGCGCCAGCAGGTGCGGCTCGACCGAGCCGCCGTAGGTGAAGGTTTTGACCGTGTCCCCGACCCCAGCCGCGGCGATGCGCCGCTCGAGCTCGCGCCGCCCGTCGCCCTCACCGACGAGGGCGATACGCACGTCGGCGTTCTCCCGGCGCACCGTCGTGGCCGCGTCGACGAGGAAGCCGAGGCCCTTCTCGGGGCGAAACACCGAGACCGCGCCGACCAGGACGCCGTCGCCCCGCCAAGCCAATAGCCGCTCGTCGGCGACCGCGTCGTCGCGCATCCGCACACCGTGGTGGATGACGCGGCGGCGCCCCGCGCCGGGCAGCCGGCGGGCGCTCGCCGCTCGTTCCTCGAACCCGGAGACGCAAACCGTGAACGCGGCCAGGGGCGCCAGCGCGCGCTCGGTCCAGACCACGGTCCCCCGGTGGATCGCCGAGGGGCGCGGGTGCCGGAACTCGAATTCGTTGAACGCCCATCCGTGTGCCGTGTAGACGACCGGGGTCCGCGTCAGCGCCCCGGCCAGCCGTGCCAGCACCCCAGCCTTGGCGCCGTGAGCGTGGACCACGTCGTAGGGGCGGCGGCGCAGAAGCCCCGCCAGCGTCCGGGTCGCGGCGAGGTCTGGGCCGAGCGCCCGCATCGCCGGGACGAATGCGATCTCGTGAATCTCTATACCCGCCTGCCTCAGCGGAGCGATGGCGCGGCTGTCCGGCGAGAGGGCGGCCTCCACCTGGATTCCCTCGCCGCTCAGCGCCGAGCCGATCGCACGGAGGTGCTCGGCAACACCCCCGTGGGGAGGCTGGGCGACCTGAAGCACGCGCAGGCCAGACGGTCTGCTGGTCGGCGCGAAGGATGGTGCCATGTCGGCGATCGTATTCCGCGCGTCTAGGATGTTCCCGAGTGGCGCGTGTCCTGATGGTTCTTCGGCCGAGCGAGGGCGGTGCCTTCCGCCACGTTGCCTCGCTCAGCTCCGAGCTCGCCAACCGCGGTCACGAAGTCGCGGTCTGCGGCCCGCATCGCGACCGGGCGGGCGAGCTCGACGTTGAGGTCATCCCCGTCGACATCGTGCGCCCGCTGTCCGGCATGGACGACGCGCGAGCGGTCGGCGAGCTGGTCGCGGCGATCAAGCGGTTCGCGCCGGACCTGATCCACACCCATGGATCGAAGGGCGGGGTGATGGCCCGGCTCGCCCGGCTCGGCACGATGGGGACGCCGCTGATCTCCACTCCCCATGGGTATGCCTTCGCGGGCGCGCTGCCCCGCCGCGTGGAGCGGCCGCTGTTCTGGCTGGCGGAGCGAGCGACGACGCCACTGGCCTCACGCGTCATCTGCGTCTGCGAGAGCGAGGCACATCTCGCTCGCCAGTTCTGCCCGCCCTCGCGGATCCGGGTGGTCCACAACGGGATCGAGCCCCGCCCCCGACCCGCCCCCAACCCCGCGGTCCTGGCGTTCCGCGAAGAAGGGCCGCTCATCTGCACGGTCTCGGGCCTCCGTCGCGGCAAGGGCCTCGAGACGTTGCTGGCGGCATTCAGCGTGGTCCTGCGCACCCACCCGCACGCCAAGCTCCTGATCGTCGGCGGCGGCCCCGAGCGCGACGCGATCGTGCGGCAGATCGAGATGGGCGACCTCGGCGAGAGCGTGTGGCTGTCAGGGGAGGTCGAGGACGTGGATCCCTGGATGGCCGGAGCCGACCTGTTCGTCGCCCCGTCGTGGTCGGAGTCGTTCCCCTACGCAAACCTCGAGGCGATGGCCCTCGGCCTCCCGATCGTGGCCACCACCGTGGGAGGCGTCGCGGAGGCGGTGGAGGACGGGGTCAGCGGCATTCTGGTCGCGCCGCGGCAGACCCCCGCGCTCGTCACAGCCATCCTGGCGCTGCTCGACGACCCTGCACGGGCGAGTGCACTCGGGGGGGCCGCCTTGCAGCGGCTGGAGTCGCGATTTACGCTTGCTGGCATGGTCGAGGCGACCCTAGCCGTATACGAAGAGGTCATTGACGCCGGCTCGCCGGGCTCCGCGGGGGCCTCGTGAGCTCGGGCAACGGAGCCGCGTCCGGCACCGGGCTCTTCTCGGACGGGGCCGCGGAGGCTCCCCTGGAAGCACGCCGATACCTGTCGGCGATCTCGCGCAACCGCTGGCTGATCCTGATGATCGTCGGGATCACGACCGGCGTTGTGCTGTTCCTCTCGCTGACGCTTCCGAAGACCTACCAGGCCACGGCGACGGTCGTGCTGAACGCCGACACGGGCGTCCTCGGGCCTCCCGACCCCGTGACGGTGCAGCGCCAGCTGGTAACGGCCGACGCCTTGATAGCCAGCGTCGGCGTTCTCGAGGCGGCGGCCAAGAGCCTCCCCGGCGAGACGCCCGACGCGATCGAGAACGCGATCGAGTCAAGCGTCAACGAGGACGCCAACCTGATCACGATCACAGCCTCCGACGACGACCCCGACGACGCGGCCGCGGTCGCCAACGCCGTTGCCACCTCCTTCCTCGCGGCCCAGAAGGGCCTCGAGCGCGAGCGCTTCGCCGCGGCCAAGGCGAGCCTGACCCAGCAGTTGAATGACCTGCGCGACGAACCGACTGCGAGCCCAGATGAGATCAGCGCCCTCAGCGACCGGGTCAGCGCCCTCAGCATCGAGGAGGCGAGCGCCGGCGCGGAGCTCCAGCTGGCCGAGCGGGCATCGGCCCCCGGGTCCCCGTCCTCGCCGAGACCCTCGCGCAACACCATCCTCGCTCTGTTCGGCTCGCTCTTCCTCGGCGTACTCGTCGCGCTCGGACGCGAGCAGCTGAGACCGGGCGTGAGCGAGCCGCGCGAGCTAAGCCGGCTCTTCGGGCAGCCGGTCCTCGCCTCGATTCCGTACGTGCGCCGGCGCGGGTTCGGGCGCAGGCGACATGTGGGCGACTCGGTCGAGCGCGAGCTTTACCAGACCCTTGCTTCCACGGTGCAACTGATGCTTCCACCCAAGCAGGGCGAGATCGTGATCGTGACCAGCACCGTCTCGGGAGAGGGTAAAAGCACGGTTACGGCGCGCTTGGGCCAGGCGCTGGCGCAGGCTGGGCATCGTGTCCTGCTGATCTCCGCGGATCTGCGTTGGCCGACGTTGCAGGAGACCTTCGGCATTCCGCTCGAGCCGGGCCTCGCGGACATACTGGCGCTGATCGAGCGCGCCGGCGCCAGCGAGCACCTCGTGCCTGCGACGGCCCGCGGAATCACCGTCAGCGACCGGTCCTCCGGTCGCGAGGCCACGCTGGACGTGATCGCCAGCGGCGGCCGGGGCCCCGAGCCCGCCCACCTGCTCTCCGAGGGCAACCTCCGCAAGCTGTTCGATCACGTTCGCGGCCTCGGTTACGACTACGTGCTCGTCGACTCGCCTCCGATCCTGGGGGTTGCGGAAGCTCAGCCACTGGTGCGGCTCGCCGATCGGATCTTCTTCGTCGCCCGGCCTGACCGTCTTTCGCTGGAGAAGGTGATCGAGGCCGAGGAGCTCCTCGGGCGTCTCGAGGCAAAGACCCTCGGTCTGATCGTGATCGGTGGACGCACGGACGTGTCGCTGTACTACGGCGCCCAGCGTCCGTCGTTGACGACGACACCGGGTGGCGCCCAGGCGCAGACGCGCCCCGGCGCCTATTAGCGAGGACCTTCCCGGTCAGGTGAGAGCCGCGCTCCGAGGGGCCCGGCTGCGAACGGCCCGATGCATGTAGCCGGCCCAGATGAGCGCGGTGAGGACCCAGAGGTGGCGCCAGTGCATCGAGTCGATCACCACGCTGTTGGCGAGGAGCCCGATCCAGGCGCCCAGTAACGCCGCCGACCCGATCCCCATCGTGTCGCGACCCTCGGCCGCGTTGCGCAGGGCCAGCACCAGGGTGGCCACGAGGAAGGCGAGCATCGCGGCCATCCCCAGGATTCCCTGCTCGACCAGAGCCCGGAGATAGAGGCTGTGGACCGCGGTCGGCGAGTACACGTCGAACTGGCCGGGCCCGAGCCCGATCGGGTGCTCCTGGGCGACGTTGATGCTCTCGGCCTGGGTGTTGAAGCGCTCGCTGTCGTACGCCTGCACCTCGGCGCGCTCGCCCAGCAGCGAGCTGTTTCCGGTGGCGACGACGACCACCGTCGCCCCGCCGAGCCCGAATGCGACCACCGCGAGTGCCGCGAAGCCCCGCGTGGCACCGCCTCGGCGCAGCGAGACCACCGCGAGCAGCACGGCAACGCCGAGTCCCAGGCTCAGCCATGCCGCACGCGATCCCGCCAGCAGGACGCCGACGATCAGCAGCGACAGCATCAGCCCCTTCAGCGACTTGCGAACGGCCAGCAGGCGCGGAGTGATGATCTCCTCGAGGAGGATCAGCGCGATCGGCACGAGGAACGGGGCGTACACGTTCGGGTCCTTGAACAGCCCCTGGAGGCGGTCAGCCCCGTAGATCAGGTCCTCGTGACCCGGGAACGGCACCGCCAGGGCCAGGAGGGAGATCACCGTGGTGCCCACCGCCGCCACCAGGTAGCAGCGGACGATCATTCTCGCCCGGCGGGGAGAGTCGATGTAGCCCGCCAGCCAGAAGGCGAGCATGGCCCCGTACAGCGTGAGCGCGAAGAAGAACGCTGCCTGGCCGGGGGAGATGGCATCGACCATCGAGACCACGTTGAGCAGCAGGAAGGCTGCGAGCGCGCCCGCGGCCGTGAGCGGGATCCGGCGGAGATTGACCCGCCCGGTCGCCACGGCGACCAGGATCAGGGTCGCAACGAGCAGATCCACCGGCGCCGGCTCGAACTTGACCACCCCGAGGCCGACGAACGCGAGGCCGACGGCCAGGTCGTAGCGCGTGACCACGAGCGCCAGCAGCGCCATGGCGCCAAGCCCGGCGACGAGGATCATCGGGATCGGGGGTGGGGGAGAGCGGTAGAGGGCGAGCCCCGCGGCCGCAGCAAACACGAGAGCGGTCGCCATCGTCGACAGGGCCACCGCGGCGCCCTCCGGCGGCGGCCAGCCGGGGGCGATGCGAGTATTACCGTCGATCAGTCGAGAGGGCGCGAGCATTCGTGTCCCCAAGGGTAGATGTCCGCTGAGGCCAATCACGCAAGCTCCGCACCGGCTGAATCCGGGTCGCCGCCGCGCGAACAGCCGTCCGGCGGAGGGTCGCGTCGCGTCGCCCACGGCACGCTGACCCGCGGAGCGGGCGAGCTGACCGCGAAGCTGGCGTCGGTCGCCTTCTTCGTCGTCCTCGCCCGCGAGCTGGGTGAGGGGCAGTTCGGCGACTTCATCTTTGGCATGTCGCTGAGCGCCGTGCTGCTCAGCATCGCGGGCATCGGCACCGACGAGCTGCTCACGCGCGAGGTCGCGCGCGACCGTTCCCGCGTCCATGGCCTCTACGCCAACATTCTCGCGATCAAGGGCATGCTGCTGGCGTTCCTGCTGGTGCTGATCGCCGTGATCATGTACCTGGGCCCCTACTCGGGCCAGACCCGGCTGGCAGTCCAGATCATCGCCTTGGGGGTTGCCTTGGAGGTCATCCTGAAGACGCCGTTCGCGGTCCTGCAGGGCCATGAGCGCATGAAGTACATCGCCTGGTCACTGGTCCTCCAACGGACGCTCCTGGCCGGCATCGGCGTGACGATCCTGCTTGGAGGCGGCGGGCTCGTCGCGGTTTCCGTGGTGTTGCCGGTCGCGGCCGGGGTCGCGATCGCGCTCGCCGTCTTTTGGATGCACCGCAACGTCGAACGCCCAAGATGGACGGTGGACCGCTCGAGGTGGAGGATGATCGCGGGAAAGGGGATCCCGCTCGGGTTCGCCATCCTGCTGTTCACGCTGCTGCTCAAGGCCGACATGGCCCTCCTGAGCTTCCTCAAGGGCGGTGACAACACGGAGGTCGGCCAGTATGGGGCCGCGTATCGCCTGATCGAGACGACCATGTTCATCTCCTGGGCCTTCGGCGGCGCGATGCTCCCCTGGTTGTCTCGGCACGAGGCCGGAGGAGGGATCACCCTCAATCGTGGCTACGAGCTGTCGCTGAACGCGCTGGTCGCGATGCTGCTGCCGATCGGGGTCGGGCTCGTGCTCTGGGCAGAGCCCCTGATCGATCTCATCTACGGCGACGCGTATGCCAACGCGGTGCTGCCGCTGAGGTTGCTCGGCATCATGACCGTGCTGTTCGGAGTCAACTCGATGGGCGCGATCCTGATGATCGCGCGTGACCGCCCCGGCGACTTTGCTCGCCCGGCCGCGATAGTGATCGTCCAGAACCTGATTTTGAACTTCATCCTGATCCCGCCCCTCGGGGCGGTCGGAGCGGCGATCAACGCGGTGGCCTCGGGCGTCCTGCTCGCCGGGTTCACCCTCCACATCGCGAGCCGCCGGTTTGGGCGAATCTCGGTCGTGCGGGTGCTCGCGGCGCCCGCGCTCGGATCGGCCGCGCTCGCGCTCGTGGCGTTCGCCGGTGGGCTCTCGCTCCACCCCGCGTGGGTCGTCGCCGCATCGATCGCCTACCTGGTCGTGTTCCTTGGAGTCGAGCGGACCGCGTTCCCGGGCGATTTCGCCTTCTACGCGAGCGCCGTGCAGCGCGTCCGCAGCAACAGGCGTGGCGGGGGCGATTCGAAACCGGGCGGGCCGATGCCGCCCATCAGGACCGAACTCGAGGCCTGAGGGCTGCCCCGCGCGCGGTCGGGTAGCCGGTTCGGCCACCGCCTGCAAAGATCATCACGAGGCCGTCGGATGGCCGACCATTCTCCTTGGAGAGGCTACGATCAGCCCATGGAAGGTTCCCCCATGCCACGCTCGAGCGGTGAGGGCGCGGACCCGGCCGACTCGGGATCGGCCGGGGTGTCGCCGGGCTCGCTGAGCGGGGCGGTGGCCAGGGCCACCGCCCGCATCGAGGAGATCATCAGCTCCGCGGAAGTTGCGGCCGCCGCGATCCGAGCCGATGCCGAGGCCGAGGCCGGGAGTCTGCTCGAGACGAAACGCCAGGAGGCCGATCGTCTCCACCATCAGCGGCTCGACGCGCTGAAAGGCCACACGCGGTCGCTCTCGCAGCAGCTCGTCGGGCTGCGGGACACGCTTGACGAGGCGATGGGAGTGATCGATCGGAGCGTCGGGGCAATAGAAGAGCTGGCTGCGAGCCCCGGGCCGCCGTCCGACCCCGCCCCGGGAATCTCGCTGCCCTCGACGCCACGGGCTTTACGCCGGAGGCCGGCGCGCCAGGAGCGCGTCCCCGCCACGCCGCCGGCCGACTTTCCCGTTGCCCATGCGGACGCCGCGGAACTGGAGGCTCCCGTGATCCGAGAGGCCGCGGCGGCCCACCCTATTCCTCCCGCGCCGACGACCCCGCCTGTCTCCGATGCGCTCGACACGGATCAGGCGATGCTCCGCGCAACGCAGATGGCTGTGGCCGGCTCGAGTCGTGACCAGATCGAGCGAGCCCTCTCGGCTGAGTTCGGCGTTCCCGACCCAGCCTTGATCCTCGACGAGATCCTGGGTCCGGGGTAGCCGCCGAAGTTACGGATCCTGCCAGCGCCGATCGCCTGGCGCGAACAGGGTGATGTCCGTGAGCTTCGCGAACTGCGCATAGCGCTGTGCCGCGCTGTAGAGGGGATGGCAAGCGGTGAGCACCAGGCGGTCGTAGCCGACGTTCTCGACGATTCCCACGTCGTTGGGGTCGACGATCTCGTGCTCCTGGACCGTGTAGGTGAAGGTCGCGTAGGGCATCTGCAGCGTGATCTCGTCGCCCACCTGGATCTCGTCGATCCGCCGGAACGGAGCGAGGTAGGTGGTGCGGTGACCCGCGATCCCCACGGTCTTGCCCTGGCCAGGGAAGGCCGAGCCGTCGCCCTGGTTACGGAGCCCTTCGTCGATGCCCTCGAGCGTGTAGTGGCCGGGGCCCTTCCGGAGGCTCGCGGTGTCGGTGCCCTCGACGACGACGACGTTCACGCCGATCCGCGGGATCACGATGCGCGCGATCGCCTGACCGCGCTCGACCTCCCGCTCGAAGGCGTCGGCGAGCACGCGCACGCGATCGGCGAGGTCGTCCTCGCTGAGGGCCCTGGCCAGCAGCTCCTCGGAGGGGAAGCGGTCCTGAAGGTCGACCAGCTCGTCCTCTGCCTTGTCCTGTTGGAGCGAGCCGTAGACCGATGAGAGCGGCTCCTTCCAGGCCAGGGTCACGCCGACGTCGGCCAGGACCACGAGCCCGGCCGTGATCAGGGCGATGGAGAGGATGCGCAGGAAGCGGTGCACCAGGCTAATCATCCAATACGGGAGGCGCGACCCGCAGCCTCGCGCCCCAGTCGACCAGTCCCTGCAGGTCGAGGATCCGCGTATTGGGAACCCGGGCCTCCTCCGCTCGCGGCACGCCCAGCGTGCGCGCGAGGCGCACCCAGGGGTCGGGCCGGCCGAAACTCGTGTAGCTCGATCCCGATTCGACGAGCAGCGCCCACCCGTTGGCCGTGGCCCCGGTGTCCTCGACGTACATCCCGTACCGGGCCATCGCGAGCAGAATGGCCTGCTGCCATGGCGCTGCCTCGAGACCGTCGATCTCCTCATCGCTCATCTCCAGATAGATGTGCTCACCCAGGGCGGGCGCCCCGGCAGGGGACTGGCCGATCGACGCGCAGCTACGGCCCACGCCCGGACCCTCCGCGGGAGGCACGAAGCGTCCGTTCGTGCATTCGACCACGATCGCGAGGGCATGGTCGATTTGACCCTGCGCCAGCTCGCCAGGCCTGATGATCCCCGCAGCCAAGCCGAAATGTGCAGCGGTGGCATTCGAGCCGAGCCCATCGGCGCGAGGCCCCGAGTATGTGGTGACGCCCGCCAAGGCGACCCTGAGAACGCCGCCACCGGGCGCGCGGTCCCTGACTCCGTACAGGTCGTATTCGAGGCCGGTGCGCTCCTCGATGACGGCCATGTGCGCATCGGACCCCCCGGCGGGCTCCGCGGGGATGGGCACTCGGACCGTCCGGCCCTCGCCCTCGCATTCCTGGGCGCAGCTGATCTCGTACGCCGGATCGCCCTGCCGCGAGAAGTAGATCGGATGGTCGAAGTCGGCGCTCGTTTCCGCGACGCCGACGGCGATCTGCGGGCCGGGGCCGAACCCGGCGAGCCGCGACGCCACGGCCTGCGAGCGTCCGCGATCGGGCGCGACCTCCGCGAGCGGGACGTTGAAGGGGCTCGTAGCCGAGTACGGCTCGCAGTCGCCCGCCTGAAACGGCTGGAGCCCGCAGAAGCCGTCGTCGGGTGACTCGGCGTCCTGGCCGAGGGCAGCACACAGCAGGAGCACGGCGAGGGCCGGGAGCAACATCGAGCCAGTCATGTTGCCTGGTCACGCCCGGCTCCGCGCCATGCGAGACTTCGCGGCTTGACCGACCAGCCGCCCCGCACCGCCACGTACCAGGCCGATCCCGGCGAGGTCGGTCGCGTCCTGCTGCTGTACTCGGGCGGGCTCGACACCTCCGTGATGCTGCATTGGATCCAGGCCCACTACGGCGCCGAGGTCGTGACCCTCACGGTTCACCTCGGGCAGCCCGGGGAGGATTGGGAGGGCGTGGTCGCCAAGGCCAAGCAGCTGGGCGCGCTCGAGACGATCGTGGCCGACGCCCGGGATGAGTTCGCCCGCGAGTACGTCGTACCGGCGATCAAGGCGAACGCGCTCTACGGCGGCGGCTACCCGCTGTTCACGGCGCTTGCACGCCCCCTGATCGCGAAGCTTGCCGTCGAGCACGCCCGGGCGACGGGGTGCGACACGGTCGCCCACGGGTGCACGGGCAAGGGCAACGACCAGGTCCGCATCGAGGGTACGATCGCAACGCTCGACCCCAAGCTGCGGATCATCGCGCCAGTACGCGACTGGACGATGGGCCGCGAGGAGGAGCTCTCCTACGCCCGCGAGCACGGCATTCCGCTCAAGGGCGGCAACGAGGTCAGTCCCTACTCGATCGACGACAACCTGTGGGGGCGAAGCTCGGAGGGACGAACGATTGAGGATCTCACCCAGCCACCGCCGGAGGACGTTTTCCAGCTGGTGACCCCGCCGGAGCGCGCCCCCGACGACCCCCAGCTCCTCACCGTCGGCTTCGAGGCAGGCGTTCCTGTTTCGCTGGACGGGGATCGCCTGGAGCCCGTGGCCCTGATCGAGCGATCCGCCGAGATCGGCGCCCGCCACGGCGTGGGGATCGTCGACCACATCGAGGACCGGATCGTCGGCCTCAAGGTGCGCGACCTCTACGAGGTACCCGCGGCGGCGATCCTAATGACAGCCCATGCCGATCTCGAGAAGCTGGTCTTTACGATCCACCAAGTCGAGTTCAAGCATGGGCTGGACCGCAAGTGGGCCTACCTCGCGTACGCCGGATTGTGGCTGGAGCCCCTCCGCTTCGACCTCGACGCCTACATGGCCTCAGCGAACGAGCACGTTACCGGCGAGGTCACCCTGAAGCTCTTCAAGGGCGGCGTGACGCCGGTGGCCCGCTCATCCGCCTACGCGCTGTATGACCGCTCGCTGGCCGGGTTCGGCGAGAGCGGGGGGGAGTTCTCCCAGGCCGCGAGCCCAGGGTTCATCGAGCTCTTCACCCTCCAGAGCCGTATGGCCCACCGGGTGCGTGGGCAGGCCGCCGACGGGTAGGGTGCGCTCATGTCCTCCCTCTATGAGCTGATCGGCCGCACCGTAGTTCGCCTCGCCTGGTGGCGTTTCGGCACCCAGATCAAGGTCGCGGGCGCGCTGGCGCTCGTTGCGATCGGGGCCGCGGGCTGGCTGGCGGCGACGCGCGAGCCCCCCGAGGGCTGAGCGTCGCAGGAGCGGCGTTATGGAAACTTCCTGAGCTAACGTTGAGCATGTCGTGAGCGTTCGCTAGGATTCCGTGCCAGAACACCGCTGAGTCCTCCGGACCTCTTCCGGAGGAGCGGGGGAACCGCTGGAAGCCAAAGGACGTCTCTTTCGTCCGCTTCCGAGGGGCGAATCGCGCGCGCACTGCGTGTAGGGCCATTCCTTCGGCCCGAGCCCGTCAGCTAACCCCGTAGGCCACAGAGGGAAGATGAAGACCGGAAACGACACGCCACCCGCAAGCGCCGGCCGCAAGGCCGCGCCCGCCGCCGCGAGCCTTCGGTGGGCTGCCGGCGCCGGCGCGCTGGCCGTGGCGGGCCTGCTCGCCCTCACCACGACCGGGGCGGCCGACGCGCAGTCGATCGGTGAGCTCGAGAGCCGAATCAGCGGCGCCGAGAGCGACGCCTTTGGCCTCGCAGCCAGCATCGACTCGGGCAATGCACGGCTCGCTGTCGCACGCTCCCGCGCGGATGCGGCCGCCGCGCGCGAATCCGAGCTCGCGTCGATCCTGGCGGCCGGCGAGGAGCGCGAAGCGGAGCTGACCGCGGACGTGAACGCGGCACGAGAGCGCCTTGCAACTGCGCGCGCCCGCCTGGACCGGGCGCTCGGCGCGCTGGCCGCGCGCCTCGTGGCCATCTACAAGGGGCAGACGATCGACGAGTCCCAGCTCCTCCTCGACGCGCAGGGCTACGACGACCTCGCGACCCGGGCCCAGTTTCTCCGCCGCATCCAGGACGCCGACCAGGACCTGGCGGCGCGAGTCCGCGTGCTACGCGCCGCCGTCGCGGACCGGCTGGCCGAGGTGGAGAGCGCGCGCGACGCCCAGGCCCTCCACAACGACAAGATCGCCGCGGCACGGGACGAGATCGCCGCGGCACGCGCGGCCGCCGAGGCCCAGGCGGCGCAGCTCACCGCTCTTCGCGACGAACAGGCGAGCGCCCTGGCCGGCCTGCGCTCGCAGATCTCCGGCTGGAGCGAGCAGGTCCGCGAGGCCGAGGCGGCCGCAGCCGCCGAGGCGGCCGCGGCGAGCGCACCATCCCAACCGACCGGTTCGGGCTCGTGGGCCATACCCGCCGGGATCGTGATGTGCGAGTCCGGCGGCAACTACGGGGTCGTCAATCCGAGCTCGGGCGCGGGCGGCGCCTACCAGATCCTGCCCTCCACCTGGGCCCTTTACGGTGGCCAGGGCTTGCCCCAGAACGCCCCGCCCGCGGAGCAGGACCGGATCGCGGCCCTGATCTGGGCCGACTCGGGCGGCTCCGCCTGGGTCTGCGCCGGCTGACCAAAGCGGGCCCCGGGCCGCCGCTGGCCGGTAGAAGGCCGCCGGGATCACTTGGCGTCAGGACGTCGTCGCTACGCCACCCGGCGGTCCGGTCACCGGCGTGGTGGTTGCGGCCACCGGCGCGGCGTCGGCCACGGCCCCGCGCCAGTCGGTGTCTCGCAAGAGGGCAACGGCGCCGCCCAGCACGACCAGCACGCCGCCGCCGGCCACGGCGAATGCCATGCGCGGGTCGGCCACCGCGGCCACCACGCCGCCGAGCACGAAGCCCACGCCGGGCATCGCCGAGGCGATCGCCTCGAGCATCGCTACGACCCTCGCCTGGTACGGCGCCGCCGTGACCGCCTGAACGGCCGTCATTACGGCCACCCACTGGACGCCATTGCCGATTCCACCGATGACCGACGCCGCGCACGCCAAGGCGAGCGTGGAGGCGGCCGCGGTCGCAAGGTAGGCGGCGCCGATGGCCATCGTCGAAAACGCGAGGAGCGCCGGGACCGACGTCCGGCCGAGCCCCGCGAACGCCAGGCTGCCGAGGACCATGCCGGCGCCCCAGCTCGCCAACAGTGCGCCGTACCCGGCGTTGCCGGCTCCGAGCGTGTCCTTGGCGAACACCACCTCGATCGGGATCACGAGTGCGAAGAAGACGAACGCCAGCGCCTGCGCGCCTAGCAAGCGGCGCAGCAGAGCCGTCTCACGTACGTACGCGAGGCCGCTGCGCAGGCGCGCCAGCACTCCCTCGACCTCGGGCGCGGCCCGGGGCAGCCCGCGCGCGGTGGCGAGTAGCGCGGCGACGGCGAGAAAGGAGACCGCGTCGGCGGCCAAAGCCGTCTGGACACTGGCGCCTGCCACGATCAGGCCGGCCATCGCGGGGCCGATCGCAGCGCCGGCGGTGAAACCGATGTTGAGCAGGGCGTTGCCCTGGCGCAGGAGGCCCGCCGGCTTTAGGGCACCCGCCGCCGCGGCGCGGGTCAGCGAGCGGGCGGATGAGGCCAGCGAGCCGTCGATCGCGGCGATCACGAGGACCGCCACGAGGAGGAACTCGCCGGCCAGCAGGGCCAGGGCGCCGAAGGCAGCCGCCTCCGCCGCGTAGAGCAACGCGAGGCTCGAGCGCGCCGGCAGGTGCTCCAGGCGGGCGACCAGGGGCGGCGCGAGCAGCGCCGGGAGGAAGTGGATGGCGACGAACAGAGAGGCCGTCGCGATCGGGCTGCCGGTCTGATCGAAGATCAGGATCGCCAGCGCGATCTCGCCCAGCCAGTTACCCAGCTCGTTGACGAGGTTGGCGGTGGCAAGCCTCCCGAAGGCGGGCACGCGCAGCACGCTGAGGGTCGACGCCATGGGGCCGACGGTATCCGCGCTTTGTGGTGGTCATTGCAAGTTCACGGCCGTGATGCTGCCTTTGGCCAGGTATTTGCAAGTTTCATCAAGTTCTGTCAAGATTCGTCGCGTTCACGACTTGATGGAGGGCATAGTGGGATACCGCCGCGGATAGTGCTCAACTGAATTCGGTAGGACGGATCAAGCGGAAGGCCCCTGGGCGCTTCCGCTTTGTTGTGCGCCGATTCGCGCTCGTCTGCGCCGGGGGCTAGCCCCGAGCGTGGGCGCGGGCGCTCTGTCCGCCGCCGAGAGCACCGACGTAGTCGTGGATCCGGCGGTCGAGCGGGGGGTCGCGCTAGAAGTCGGAATCCTCACCGTGGCGGTAGGCCACGTCCTTGTCGGCCAGGACGCCCACGAATAGGTCCACGTAGGTCGGGTCGAGCTGGGTGCCAGAGACCCTGCGCAGCTCCGAGATCGCGTCGAACGAGGAGATCGGGGTCCGGTAGGAGTCGCGGGCGGTCATCGCGTCGTAGGCGTCCGCGATCGCGATGATGCGCGCGAGGGCGGGGATCTGCTCGCCCTCCAGTCCACCGGGATAGCCGAGGCCGTCGATCCGTTCGTGGTGGGCGATGATCAGCGCGCCGACCGGCCGGTAGCCGTCGATCTGGCTCACGATGCGCGCTCCCTCCTCCGGGTGCTTGCGAATCTGCTCCCAGTCGGCCTCGGTCAGCGCCTCGGTGCCCTTGAGGATGCGATCCGGAAGCACGAACTTGCCGATGTCGTGGAGCAGCGCGGCGGTATGGACCAGGTCCTGCTCCTCCTCCGAGAGGCCCGCCGCGACGGCGATCTCCCGGCAGTAACGCGCCACGGCTGCGCTGTGCCTGGCCGTCATGCGGTCACGCAGGTCGAGCGTGCGCAGGAGGGCGCTCAGGAGGGCCACCTGAAAGCCGGCGAGCTGCTTCGCGCGCAGCTCCAGCTCGTCGGCGCGTTCCTGGGAGACCAGCAGCGCACCGATCAGGTACTGGAAGGCGATCACCAGGACGCCGAAGAGGGCCACGGCGGCGAGCCCCAGCTTCGTGTAGGCGAACACGACCCCCAGGGCCAGCAGCGCGGAGGCCAGCTCTGAGGGCAGCAGCGGGAGAAGGGAGCGCCGGAACTTCGTCGCGAGCCGGGAGCCCTCCACGTACGCGGTGTAGCCGGCGATCGCCAGGAAGTCGATCGCGAGCGCGAGCGCGAAAGTGCCGAGCACGAGGAGGTAGTAGGTGGGGTCGGCGTTGGTCACGTCCCAGCCGGCCACGGCCTCGCTGAACGCGATGCCGGCTATGAGCGGAAACCAGGCGTAGGTCACGAGGTTGATCAGGAGGTCGGTCGCGGCGTACCGCGCGCGCAGCCATCCGGCGAGGATCGTGAGAGCGCCGATTGCCGCCGCCGGCGCGGCGCCCAGGAGGACCCCGGCGACGACGATCGCGAGAAAGCTCGAGGAGAGCTTGATTCGGCTGCTGGGGGTGTCGAGCGCGGTCAGATCTCCGACTACGGAGACGACCAGCAGCACGCCGATGAGGCCGAGCTCCCACTCGGCCAGGTCCGCGCGCGCCGCGGCCACCCCGGCCGCCAGGGCAAGGGCACAGAGCTCCAGCGCGATCACCGCGCGGGTGGGGCGCTCTGTCATTGGCTTCCGCTGGGTCCCGGGTCCGGTGGGCCGTCAGCTGCCGATGACGCTGGCGCCGCGACCCAGCCGTGGCACCGGGACTCGCCCGGGCTCGCGCATCGACTGCATGAACTCGTCGAGGTCGGAGATCGCGAAGCGGCGCTGGCCGCCCGGTGTGCGGTAGACGGGCACGAGCCCGTCGTTTGACCACTTGCGAAGGGACGCAGCACTAACGCCGAGGTAGGCGGCCGCGCGACCTACGTTGAGGAGCCTGGCTTCTTCTTGCATTGCTCGCTTCCCGTAATTCGATCCCACCGAAAGCGGTGAGAACTTGACAAGGGCTGCGAGTGTGCTGCCACCCCTACCCAGCTTGCAAGGGCCTTGGAGGCGCCTGACAGGAACTGCGTAGGTTCGAGAGGCCAAACCTGTGCAAGGGCCGCAACGCGCACGGTAAGGTGCAGCGGCGGATGGCCCCGAACGGGGTCAGCGCCCGCCGGCAGGCGCTACGCGCCCTGGGCGACGAGGCCGAGCAGGCTCGCCGTCGCCTCGCTGGGGCGCGAGCCCAGGCTGGGAAGCCCGGAGCGGCCCGAGACGAGGTTGGCCGAGCGGTAGCTCAGCAGGCGCGCCCTGGCCTCGTCGCTGAGCACCCGGCGCAGCTGGGGGCCGAGCACGTCGAGGCGAGCCTCGGTGCCGCAAAGGACCGCAGCACGGGGCTCGAGCGCGCGCAGGGCGCGGGCGAAACGGGCCTCGGGAAGGTCGGCGGAGAGCAGCAGCACGCGCAGGCCGGCCCGGCGCAGGAAGAGCTCCAGCGCCTGGGTCTCGACGGCCTCGCGCCCGACGCCGGTCCCCGAATCCAGCAGCAGGACGCCCTCGGAGCGCGTGGCCGGCGGAACCAGGCGCCGTGCCGAGTGCAGCCAGCCCACGGCCCAGCGGCTCGCGTGCTCGGCCTCGGCCTCGGCGCTCTTGCGCTCGGCGGCCAGCTCGAGCGCGGGAAGAAGGACCTCCTCGACGGTCCGTTCGACTGAGCGTACGGCGAGGCTCTCCTCGAGCTCGCGGTCGGCCGCCGGCTCGTCGAAGCGATCGAAGGCGGCGACCAGACGCGCCGGCGAGGCCGGCCCACGCCCGCGCCGGCGCGCGACGTCCACGGCCGACGAGATGTTCCCCGTCTCGCGCAGCGCCTCGCGCAGCGCCTCGATCTCGTCGAGGCTGTACTGGCGGTGGTTGCCGGAGGTTCGCTCAGGCTGCGGGTAGCCCAGGCGGCGCTCCCAGGTGCGCAGCGTCGACGGGCTCACTCCGAGGAGCTCGGCTGCGGCGGCTGTTCGTATTCCTGACAAGTCGGTTACCTCGGAGGGGGCTGCGCAGGTTCTGCGCAGGTTCCGCCGTGGGGTTGTCCCACTTCCGCGAGCTTTTTGCAAGCGCTGGCAGCGAACTTGCAGCTAGATGAGCAATTCCGCGATCCCCACGCACGCGGATGACGCACGGATGCCGTCGCTGGATCGCGCCCGGGCTCCTCGCCCGTACCTCCTGGTACGGGCCTCGTCCCCCGTCCACGCCCAGCTCG
>JBPCKC010000058.1:0-10897 GCA_051004675.1 Solirubrobacterales bacterium
GGCGAGACGCTCACCCCGGGCGCCGTAACCTCCTCGCTCCCGCTGCGCACCACGGTCGGACCGGCCGAGCCCGCCGCGCCCGCCCCGACGCCGCCCCCCGGCGGAGAGCAGCCGTGGGACCCGATCCCGATGCCCAAGCCGAAGGCGTCGGCCCCCGTCCAGCCGCCGCCGCCGCCGCGCCGCGAGCCGATCGCGCAGCCGCAGCCGGCGGCCCCCGTGCAGGGCGACGCCGTCAACGACTGGAATATCCCGGCGCTTTTGGCCTTCGTCCTCGGCCCCGCCTCGATCGCCATGATCATCCTCAGCTCGGGCTCCGCCTTCTACGCCGCGCTCCCGGTTGCCGTCACGGGGATCGCCCTCGGCACGATCGGGCGCAACAAGGTTGACCGCGGCGAGTCGCGCCGGTACCGCAGCCTCGCCTCCGCCGGGCGCACGTTCGCGATCGTCGGCACGATCCTCGCCGCCGTGATCCTCCTCGCGGTGATCGCGATCAACCAGTTCCTCGACGTCTCCGCGGAGAACCTCACCGAGCTGATCGACGAGGTCCGGACCGAGATCGAGGGTCGCACCTAGGGCGTTCGCCCCGAGGCGCCCCATGGACCTGAACTTCACCGACGAGCAGAACGACTTCGCCGCCGCGATCCGCGACTTCTGCCGGCGGGAGTGCGGCACTCCGGAGCAGCGCGAGCGCCTCACCAACGGCCATACCGAGATCCACTCGGCCGAGATCTACTCGAAGCTCGCCGACCTCGGCTGGCTCGGGGTCACGATCGACCCCGAGCTCGGCGGCTCGGGCGGCGGAATGGTGGACGCCTGCATCTTTATGGAGGAGACCTCCCGCGGCCTCGCCCCGATCAACGGCTACGCGACGACCCTGATCGTCGCCGGCGCGGTCCAGCGCTTCGGCTCCGACGAGCACAAGCGCGACATCCTCGGCGGAATCGCCCGCGGGTCGGTCGAGGCGATCGCGATGACCGAGCCCGAGGCCGGATCGGACGTCGGCTCGCTCACCACCTCGGCCGAGCGGGTCAACGGCGGCTACGTGCTGAACGGCCAGAAGGTGTTCTGCTCAAACGCGCACATCTCCGACCACGTCCTCGTCGTCTGCCGGACGACAAAGGGAGAGAGCAAGCACGACGGGCTGACGATGATCTTCGTGCCCACCGGCAACCCCAACATGGAGATCAAGCCGATCGACACCCTCGGCGGCCGCGAGACCAACCACCTCTACCTCTCCGACTGCGAGGCGCCCGAGAGCGCCGTGCTGGGGGAGGTCGACCAGGCCTGGACCCAGCTCATGGCGGGCCTCAACGTCGAGCGCCTGATCCTCGCCGCGACGATGCTCGGCATGGGCGAGCGCGCCTTCGACGACTGCCTCGCCTACGTCAAGGAGCGCCGGCAGTTCGGCAAGCCGATCGGCTCCTTCCAGGCGCTCCAGCACCGCCTCGCCGACATCGCCACCGACCTCGAGGCCGCGCGGCTCATGACCTACTCCGTCGCCCGACAGGTCGACGCCGCCCCGGACAAGATGCTCCCCAAGGAGGCCTCGATGGTGAAGCTCTTCGTCACCGAGGCCGCCCAGCGCGCCGCCCTCGGCGGGATGCAGATGATGGGCGGCTACGGCTACTCCTCGGAGTACGACATGGAGCGCCTCGTCCGCCAGACCCTCGTCGCCACCATCTACGGCGGCACCTCCGAGATCCAGCGCAACATCATCGCGAAGACGCTGGGGCTGTAGCCGCGGTCGGGATTACCGCTGTGCCGGTCGGCCAGGCGGGCCGCCGGCGCGGTGCTCGGCCGAGCGCGGCGGCAGGGGCGGGGACACGCTCCAGGGCGCCGACGGCGTCGACAAGGTCAAGGGCGCCAGGGGCAGGGACCTGGTCAAGGGCGGCGACGGCGACGACACCCTCGGCGGCGGCAAGGGCAACGACAGGCTCAAGGGCGAGGCTGGCGCCGACATCGTCAACTGCGGGCCCGGCTACGACGTCGCCTGCAAGCAGGGCCCCGACACGATCGCGGCCAACTGCGAGAAGGTCAAGATCGTCTGAGGCCGAGTCCGAGACGGCGAATGCACCGAAGGCCCCCGCCCGGCGGGGGCCTTCGCTTCGTGGGCGCGCGAGTCGCTTGGCGCGCGCTATTCTCTGGCCACCCCCGCGCATCGGCGCCGGGGTCTTTTTTCTGATTGGGGCCGGTTTCGGCCCCCGGAGCTGAAGAGGAACAGTGGCTCGCGGAGACGTCCGAATCGCCGTCACCCTCGCCTGCGAGGAGTGCAAGCGGCGTAACTACCAGTCGAACAAGTCGCGGCGAAACACGCCCGACCGGGTCGAGCTGCGCAAGTACTGCCGCTGGTGTGGCAAGCACACCGCGCACAAGGAAACGCGCTAGTCGCGGACGATGGCGAAGTCGCGAGCACAGCGCAAGGCCGAGCGTCGCAAGCGCGAGGCACAGCAGGCCGCCCAGGCCGGCCAGGCCCGTGCCGAAGAGTCGCGCGCCCAGCACGACACCCAGGTGCCCGAGTCGGCCGACGTGATCGAGGCCGAGCTGGCCGAAAAGGGCGCCGATTTGGAGGCGCTGAAGCAGTCCGAGGCGCCGGCGGCGCCCGCCCCCTCGCGCGCCGACGTCGGCGCGCCGGACGAGCCCACCGAGGCCAAGCTCAGCCGGCGCGAGCAGCGGCGCGAGGAGCGCGAGGCCGCCGCACGGCGCAAGGAGTCCGAGGAGCGCCGCAAGCCCAGGGACGAGCCGGTCGAGCGCCAGCGCGGACGCGTGGTCGCCTTCATCGCCTCGTGCTGGGCCGAGCTCAAGCGCGTCCAGTGGCCGGATCGCGAGACGCTGATCCAGGCCTCCGCCATCACCTTGATCTTCATCGCGGTCGCCGCCGCCTACCTCGGCGTCCTCGACGCGATCTTCTCCGAGCTGGTGAAGATCGTCCTGTAGCGACCGCCCGCCCCTGTCAACCCCGCCGAAACGAAAGCTCTAACTAACCGATGTTCCGCTGGTATGTGATCAACACCTACTCGGGTCACGAGAACAAGGTCAAGCACAACCTTGAGCACCGGGTCGAGACGATGAGCCAGAAGGGCCAAGTCCGCCACGTCGTCGTGCCGACCGAGCAGGTCTCCGAGCTGAAGGACGGCCAGCGCGTCTCGGTCGAGAAGCGCACGATGCCCGGCTACGTCCTGGTGAACATGGAGATGACCGACGACGCCTGGAGCCTGGTCAAGAACACCCCGGGCGTCACCGGCTTCGTCGGCTCGCGCAACAAGCCGATCCCGCTCTCGCAGCCCGAGGTGGATCGCCTGCTGCATCGCGAGACCGCCGAGCGCCCGAAGACCCAGGCCCAGTTCGAGGTGGGGGAGACCGTCAAGGTCATCTCCGGCCCGCTCTCCGATTTCTCCGGCGAGATCGCCGAGATCAACGAGGACGCCGCCAAGCTCAAGGTGCTGGTCTCGATCTTCGGCCGGGAGACCCCGGTCGAGGTCGGCTACGACCAGGTGAAGAAGATCTAGCCTCCACCCAGGCGCCACCTGGGCCCTGGGCGGTATGTGTATGCTATGCGCATGCTTAACCGTCGCCTCCAGATCCTGGTCACGGAGGAGCAGCGCGGGCGGCTCGAGGCGGAGGCCGAGCGCCGCCAGACCTCCGTCGGGGCCCTCGTGCGCGAGGCTGTCGATACGAGCTACGGCACCGTTTCGCCCCAGGACCGGCTGCGCGCGGTGGAGCGGATCGGCCAGCTGCGGGGTCGCTTCCTTGCGCCCGACCAGCTCAACCGGGTGATCGATGAGGAGCGGGACCTGGGCAGCGCTCCCTCGCGCCGCGCCGCGCCCGGTTCGAAGCGCAGTTGAGCTTCTTCGTAGATACCAACGTCGTCATCTACAGCGCCGTTGAGTCAGCTCATCGCGAGCCCTGCCGGCAGATCCTGACGGCGATCGCCCGCGGCGAGGCCGAGGGGCGCACGTCGGTCGCCGTGCTGGAGGAGGTCTGGCACGTCGAGCTGAGCGGGAAGGCCGGCGACATCGGCGGCCTCGCCGCGCACGCGCTCGAGCTGTTCACGCCGTTGCTCGGGGTCACCGACGAGATCTTCAGGGCTGCGCTCTCGCTCGACGGCGCGCCGATCGGCGCCAACGACCGCATCCACGTCGCCACCTGCGCAGAGAACGACATCGCCACCATCGTCACGGCCGACGCGGGGTTCGACTCGGTCGGCGCCCTGTCCCGGGTCGACCCTCTCGACGAACCCGCGCTCAAGGACCTGCTCGCCACGTGAGCACGCCCGGTCAACGGCACTGAGCTGCAGCGCGATCGCGACCCCTGGTCGCGGTACCGTTTGCGCGATGAGTCAGCGGCGCGGCAATCGAACGACCGAGGAGCTTCGGCGCGAGTTTCGCCAGCTCAGCCCCGAGCAGCGATTCGAGCGCCAGCTTCGGATGTCGCGCACGGCGTTGCGGCTGCGCGAGGCGGGCCGGCGCGCTCGGGCGTGAGCCCTTCCTCCGGCGACGAGTTCACCGCGCTGCTCGGCGCCCTCCTCGACGCCGGGGTCGACTTCGTCGTGATCGGCGGCTGGGCGCTGCCGGTGCACGGCGCCGGACGCACGACCTTCGACGTCGACATCGTTCCCGACCCCGAGCGCGCCAACCTCGAGCGCCTCGCTGGGGCGCTGCGCGAGCTGGAGGCCCACGTCCCAGGCGCCGACCCGCTTCAGGATCCTCTCAGCGCCAACGCGCTGACCGGCGGGGCGACAGTGAAGTGCCTGACGTCGCTTGGGGAGCTCCACGTCGTCCAGAGCCAGCCGGGGATCCCGCCCTACGAGGAGCTGCGCGGGCGAGCGCTCTCGATCGAGATCGACGGGGTGCGATTCGAGGTCTGCTCATACGAGGACCTGGTGGCGATGAAGCTGGCCACCGGGCGGGCGCAGGACGAGATCGACGTCAACGACCTGCGCCGGGCCCGCGGCGAGCTGGAGTGACCGGGGGCCGGTCGGGGCCCAGCCGGCCTCCGGCGCACCTCACGGCTGGGGTAGCAAGAGCCTGAGCCGCGCTGCGACATCGCCTAGCGACAGGGCCTCGACGGCCCCCCAGGGCTCTCTCAGCCGCTCGCGGGAGAGCGCGCGAAGCGGAGGTTGACACCGCCCTCGCCGCGCTCAGCCCTCGCCCTCGGCGGCGTCGAGATCCTCGAGGTCCGCGAGGTCCTGGTTGCCGCCGGCACCCTGTTTCATAGCTCGCAGATCCTCGAGCGAGCAGACGTTGATCATGAGGCCCAGGATCTCCGTCTCCACCGCGCGGGAGCGCAGCTCCGCGTAGGGGGGCATCCCGGGGAAGTCGCGGACGACGTCGAGGCGGCCAAGATCCGTCTCGACCACCACCTGCGTCTCCGCCGCCAACGCCGACGTGATCGCCGGGGCGCTGCTTACAAACGCGTCCCCCTGCTGCACGTGGCCGCCGATGCGGACTGCGGCCTCCGCCAGCTTGGTCAGGTTGCTTGGGTCCGGGTCGGCGACGATGTCCACGTCCTTGGTGCCGCGGACGACACCCCAGGCGTTGACGGCCAGGCCGCCCACCAGGACGAACCCGATCTCCGCCTCGACCAGCGCTTTCAGCAGCCGGTCGAAGGCAGGAGGGCTCACTTGCGCCGGGCGGCGCCGGTGAAGCGGTGCAGCATGTGGCTGAGCGCGATGCCCTCCGCGAGGTTCTCGCTCATCGGGCGTCGCGCGTCCGCCTGAAGCTGGCGCCGACGTTGTCGATCAAGGCCGCGCGGTCTTCGGCCGCGCTCGAGCTTCGGCTCGCGTCGAAGCTCGGCGGGGATCACTACTCGGCCGTCCGCTCCGATCTGGGTTTTCGACTGCGCCACGCTGGAACGGACTGTCTCATACCGTCACGACGAGAGGGCCGGAAAGCCGAGCGTCGCGGCGCGGCCACCGCATCGGTCCCCCGCTATCCTCGCCGGTCGCCCATGGCGAAGAAGGTCCTCACCCTCATCAAGCTCCAGATCCCGGCGGGAGCGGCCAACCCGGCGCCGCCGGTGGGCCCGGCGCTGGGCCAGCACGGCGTCAACATCATGGAGTTCTGCAAGGCGTTCAACGCGCAGACCCAGCAGGACACGGGAACGATCATCCCGGTGGAGATCACGGTCTACGAGGACCGCTCCTTCACCTTCATCACCAAGACCCCGCCGGCCGCGGTCCTGATCCGCGAGGCGATCGGGATCGACAAGGGCTCGGGCGAGCCGCACATGAACAAGGTCGGCACGATCAGCGCCGCCCAGATCCGCCAGATCGCCGAGCGCAAGATGCCCGACCTGAACGCCAACGACCTCGACGCGGCGTCGCGGATCATCGCCGGGACCGCCCGCTCGATGGGAGTGGACGTGGACGGGCTCGAGACCTGATGGCCCGGGGAAAGCGCTACCGCGCCGCCTACGAGAAGGTCGATCGCGGCCACGCCTACGACCCCGCCGAGGCCGTGACGCTGGTGCGCGAGACCGCGTCGGCCAACTTCGACGAGACCGTCGAGCTCCACATGAAGCTGGGCCTCAACGTCCGCCACGCGGAGGAGCAGCTCCGCGGCACGCTCGCCCTGCCCAACGGGCTCGGCAAGGACGTCTCGATCGCCGTCTTCGCCGAGGGCGAGCAGGCCCGCGCCGCCCAGGAGGCCGGGGCCGAGTTCGTGGGCGCCGGCGACTTGGCCGAGCGCGTCGAGGAGGGCTGGACCGACTTCGACGTGGCGATCTCGACGCCGGCCCTGATGGGCCCCGTCGTCTCGAAGCTCGGACGGGTCCTGGGACCCCAGGGCAAGATGCCGAACCCGAAGGTGGGCACCGTCACCGACGACATCGCCAAGGCCGTCGGCGAGGCGAAGTCGGGCAAGGTCGAATACCGCACCGACCGCGATGCCAACGTGCACCTCACGATCGGCAAGGCCTCGTTCGGGGACAAGGCGCTGCTCGAGAACTACGCCGCCGTGATCGACGAGATCAACCGCGCCAAGCCCGCCGCCTCCAAGGGCCGCTACATCCACTCGATCACGCTGACGACGGCGATGGGCCCCGGCGTTCGCGTCGACTCGTCGAAGATCCGCGAGGCGGAGATCCTCGCCCACGTAGCCGGCAACGGCTCCGACCCTGCACCCGCGGGGTCTGATCCCGCCGAAGCCGAATCGGCATCCGAACCTGACGATGCCTCTCCGGACGCGGGGTCAGATCCCGCCGAAGCCGAATCGGCATCCGAACCTGATGATGCCTCTCCGGACGCGGGGTCAGATCCCGCCGAAGCCGAATCGGCATCCGAACCTGACGCAGACCAGGGGTCTGACCCCTCATCTGGCGATACAGCGGCCGAGGACACCTCGGCGACCGGGACCGACCCGGACGCCGATTCGGCCTAGCCGCGCGACGATCTGCGCGCGATCCCTGACGGATCGCGTGCGAGAATGGGTCCGATGACCGAGGCCGAGTTCCTCCGCCGCATCGACCACCACCTGGTCCGCGCCGACGGGCACATGGCGCGGGGCAACGAGATCATGGCGCGCAGCGACGAGACCATGGCGCGCAGCAACGAGCTTCACCAGGGCCTGCGGCAGTTAACGCAGGACCTGATGCGCCGGTTCGAGCTCTCCATGCAGGAGATCACCCGTGAACTGCGCGAGCTTCAGGCCGAGACCCGGGCCGGTCGCGACATCCTCCTCGAGGCGCGTGACGAGACTCGAGCGCAGAGCGGAGCGATCTTCGCCCTCGCGGACGAGCTGCGCAAGCACGGGCTCGGCGGCCGCGGGTAGCCCTCCGTCAGACGTCGCTACACTGCGCGCCCCAAAACTTCGCCTGCCGAAGACCACTGGCCGGGTCTCCCGTAACTCCAGTGCAGGTGGCGCCGGAAGAGCACTTCTTTCGAGCCCGCCTGCGTGCGGGCTTTTTTCATGAACAAGGAGCAAAAAGCAGAGGCGGTCGCAGAGATCGCGCAGGGCCTGAACGAGGCCGAGGCGATCTTCGCCGTGGACTATCGCGGGATCAGCGTCCCGCAGGCCGCCGAGCTGCGCCAGAAGCTGGCGGAGGCCGACGCGGTCTTCAGCGTCGTCAAGAACCGGCTCGCCAAGCGTGCCGCCGAGCAGTCGGGCACCGAGGGCATCGACGAGTTCCTCGTCGGCCCGACCGCGCTGACCCTGATCAAGGGCGACCCGGTGACCGCGGCCAAGGCGATCGCGGACTTCGCCAAGGAGCACACGATCCTCACCTACAAGGGCGGGATCATGGACGGGGCCGCGCTCGACCCCGACGGCTTCGAGGCCATCGCGCGCCTTCCGGGCGTCGACGTGCTCCACGGTCAGCTGGTGGGCACGATCGCGAGCCCGCTGACCGGCCTCGTGGCCGGCCTGAACAACTTGATCTCCGGCCTCGGACGCCAGCTCGCCCAGATCGCAGATCAGGGCCTCGTGAGCGGCGAGCCCCCGGCCGCCGAGACCCCGGCGCAGGAGGACGCCTCGGCCGCCGAGGCAGATGCCTCTCCACCCGCGGGGTCAGATCCCGCCGAAGCCGAATCGGCCGCCGAGGCAGATGCCTCTCCGGACGCGGGGTCAGATCCCGCCGAAGCCGAATCGCCATCCGAACCGGACGATGCCTCTCCACCCGCGGGGTCAGATCCCGCCGAAGCCGAACCGGCATCCGAACCTGATGCAGACCAGGGGTCTGACCCCTCATCTGCCGATGCAGCGGCCGAAGCTGCCGATGTAGCCGCCGACACACCCACCCAAGAGACTTCAGAGGAGCCATCAGAGGCTTCCGAAGAGACCGATCACGAGGAGGACGAATCTGATGGCTGATACCAAGTTTTCAACCGAGGACTGGATTGAGGAGCTCAAGGGCATCTCCGTGCTCGAGCTGTCCGAGCGCATCAAGGCCCTGGAGGAGGAGTTCGGCGTCTCCGCGACCGCGGTCGCGGAGGCCGCGCCCACCGGTGGAGGCGGCGACGGCGCCGAGGCCGAGGAGGAGTCGAACACCGTCGACATCGTCCTCAACTCCGGCGGCGAGAAGAAGATTCAGGTGATCAAGGCGGTTCGCGCGGCGACCGGCCTGGGCCTCAAGGAGGCGAAGGCGCTGGTGGACGGCGCGCCCGGCCCGGTCAAGGAAGGTGTGGACCGCGAGGAGGGGGAGAAGCTGAAGGCCGAGCTGGAGGAAGCCGGCGGCGAGGTCGAGCTGAAGTAGCCAGCCGCCCGACTTTGCGCATTTTTGCCGCGTATTGCGGCAAGATCGCGCAAAGTCGGCGGGGGACCGGGGACGCTTGCGCACGGCAGGAAGCGTGTGTTATCCTGCTGGGTCGCGCGTCGTTCGCCGATCTTGCCCCGGATCTCTCGCGCGGAGGTTCGATTCTGTTCTTCGACCACCTGAGGAGTCGCCCAGTTGGCCAGAGTTCCTGCTGCCCCTGTCATCCGGAGGTCCTTTTCACGCCTCTCCACACCTGTTGAAGTACCCCACCTGATCGACATCCAGCGCCGTTCGTTCAAGGCGCTCACCGACCCGAAGTCGGGGATGTTGCGCAACACCATCAATGACATCTCCCCGATCGAGGACTACACGGGGAACCTGGCGATCGTCTTCGGCGATCTGAAGTTCGACGACGCGGCCCACACCGTGGCCGAGTGCCGCGAGAAGGACATCACCTACTCGCGTCCGCTGAACGTCACGGTCTCCTTCCAGAACCGCGACACGGGCGAGATCCGCGAGCAGACCGTCTTCATGGGCGACTTCCCGTGGATGACCGACCGCGGCACCTTCATCATCAACGGCACCGAGCGGGTCGTCGTCACGCAGCTCGTCCGCTCCCCCGGCGCCTACGTCATGGAGCCAAAGGACCGCGAGAAGCAGGTCTTCATCGCCAACCTGATGCCGGCCCGCGGCTCGTGGCTGGAGCTCGAGATCGACAAGAAGGGCCGCGTCTACGCCCGCATCGACCGCAAGCGCAAGCTGCCGGTCACCGTCCTACTCCGCGCGATGGGCTACGTCGCCGACGAGGAGATCCTGAAGCTCCTCGACAACTCGGTCTACATCCGCCACACGATCGAGGCCGACACCGAGCCCACCAAGACCGAGGAGGGCGCGCTGATCGAGCTCTTCAAGAAGCAGCGCCCCGGCGAGCCGCCCTCGGTGGACGCGGCCAAGGCCCTGCTCGAGCAGCTCTTCTTCGACCCCAAGCGCTACGACCTCACGAGGGTCGGCCGCTACAAGCTGAACGCGCGCCTCGACCTCGATGTCGACCTCGACACCCGCGTCCTCACCAAGGACGACATCGTCGCCCTCATCCGCGAGCTCGTCTCGCTTCCGCGGATGCTCGACCCGGACCTCGAGACCGTGGACGAGGAAAACCCGATCAAGGACTACGCGGCTGAGGTCGGGCTGCTGCCGCGTGAGCCGATCAAGGACCACCTCGACGAGTACGAGCACTTCGGCAACCGCCGCCTGCGCACCGTCGGCGAGCTGATCCAAGACGCGTTCCGCGTGGGGCTGTATCGGATGGAGCGGGTCGTGCGCGAGCGCCTCACCACCGAGGACTCCGACGCCATCACGCCGCAGACCATCATCAACATCCGGCCCGTCGTCGCCGCGCAGAAGGAGTTCTTCGGCTCCTCGCAGCTCTCGCAGTTCATGAGCCAGACGAACTCGCTGGACGGCCTCACGCACCGCCGCCGCCTGTCGGCGCTCGGCGCCGGCGGCCTCACCCGCGAGCGGGCGCCGATCGAGGTGCGCGACGTGCACCCGACCCACTACGGCCGGATGTGCCCGATCGAGACGCCGGAGGGCCCGAACATCGGCCTGATCGGCTCGCTCTCCTCCTTCGCGGAGGTCTCCGAGCACGGCTTCGTCACGACCCCGTACCGCGTGGTCAAGGACGGCGTCGTCACCAAGGAGATTCTCCATC
>JBPCKC010000059.1:0-13082 GCA_051004675.1 Solirubrobacterales bacterium
TCGGTTTTCTTGGTCGACGACGGATCCTGAGAAGGCGCGCGGACGCCCCCGGCCATGGCCGGGGGCGTCGTCTTTCAAGAAGCAGCTATGGAAGTCGGGGGTGTCTCGACTACTTGGGGTTAGTCCGCCCTAGGCGGCCGCCGCCGGCGCCCGCAGCGGCTTGAGCCACTCGCTGGGCAGGATCGGCGGGGCGTCGCCTGGGTAGTCCGGCACGAGGCGCGTCGCCAGCTCGCCGGCGGGCCTCGCGGCCACCGCCGGTCGCAGGTCCTGAAGGGTCATCGCCAGTCCAAGGCCCGCCGCGATCTGGAAGTCGGCCGCGTTCGGTGGGTCGCCGCCCAGCACGCCGTCGGCGATCCACTCGTCGATCCGGTCGAGCCAGCCGGGGAACGCGGCGAGGTCGGCTTTCACCGGGTCGTCGGTGGCACCGTGGATCTTGGTCTCGGCAGCGAGGATCGGTGCGGCCGTGGCCACCGCGAGCCCGATGGGTACCCCCATGCGCGACCCCTCCGCATAGCTTCGAAGCGGCGCCTTGTTGCGCCGGAGCACGTTCCAGAGGATGCGACGGACCCCGTCGGCCAGAACCTTCTCGCCCCACACCTCGGCCTCCTCGACGGCGGCCCGCTTCCCTGGATCGGCGGGGAAGAGGGGCGGCTCGGGCCTGATCTCGTCGAGCGCCTTGGAGATCTCACGCGACCCGGTGATCTTCCGCCCGTCGATGCGGAGCGAGGGGATCGTGGTCCCGGGGAAGCGCAGGGCCTTCAGCACCCCCTTGCTGACGACCGGCATCAGGTCGCGCCGCTTATACGCGATGCCCTTCTGGTCGAGCATTCGGCCGACGGCCATGGCGGGGTGGGATCCGGGGATCGAGTAAAGCGTTGCGTCCATGCGGCGGATGGTATGCGCCGCGCCGCCACCGCGCATAATCCACCGCGATGCTCCTCGCGGTCGACGTCGGCAACACCCAGACCCATCTCGGGGCCTTCACGGGGTCCGAGCTGGCCGAGCATTGGCGCTTCCAGACCCGCGCCGGCGCCACCGGCGACGAGCTGGCCGAGCGGATCAAGGGCCTGCTCGAGCTCAGCGGCTGTGACTTCGGCGCCTTGGACGCGGTGGTCGTATCTTCGGTCGTACCCCCGCTCGGGACCGAGTACGAGGCCATGGCGGGCCGCTATCTCGAGGCTCCCTGCCTGGTCGTCGGACCCGCCATCAAGACCGGGATGGCGATCCGGATCGACAACCCCTACGAGGTCGGCGCCGACCGGCTCGTCAACGCGGTCGCCGCCTACGACCGCTTCGAGGGCGCCTGCGTCGTCGTCGATTTCGGCACCGGGATCAACTTCGACGCGGTCTCCGCCGAGGGCGAGTACCTGGGCGGGGCGATCGCCCCGGGGGTCGAGATCTCGCTTACCGCCCTGACCGAGCGTGGGGCCAGGATCCCCCGTATCGACCTGGCCGAGCCGGAGGCGGCCATCGGCAAGTCCACCCGGGCGGCGATCCAGTCGGGCGTGGTCTACGGCTTCGCAGGACTGATCGACGGCATCGCGCGCAGGATCGAGGCCGAGCTGGGCGAGGGGACGCCGTTCATCGCCACCGGTGGGCTTGCCCCGGCGATCGTCCCCTTCTGCGAGACCATCGACGAGATCGACGACCTCCTGACCCTCACCGGGCTCCGGCTCATCCGGGAGCTGAACGGCTGATCTCAACGGCACGGAGCGGCTCGCCCACCGGGCATACTCACCCCGTGGCGCAACCCGAGCTGACGGCCCCCTTTCGGATCGGCGACGTGGAGATCGCCAACCGCGTGCTGCTCGCTCCGCTGGCCGGGATCGGGAACTGGTTCGTGCGCCTCCAGGCACGCCGACACGGCGCCGGGATGGCGGTCTCCGAGATGGTCTCGAGCTTCGCGATCCGCCACGGGAACGAGCGCACCCTGCGGGAGATGCTCAGGGTCCATCCGGAGGAGCATCCGGTCTCGATTCAGCTGTTCGGGCCGGAGCCGGAGGTGATGCGTGGAGCGGCCGAAGCAGTGTCGGACGCGGGCGCCGACATCGTCGACATCAACATGGGCTGCCCGGTCCCGAAGATCTGCAAGTCCGGCGCGGGGGCGGCACTCATCCGCGACCCGGAGCGCGCGCTGGAGGTCGCGAGGGCGGCCATCGAGGGTTCGCGCCTTCCGGTAACCGTCAAGCTGCGCTCAGGGCTCGAGCCCGGCGATCGCTCGGGCTTTGACCTGGCGTTGCGCCTCGTCGAGGAGGCCGGAGTAGCTGCCGTGGGCTTCCACCCACGGTCGGCCGCCGTCCACCATTCCGGGAAGCCGGACTACGCTCTGGCCCGCACGCTGGTGGAGGCCGTGGAGGTGCCCGTGGTGATCTCGGGAGGCCTGCGATCCGCCGAGGCCGCCCGCCGTGCCTACGCTGAATCCGGTGCCGACGCCGTGATGATCGCGCGCGGCGGCTTGGGATCGCCGTGGATCTTCGAGGAGCTGACCGGCGCCCGCACCGAGCCGCCGACGAGCGGCGAGGTGATCGGCGAGCTGCGCTGGGTGCTCGACCGGGGCGCGGAGCACTGGGGCTCCGAGCGCGCCTCGCGCAACCTTCGCAAGTTCTACCCGTGGTACCTGGAGCAGCTTGGGATCCGCGGTCCCGAGGCCGACAGGTTCCAGCGAACGAGCACGCTCGACGAGGTCCGCGAACTGCTCGCCGGCCTCGACGCGGAGGCCGAAAAAGCCGCTCTGGCCGGAGGACGACCCTCGCTATAATCGCGCGCCGCTCGGGTCGGCGTGCGTCGAAAGGCGCCCCGCGCCGGGCAGTTTTCATGAGGTGGCCCGCCCGGGGCGGCCATCGGCAAGCAGGACGACGAGGTAAGGGAATTGGCGCGGGAATCGCTCATCACCAAGGACGGGCTGGAGAAGCTCAAGGCAGAGATCGAGCACCTCTCGACCGATCGACGCCGCGAGGTGGCAGCGCGCATCAAGGAGGCGCGGGAGTTCGGCGACATCGCCGAGAACTCCGAGTACGACGACGCCAAGAACGAGCAGGCCCTGCTGGAGCAGCGCATCGCACAGCTCGAGGAGCGGCTGCGCCGCGCCACGGTCGTCGATGAGCGCACCGTCGATACAAGCACCGTCGGCGTGGGCGTGCTCGTCCACGTGAAGGACCAGAAGTCCGGCAACTCGCAGAAGTTCCACATCGTCGGCTCGGCCGAGGCGAACCTGGCCGAGCAGAAGCTCTCCAACGAGTCACCAATCGGGCGGGCCCTGCAGGGCCACAAGCGGGGGGAGATCGTCACGGTCGATACCCCGCGCGGCCCGAAGAAGAAGCTCAAGATCACGAAGATCGAAGCTGCCTAGGCACTGGGCGCAAACAGCCGCGGGCCGAGTGGCACGTTAGGCTCGCCGCCCAAGTGACCGAGGACGAAGAAGACGCCCCCGGAGCGCCGGACGAGCCCGGCGCTATCGCGGATCGCCGCACCAAGCTCGAGCGGCTGCGATCCGAGGGCGTCGAGCCCTTTCCGCATTCCTTCCCGGACCGAGTGGAGATCGGGGCCGTCCGTGATGCACACGACGGCCTGGCCGACGGGGAGGAGACCGACCAGGCCTACCGGCTCGCCGGCCGCCTTGCCGCCCGCCGCGGGCACGGCAAGTCGGCGTTCCTCGACCTGGTCGACCGCAGCGGGCGGGTTCAGCTCCACGCCCGGTCCGACGTCTTGGGCTCCGAGCGCCACGAGGCGCTCCTTCACGTCGATCTCGGCGACTTCGTCGGCGTCGAGGGCACCGCGTTCAAGACCCGCCGGGGTGAGCTGTCGCTCAAGCTCGCCTCGTGGGAGCTGCTCGCCAAGAGCCTGCGCCCGCCGCCCGACAAGTTCCACGGCCTCGAGGACACCGAGACCCGCTACCGGCGGCGCGAGCTCGACCTCATCGCCAACGAATCCACCCGCGAGCTCTTCACCAAGCGCGCCAACGCGATCTCCGCGACCCGGCGCTGGCTGGACTCGGAGGGCTTCCTGGAGGTCGAGACCCCCGTGCTCCAGCCGCTCTACGGCGGCGCGCTGGCACGGCCGTTCACCACCCACCACAACGCGCTGGACCGTGACCTCTACCTGCGGATCGCCACCGAGCTCTACCTCAAGCGCCTGATCGTCGGCGGCCTCGACCGCGTGTACGAGCTGGGCAAGGATTTCCGTAATGAGGGCGTCTCCTACAAGCACAACCCCGAGTTCACGATGCTCGAGTGGTACGAGGCCTACGCCGACTACGACGACGCCGCCGAGCGCCTCGAGCGGCTCGTCGCCTTCGTCGCGGAGGAGGTGAACGGTTCGACCGTCATCGAGCGCGACGGCAGGCGGATCGATCTGGCGCCGCCGTGGCGCAGGGTGACGTTGCGCGACGCGATCCGCGAGCGCAGCGGGATCGACCTCTCCGAGCACCCGACCCGCGAGGCGCTGGCGGAGGCGATGGACTCCGAGGCCGACCCCGAGCAGGGGTGGGGGAAGCTGGTGGACGGCCTGCTCTCGAAGGAGGTCGAGCCGAACCTCATCGAGCCGACGTTCATCACCGACTACCCGGTGGAGATGTCCCCCTTCGCAAAGGCGCATCGCGAGACGGAAGGGCTCGTCGAGCGATGGGAGGCGTTCTGCGGCGGCTTCGAGATCGCGAACGCGTTCACGGAGCTGAACGACCCCGACGAGCAACGCCGCCGCTTCGAGGCGCAGGCCGAGGAGCTTCGCCGCGGCGACTCCGAGGCCCAGCCCTACGACCACTCATACGTCGAGGCCCTCGAGCAGGGAATGCCCCCCACGGGCGGCGTCGGCCTCGGGATCGACCGCTTGGTCATGCTGCTGACGGGGGCAAGGACGTTGCGGGAGGTCGTGCTCTTCCCGGCCATGCGAAGCTGAAGGCCGTGGAGGACTCGCCGGAGATCGCGGAGGCCGAGCGCCTCGGGGATCCGTTCCTCGTGTGGAAGGACTCGCACGGGCGCGAGCAGGTCCTCTCGCTGCGCGACGGCTGGGGCCGGGTGACGATCGGCCGCGGCCCCTCGGCCGACGTCGGGCTGCCTTGGGACACGGACGTCTCGCGCGTCCACGCGGAGCTGGTCAAGATCGGCGACGACTGGGCGGTCGTGGACGACGGGATCTCCACGAACGGCACCTTCGTGGGGGACGAGCGGGTCGAGCGCCGGCGCCGCCTGCACGACGGCGACGTCCTGCGCTGCGGCTCCACCGAGCTTCGCTTTCGCGCCCCGTTCGAGGCGATCGACCGCACGAACGTCGCCAACCCGAAGCCCCCGCCGGGCACCGAAGTCCCCAAATCGGGGGATCGCAAGGCCCTAAGGCGCAGGGCAGGCGCAGACCCCCCGATATAATCGGCGCTCTTCGTCGAGAGGGACAGGTTGTTCGAGCGATTCACTGAGAGGGCCAGGCAGGTGGTGGTCCTCGCGCAGGAAGAAGCGCGCACGCTCAAGCACAACTACATCGGCACGGAGCACATCCTGCTGGGGTTGCTGCGTGAGGAGGAGGGCCTCGCGGCCCGCGTTCTCGAGTCGCTCGACATCACCGTCGAGCGAGTCCGCGCGCAGGTGGTCCGCATCGTCGGCTCCGGCGAGGAGGTGACCTCCGGCCAGATCCCGTTCACCCCCCGCGCGAAGAAGGTGCTCGAGCTGGCGCTGCGCGAGGCCCTCTCGCTCGGCCACAACTACATCGGCACCGAGCACATCCTGCTCGGCCTCGTGCGCGAGAACGAGGGCGTCGCGGCCCGCATCCTCCTCGACTTCGACGCCGACTCCGAGAAGATCCGCAACGAGGTCATCCGCATGCTCTCCGGCCCGGGCGGCCGCCGCCAGGGCTCGGGCTCCGGCTCGGGCGAGGGCAAGAAGTCCTCGAAGCTGCTCGACCAGTTCGGCCGCAACCTCACGAAGCTGGCCGCCGAGGGCAAGCTCGACCCGGTGATCGGCCGGGCGACCGAGATCGAGCGGATCATGCAGATCCTCTCGCGCCGGCAGAAGAACAACCCCGTGCTCCTCGGCGAGCCCGGCGTAGGCAAGACCGCGATCGTCGAGGGTCTCGCGTCGCAGATCATCAAGGGTGAGGTCCCCGAGCTGCTGCGCAACAAGCAGATCTACACGCTCGACCTTGCCGCGCTGGTGGCCGGCTCGAAGTACCGCGGCGAGTTCGAGGAGCGCCTCAAGAAGGTGATGAAGGAGATCACCCAGCGCGGCGACATCGTGCTCTTCATCGACGAGCTTCACAACCTGGTCGGCGCCGGCGCCGCGGAGGGCGCGATCGACGCCGCGTCGATCCTGAAGCACGCGCTGGCGCGCGGCGAGCTGCAGACGATCGGCGCCACCACGCTCGACGAGTACCGCAAGTACCTCGAGCGCGACTCGGCGCTCGAGCGGCGCTTTCAGCAGATCAAGGTCGAGGAGCCGGCCGTGCCCGACACGGTGAAGATCCTCGAGGGCCTGCGCGAGCGCTACGAGGACCACCATCACGTGAAGATCACCGACGACGGCCTCCAGGCCGCCGCCGAGCTCGCCGACCGCTACATCTCCGATCGGTTCCTGCCCGACAAGGCGATCGACCTGATCGACGAAGCCGCCTCCCGCATGCGCATCAAGTCGATGGCGTCGCCCCCGGTCTACCGTGAGCTCGAGGAGGAGATCGAGGAGACCCGCCGTTCGAAGGAGGCCGCGATCGAGGCCCAGGAGTTCGAGAAGGCGGCGAACCTGCGCGACAAGGAGCGCACGCTCACCAACCGCAAGCGCGAGCTGGAGGACCAGTGGACGGAGGGCGAGGGCGGCGAGCGTCCCGAGGTCGGCGAGGAGGAGATCGCCGACATCGTCTCGATGTGGACCGGCATCCCCGTGTTCAAGCTCACCGAGGCCGAGACCAAGAAGCTCATCCGCATGGAGGAGGAGCTCCACAAGCGCGTGATTGGCCAGAACGTCGCGATCGAGGCCGTCTCGAAGGCGATCCGCCGCTCGCGAGCGGGGATCAAGGACCCCAAGCGCCCGGCCGGGTCGTTCATCTTCCTCGGCCCCTCCGGGGTCGGCAAGACCGAGCTCGCGCGCACCCTGTCCGAGTTCCTCTTCGGCGACGAGGACTCGATGATCAGGATCGACATGTCCGAGTACATGGAGAAGCACGCCGTCTCGCGTCTCGTCGGCTCGCCTCCCGGGTACGTCGGCTACGACGAGGGCGGGCAGCTCACCGAGGCCGTACGCCGCAAGCCGTACTCCGTGCTGCTCCTCGACGAGATCGAGAAGGCGCACCCCGACGTCTTCAACATCCTGCTGCAGATTCTGGAGGACGGCCGCCTCACCGACGCCCAGGGGCGCACCGTGGACTTCCGCAACACGATCGTGATCATGACCTCGAACGTCGGGGCCAAGGACATCGCCCGCAACGTGTCGTTCGGATTCGCCATCTCCGACGACGAGACCGGCTCGTCATACGACGACATGAAGGGCAAGATCATGGGCGACCTGAAGAAGGTCTTCCGACCCGAGTTCCTAAAACGGATCGACGAGGTCATCGTCTTCCACAAGCTCTCGCGCGAGGAGATCCGCGAGATCATCGACCTCCTGATCAGCCGGGTGAGGGCGCAGGTCGCCGAGCACGAGCTCCAGCTCGACCTCACCGACGAGGCCAAGGACCTGATCGCCGAGAAGGGCTGGGATCCGGCCATGGGCGCCCGCCCGCTGCGCCGCGCGATCCAGCGCTACATCGAGGACCCACTCGCCGACGAGGTGCTGCGCGCGGGCACGATCACTCCCGGGACGACCGTTGTCGTCCAGCGTGACGAGTCCGGCGACGAGGAGGACAAGCCGCTCAAGCTGAAGCTCGTGAAGCCGCGCAAGCCCCGCGCGAAGAAGAAGGAGCCGGCCGCCGTCGGCGCCCGCGGCGACGACGAACCCGACGCGCCACCGGTCGAGGAGGTGCCGAAGGCTGACGCCTCGGACCCGCGCGGCGACGCCGATCCGGACGTCGACGAGGCCACCGAGTAGCGACTCCGCCGATGGGCTCCCGCCGCGCCAAGGCGGTGCCTGCGCTTCAGCGACCGAGCTTGAACGCCCGGCGCAGCCGGGCCCAGCGCGCGGGCGGGGCGGCCGGCGGCTCCGCAAGCCGCGCCGGCACCGGTTCCTGCGGCGGCTCGGCGGCGCCGCGCAGCGCGGAGCGCATCGCGTCGATCTCCCGTGCGAGGGCGGTGACCGCCGCCTCGACGCGGCTGTCAGCGGTGCGGATCCGCTCGTACACGAGCACCCCGGCGCGCTCGGCGAGCGCGCGGACCTCGGCGTCGGAGCGCTCGCGGACTGCGAGCAATTCCGACTCGACGACTTCGGCGGTGCGCGCCTGCATCGAGACGAGCCGCTCGTCGAACGCCTCGATCGCCTCCTCCAGCCGGCCTGTGAGCGTGGCCTCCAGCTCCGCGGCGGCCTCGGCCTGGCTTCGTTCGAAGTCTCCGCGCAGGCGTTCCTCCAGGGCCCCGAGTCGCTCGTCGACGCGCGCCGCCTGCGCGCCGGCCTCGGTGGCTGCGTCGGCCCGGATCCGCTCGGCCTCCTCGCCCAGGCCCTGGAGGGAGGCCCGAGCCATTCGCGTCCGCTCCAGCTCGGCCGCATCGGCGCGGCGGACCTGCTCGAAGACGAGGGCCCCTGCGCGCTCGACCACGGCCTCGCCGGCCGCCTCCAGCCCTCGGTCGAGGCGCTGGGCCTCCGCGCGCAGCTCGCCGGTGAGCTCCTCGAGCGAGGCGAGCCTGGCGTCCATCTTGCGCTCGAGCCGCTCCGTCAGCGAGCTCTCGAGCGCGGCTTCGACCTGGGAGCTGACGCGGGCCTCGGCGGCCTCGGACAGCTCGCGGATTTGCTCGGTGGCGGTGTGGATCCGCGCCTCGGTTGAGTTCTCCAGGCGGGCCAGCTCGCCGGCCAAGAACGCCTCGGGCACGGTGTGAAGCCGCCGGACCTCGGGCTGCTGGGCCTCCGGCTTGGGGCCCGGGGCACGGGAAAGCCATCGTAGCGGGCTAGCGGGCATGGGAGCGATCCTCCACCGGCCGGAAAGCTAGCCGCCGGGGTGGTCGGATTCGGCGAATGAGACCGCCGCCTTGCCCGCAGGTGGGGGCATAGCCCCACGATTGGGCAAAGCGCTGCGCGGGGCGGGATGTCGTCGGGCGGGCTTGACACCCTCAGAGGACATGGCCAAAGCGCGATCCACGTACGACTGTCAGTCCTGCGGGCACCAGGCGCTCGCCTGGTCGGGCCGCTGCGCCGGGTGCGGCGAGTGGAACACCCTCGTCGAGACGGCCGCCCCGGGGGCCCCAGCCGGCGGGGGGCGACGCCCCCGCGGCGCGACCGGGGTGAAGCCGGTAGCGCTCCGGGACGTCGCGACGCCCGACGTGCCCCGGCTGCGAACCGGCATCGCCGAGCTCGACCGCGTCCTGGGCGGCGGCCTCGTCCCCGGCTCGCTCGTGCTCCTGGGCGGCGAGCCCGGCATCGGCAAGTCCACGATCACGGGGATGGCCCTGGGCAATCTGGCCGCCGCCGGGACCGACGTTTTGTACGTGTCGGGGGAGGAATCCGCGGCGCAGGTCAGGCTTCGCGCCGAGCGCCTGGGCGACGGGGCCCTCGCCGTGCCGGTCGTCGCCGAGACCTCGCTCGAGCAGGTGGTCGCGACACTGGAGACCCAGCGGCCGCAGGCCTGCGTGATCGACTCGATCCAGACGCTTCACGCCGAGGGCATGGCCGGCGCGCCGGGCTCGGTCGGGCAGGTCCGGCAGGCGGCCGCGACGGTCATGGAGGTTGCCAAGCGGCTGGACTGCGCCGTGATCCTTGTCGGTCACGTGACCAAGGAGGGCTCGGTGGCCGGCCCGCGCGTGCTCGAGCACCTCGTCGACTGCGTGCTGTTCTTCGAGGGCGAGCGCGAGCGGCACTTCCGGACCCTGCGCGCGCTCAAGAACCGATTCGGCGCCACCAGCGAGGTCGGCGTCTTCGAGATGCGCGCGGGCGGCCTGGTCGAGGTCGAGGACGCCTCGGCTCGCTTCGTCGCCGAGGCCAGCGCGGCGCCGGGCTCCGTGGTGCTGTGCTCGATGGAGGGCACGCGCCCGCTGCTGGTGGAGGTCCAGGCGCTCGTGGCGCCCACGGAGATCGTCCCTCCGCGGCGGATCGCGACGGGGATCGACCGCAACCGGCTCGCGATGGTGATCGCCGTCCTCGCTCGCCACGGCGGCCCGGCCCTCGCCGGCGCGGACGTCTTCGTGAACGTCGCCGGCGGCGTGCGCGTGGACGAGCCGGGTGCGGACCTCGCCGTGGCGCTGGCCCTGGCCTCCGCGCACCGCGGCGAGCCGCTGCGCGACGCCGACGGGCGGCCCCTCGCGTGCTTCGGTGAGATCGGCCTCACCGGCGAGCTGCGCGGCGTGGCCCACGCGGAGCGACGGATCGCTGAGGCCTCGAAGTTCGGCCTCGCGCCCGTCCTCGGGCCGGCGGCCAGCGAGCGCGCCAAGGGTCTCACCCCGGCCGAGACGCTGCGCGACGCCCTGCGGGCGGCGGGGGCGCGCGGCAGGCGGGCCCAGGTGCGCCAGGCCGCTTAGGGCTTGACAACCCTCAATCCGACCTCTCCACGCGGGATTGGGTCGTGGGTCGTTTCCAGGGAGCTTTTGCCATCATCGTCTAGTGATGAGCGGCTGCCACGCATCCTCGGGCTGAGTGACCCGCGTGGCGCCCCCATCAGATGACCTGACAGAGATCGAGGCGCGGCAGGACCCGCGCCTCCTCAGAGCACTCGACATGGTCGCCCCGGGCACCCAGCTGCGCGAGGGCATCGACAACATCATCCACGCGCGCTCCGGCGGCCTGCTGGTGATCGGGGAGACCGAGGACATCTCGTTCCTCTTCTCCGGCGGCATCCGCCTCGATGTCGACTACACGCCCGGGTTGCTCTACCAAGTGGCGAAGATGGACGGCGCGATCATCCTCGACCCGTCCGCCAGCCGGATCTCGTGGGCGAACGTGCAGCTGATGCCCGACCCCACGATCCTCTCGATGGAGACCGGAACCCGGCATCGGACGGCCGAGCGGGTGTCCAAGCAGACCGAGGCGCTCGTCATTGCGATCTCCGCCCGCCGCGACGTGGTCTCGCTGTACGCGGAGGGCATCAAGTACATCCTCCAGGACATCCCGACCGTCCTCTCGAAGGCCAACCAGGGGCTGGCCACGCTCGAGAAGTACCGCACCCGCCTGGACCAGATGTCGGCGCGGCTCACGGCCGCCGAGTTCGCCGGCGAAGCGGTGCTCTACGACGCGCTCGCACTGCTCCAGCGCGCCGAGATGGTCACCCGGATGGCCACCGAGGTCGAGCGCTACATCATCGAACTGGGCACCGAGGGGCGCCTGATCGAGATGCAGCTCGAGGAGACGGCCGTGGGCGTGATGGCCGACCGCGCCGCCCTGGTGCGCGACTACAGCGTCCAGGACACCGAGCGGCAGGTTGAGGGCACGCTCCAGGCCCTCGCGGCCCTGCCGCACGAGGAGGTGTTGGACTTCGGCCGGCTCGCCGAGCTGCTCGGCTACGACCGCAAGACCTCCACCGTCGAGTTCGCCGTCTCGCCCCGCGGCTACCGGGCCCTCTCGCGCGTCCCCCGCCTGCCCCGGCTCGTGGCTCAGCGCCTGATCCAGCAGTTCCAAGAACTGGACGCGCTGCTCGCCGCCGACGACCACGAGCTGGCGGCGGTGGACGGCGTGGGGGAGACCCGCACCCGCGACATCCGCGAGGGACTGCGCAGGCTTCAGGAGGTCGACCTCGTCGACCGTTACCCATAGTCAGTACGGCGGCCGCCGCCACTAGCGGCCGTTCCCCAACCACGAAGGGAGTACCCAATTCCACAGGTAGCAGTAGCAGAGGAGGAAGAGCTCGAGCTCGCCGAGGATCTCGTCCCGGTCGAGTGCACCTTCGAGGAGGGCGACAACGTCGTCTATCCGCACCACGGGGCCGGCATGGTCCTGAAGAGGGAGAGCAGGGACATGATGGGTGAGAAGCGCGACTACCTCACCATCAAGATCCTCCACAACGACATGACCGTCATGGTCCCCTGCGAGAACGCCCACCGCGCCGGGCTGCGGCGCGTCATCGGAGAGGACGACGTGAAGAGGGTGATCGACGTTCTCACCGGCGAGATGTCGGACATGCCGAAGAACTGGAATCGCCGGTTCAAGTACAACCGCGAGAAGATCAAGACGGGGGACGTCTTCGAGCTCGCTGAGGTCGTCCGCAACCTCGCGATCCGGGAGGCGGAGAAGGGACTCTCCACCGGCGAGAAGCAGATGTACACGCGGGCGAAGAAGATTCTCGCCTCCGAGTTCATGTACGCGCGGGATACCGACGCGGAGGGTGCGGAGGAGTACATCGACGGACTGCTCGACGAGCGGTCGGGCGACAAGGTCCCCGCCGGGGCCGCGTAGAGACCCCGCCAGGCCGGGCGCTCCCGCGATGACTGCTGCCGCACAGGCGACGGCGGTCATCGCTGCGGCCGGCTCGGGCGAGCGCCTCGGTGCCGGCAAGCCCAAGGCGCTTGTCGCGGTCGGCGGCCGCGAGCTCGTCGCGTGGTCCCTCGACGCGTTCGCCGGCGCGGACTCGATCGGCGCCGTGGTCGTGGCCGCCCCTCCCGGGCACGAGGCCGAGGTCGAGCGTCTGGCGCCGCCGGGCCTGGAGCTGTATGTGCTCGCCGGTGGGGCGAGCCGAGCCGATTCGGTCCGAGCGGCGCTGGCCGCGGTGAAGACGGAGCTGGTGGCGATCCACGATGCCGCCCGCCCGCTTGTGAGCCCCTCGCTCATCGACGCCGTGGTGGGCGGCCTCGGCGGTCGTCCGGACGCGGCGGGCGTCATCGCCGCGACCCCGATCACCGACACGGTCAAGCGAGCGCACGAGACGCGCCCGCCGACGGGCGACTTCGAGCGGGGCGGGCCGGAGATCGTCAGGACCGAGAGCCGTGATCATCTCTGGGCGGCGCAAACGCCGCAAGCGTTTCGTGCCGAAGCCCTGCGAGACGCGTTCGCGGCCGGTCCCGGTCGCGCCGCAGGGGGCACCGACGAGGCGAGGGTGGGTGC
>JBPCKC010000060.1:0-13572 GCA_051004675.1 Solirubrobacterales bacterium
CCGACAAGGCGCTCGGGATGGCGCGCGATCGCGACCTCGATCTCGTCGAGGTGGCGGTGGACGCGAGCCCGACGGTCGCCAGGCCCCCCGACTACTCGAAGTACAAGTACGAGCAGGAGCAGAAGGCCAAGGCCGCCCGAAAGCACCAACAGCAGGTGAACGTCCGCGAGATCAAGCTGCGGCCGAAGATCGCCGACCACGACTACGAGACGAAGAAGGGCCACGTCGAGCGCTTCCTGCGCCACAAGGACAAGGTCAAGGTGACGATCATGTTCCGCGGGCGCGAGCAGGCCCATCCCGAGCGCGGCAGGGCGCTCCTCCAGCGCCTGTACGAGGACATCACGGAGATCGCGACGATCGAGTCCGAGCCCCAGCAGGAGGGTCGCAACATGCACATGATGCTGGCGCCCTCGAAGGAGCTCTTGGCCCAGCAGCAGCGCGACGGGGAGGCTGAAGCCGAGGCGGACGAGGCGCCGGGCGCCCAGGACGGGGCCGCCGAGCCCGCGAGCGACGCACCCGACTCGCCCGACGAGGCCGCTGACACGCCCGACGCGGCCGGCACGCCCGAGGATGGCGCTGACGCCGCCGACGCGGCCGACACGCCCGAGGATGGCGCTGACGCCGCCGACACGGCCGACGAGGCCGCTGCCTAGCCGAGCGATCCCCTGGGCGAAGCCGGGGTCACCAGCCTCGCCATCAAGGATCGAGCGGCCTCTGCTTCAATAGTCGGCCGCGATGCCGAAGATGAAGACCCATTCCGGCGCCAAGAAGCGCTTTCGCAGGACCGCCAAGGGCAAGGTCATGGGCCGGCGTGCCTACTCGAGCCACATCCTCGAGAAGAAGTCGCCAAAGCGCAAGCGGCGGATGGCCCGGCCGGTCCACGTGAAAAAGCAGGACGAACGGCGCGTCAACGAGCTCCTCGGCACCCACAAGGGGGGCTGAGCCGTGGCCCGTTCCACCAACGCCGTCGCCAGGCGGCGCCGGCGCAAGAAGGTCCTCAAGCAGGCCAAGGGCTACTACGGGCGCAAGCACTCCTCGTACCGGTTCGCGAAGGAGCAGGTGCAGCGCTCCGGCAATTACGCCTACCGTGACCGGCGCCGGCGCAAGCGTGACTTCCGGCGCCTGTGGATCATCCGCATCAACGCAGCCGCGCGCAACGAGGGCATGAGCTACTCGGAGTTCATGCACGGGCTGAAGCTTGCCGGCGTGGAGGTCAACCGCAAGATGCTGGCCGACATCGCGGTCCGCGACCGTGACGCATTTCGCCGATTCGCCGAGCTCTCCCGGGAGGCCGCCGCTGCCTGACCAGCGATGGCAACGAGACACTCCTCCCGGGCGCCCAGCGAGGCGCCCTTTTTCGTTCACCGCCACACCTTCATGATCACGAGCCCACAAAACGAGAAGCTGAAGCTGGTCCGCAAGCTCGCGGACTCAAAGCACCGTGAGCGCGAAGGGCTTTTCGCGACCGAGGGCGAGGACCTGATCGCCGCCGGCCTGCGCGCGGGGCGAAGCCCCGACTTCGTGCTGGTGACCCCGGGCGCCGGGATCGACGGCGACGAGGTCGAGGCCGAGCTGCTGAACGGCGTCTCGACGCTGGGCTCGGGAACCCGGGCGATCGCCGTCTGGTCACGCGAGTGGGCGGAGAAGGCGAGCGCACCCTGCGTCTACCTCCACGGCGTCGGCGACCCGGCGAACGTGGGGGCGATCATCCGGTCCGCCGACGCCCTCGCGGGCGGCTCGGTTGTCCTGGGCTCGGGTTGCGCGGATCCCCACTCCCCCAAGGCCGTGCGGGCCAGCATGGGCTCGGTCTTCGGGGTGGAGATCTTGCGCGGCGCCGTGGAGTCCACGCCCGAGCCGCGGCTGGCGCTCGTCGCCCACGGTGCGCCGGGCGTGGAGCCGGCGGGGGTCGCGACCCTGTGCGTGGGCTCCGAGCGCGAGGGCCTGCCGGCGGGGGTCCTGGACGCGTGCGCGACGCACTGGACCATTCCCCTGCGCGAGGGTGGCGCCGAGTCGCTGAACCTCGCGGCGGCGGCTGCGATCGCCCTACAGCGGATATCGTCGGCCGCCGCCCAGGAGAACCCTCTCCGGGGAGCCGCCGAACACTGATGCTCGACCGGGTCGAAAACCTCCGCTCCGAGGCCGAGGCCGCCATCGCGGCCGCCGGCGACGCCGGCGCGCTCGAGGAGCTGCGGGTGCGGCTGGTGGGCCGCAAGTCCGAGCTGACCGGCATCCTGCGCGGAATCGGCGAGCTGCCGGCGGCCGAGCGCGGGGCCGTCGGGTCGGCGGCCAATGAGGCTCGCCAGGCGATCGAGGCAGCTCTCTCCACTCGCCTCGCCGAGCTCGAGGGTGGGGCGCTGGAGGCGCGGCTGGCCGCGGACGCGATCGACGTGACGCTGCCCGGGATCCGGCCCGTGGCGAGCGGGCACCTGCACCTGATCAGCCGCACCCGTCGCGAGATCGAGGACATCTTCGTCGGGCTCGGCTACCGGGTAATGGAGGGGCCGGAGATCGAGCACGACTACTACAACTTCACCGCGCTCAACCACCCCCCGGGGCATCCGGCGCGGATGGCGCAGGACACGTTCTACGTGGATCCGGCGACCCTGCCCGGCGGCGTCGTGAACGAGCGCGGGCTGCCGCCCGGCCCGAAGGACGTGGTGCTGCGGACGCACACCTCGCCCATGCAGATCCGCGCGATGGAGACGCAGGAGCCACCGATCTTCGTGGTCGTGCCGGGGACCGTGTACCGGCGCGACTCGGACGCCACCCACACCCCCATGTTCTCGCAGGTCGAGGGCTTGGCGGTGGCGGAGGGAATCTCGCTCGCCGACCTCGCCGGGACCTTGGAGGAGGCCGCGCGCGCCCTCTTCGGAGGAGAGCGGCGTACCCGCCTGAAGCCCGACTACTTCCCGTTCACCGAGCCGAGCGTGCAGGTGGACGTCTCGTGCTTCGCCTGCGAGGGCACGGGCGAGCTGTCCGACGGCTCCCGCGACTCGCTGTGCAAGGGCACCGGCTGGATCGAGATCCTGGGCGCCGGCATGGTGGATCCCAACGTCTTCGGGTTCGTCGCCGAGCACGGCTACGACCCGCAGGCCGTCCAGGGCTTCGCGTTCGGTATGGGGATCGAGCGCATCGCAATGCTCAAGCACGGCGTGCCCGACTTGCGCAAGTTCTTCGAGAACGACGTGCGCATGCTGGAGCAGTTCCATTGAGCGCGGAGCCACTGCAAGAGAGCCGAGATGTTCGGCGAAGCGCGAGGTCAGTGCCGTGAGGGTCCCGCTCGGATGGCTGCGCGAATACGTCGATCCCGGCCTCGAGGCCGGCGAGCTCGCCGACCTGCTCTCGATGCGCGCCGTCGACGTCGAGCGGGTTACGCGCGTTGGCGTGCCGTCGACCGACGGGTTCGTGATCGGACGGGTGCTCTCGGCCGAGAAGCACCCGGACGCCGACCGGCTGTCGGTCACCGAGGTGGACACCGGAGGGACCACCCGCACGATCGTCTGCGGCGCACCGAACGTCGCCGCGGGGCAGACCGTGCCGGTCGCCGTGCCGGGGGCCGTGCTGCCGAACGGTCAGGAGCTGGGACGGGCCAAGCTCCGTGGGGTCGTCTCCGACGGGATGATCCTCTCCGAGACCGAGCTCGAGGTCGGGGCCGACTCCGCCGGGATCATCGTGTTCGCGCAGGACATCGATCCCGGGACACCGCTGGCGGAGGTCCTGCCCATCGCCGACACGGTGCTCGAGCTGGATCTCAACCCCAACCGCATCGACCTGTTCGGCGTCTACGGGGTCGCCCGCGAGGTGCACGCCATCACGGGCGCCGAGCTGGCTCCGCCGCCCTGGAGCGACGACGCCGAGGCGACCGGCGGGCGACCGGTCTTTGAGTTGGCCTCGGTGCGGGTGGATGTCCCCAAGCTCTGCCCGCGGTTCACCGCGCGGGCGTTCACGGGAGTCCAGGTCGGGCCGTCACCGCCATGGTTGAAGCAGCGCCTGCTGGCGGCGGGCCAGCGCCCCATCTCCAACGTCGTCGACATCACCAACTACGTGATGCTGCTGACCGCGCAGCCCCTGCACGCTTTCGACCTCGACCTGATCCCGGGCGGCGAGATCGTCGTCCGGACGGCCGAAGACGGCGAGCCGATGAGGACCCTGGACGACATCGAGCGCCGGCTCGACGGGGAGACGGTCCTCGTCTGCGACCGCGAACAGCCCGGCGGCATCGCCGGGATCATGGGTGGGCAGGTCTCGGAGGTCTCCGGGGAAACCACGAGCGTCCTCTTGGAGGTGGCGAACTGGGACGGCGTCAACATCCTGCGCACGTCGGGTTTCCTCGGGCTGCGCTCGGAGGCCTCCACCCGCTTCGAGAAGCAGCTTCATCCCGAGACGACGATCTGGGCCCAGCGCGTGGCGTCGAGGCTCATGCTCGAGCTGACCGGGGCCTCGATGGCCCCCGGCACGATCGACGTGGCCGCCGAGATCCCCGCCGCGCATGTGGTCTCCTTGAGCGGCGCCCGCCTGGAGTCACTGCTGGGCGTCGAGGTGCCGCGCGAGCGGGCGACCGGGCACCTCGAGCGCCTGGAGTTCGGGGTCGAGGCCGTGGGGGCGGCCGACCTCGACGCGACGGTTCCGCTGCATCGCCACTACGACGTCACCAGGGAGGCCGACCTGATCGAGGAGGTCGGGCGCCTGGAGGGCTTCGACCGCCTGCCGCGGACCCTGCCCGCAGCACGGGAGCGGGTGGGCCGCCTGGACCGCGACCAGCTCCTTCGCCGCAGGGCCGAGGACGTGCTGTCCGATCTCGGCTTCGACGAGATCGTGTCCTGGCATTTCACCTCGCCTGCCATCGCCGACCTGCTGCGCTTGCCTGCGGACGATCCGCGACGCCCTGCGATGACGATCGGGAACCCCCTCTCAGAGGACGGCTCGGCGATGCGCACCCTGCTGGTTGGCGGGCTGCTCGACGCCGCCCGGCACAACCTGGCTCGCGGCGCCGAGCGGGTCGCCCTCTTCGAGTCCGGCCGTGTGTATCTGCATGACCCTGCGCCGCCTGAGGGCGGGCCCCTCGCCGGCCGGTTCGCGGGCGATCTCTCAGCTCCGGTCGCCGAGCCCCACCGCCTTGGAGGGCTGGCCGTGGGGGCGCTGCGCGCGGCGAGTTGGACCGGGGGCGAGGCGGCGGAGGGGTTCTTCGCGGCGAAGGGCGTCGTCGAGGCCCTCGGCGCGCGCATCGCGGCGCCGGTCCGCTTCGAGCCCACGACGCAGCCCTTCCTGCACCCGGGACGCGCCGCGACGGTGTTCGCCGGCGAGGCCGAGGCGGGCTGGCTGGGTGAGCTTCACCCTGCACTGGCGACCGAGTGGGACCTCCCCGGCGCGACGGCGTTCGAGATCGGGCTGGCCGAGCTGGTCTTTGCCTCCCGCGCCGGGATCGAGCGCTACGAGGACGTGACCAGCTTCCCGGCGGTCCTTCAAGACCTGGCTGTCGTCGTCGCCGAGGAGGTGCCGGCCGAGGCCGTGCGCGCGAGCGTCCTGCGGGGTGGGGGCGCGCTCCTGCGCTCCGCCCGGGTGTTCGACCTCTACCACGGAGACCAGCTGGCGGAGGGGCGCAAGAGTCTTGCGCTGCGGCTCGAGTTCGGGGCACCCGACCGGACCCTGACCGATTCCGACGTGGCCGAGCGCCGCGACGCGATCCGGGTCGAACTCGAGCGAATCGGGGGCACGCTTCGTGAATGAGGCCGCCACACACGCTCAGGCACAGCCCCTGGCCGCCGCCAGGCCGGCGCCTGTGCTCGTGGCCGGCGCCACGGGGTACACGGGCGCGCTTGCCGCGAGGCTGGTCTGGGAGCACCCCTCGCTAGAGCTCGTTGCCGCGACTTCGCGCTCGGAGGCGGGTAAGCGCCTCGACGAAGTCGATCCCGCCCGCGGGGTGCCGATCGAGCTGAGCGCACCGGACCTGCGCGCGCTCGACGGCGTCGAGGCCGCGATCGTGGCCCTGCCGCACGGCGCCGCCGCCCACCTCGCCGCCGAGCTGCACGAGCGCGGGGTAAAGGTCGTGGACCTCTCCGCCGACCTGCGCCTGCGCGACCTCGCCACCTACGAGCGCTGGTACGGCGCCCACGACGCCCCGCACCTCATCGGCGAGGCCGTCTACGGCATGACCGAGCTCGATCGCGACAGGATCGCGGAGGCGACGCTGGTGGCGAACCCCGGCTGCTACCCGACGGCAGCGCTCCTCGCCCTCGCTCCCCTGGCGCGGGCAGGGCTCTGCGCGGAGGTCGTGATCGATGCCAAGTCCGGGTACTCGGGCGCCGGCAGGGGCGCCGTGGACCCCGACCGGATCACGCACGACTTCCGGCCCTACGGCACCGCCGGGCATCGTCACGGACCGGAGATCGAGCAGGAGCTCGCGGCGATGGGCGCCCGCGGGCCCGCGTCGTTCGTGCCGCACTTGTTGCCGGTCGAGCAGGGCCTGCTGGCGAGCTGTTACGTGACGCCGACGCGGCCGATCGAGCCCGCCGAGTTGGTCGACCTCTACGCCGGCGCCTATGCCGAGGAGCCCTTCGTGGACGTCACGGATGTTCCGCCGGGGGTCGGGGACGTACGCGAGACCAACCGGGCGGACGTCCATGTCTCGCTCGACGCGGGATCCGGCAGGGTCCTTGTCTTCTGCGCGATCGACAACCTCTGGAAGGGCGCATCCGGCCAGGCCGTGCAGAACCTGAACCTGATGCTGGGCCTCGACGAGACGCAGGGCCTGGGATGAGCCTGGGCGCCGACGCCGCAGTGGCTGACCACACGGGGGGCGGCGGCCCATTCCTGCGCTCGCGGTGGGTGAGCGCGCCGGAAGGTGTCGACGAGCTCGACGCCGCCACCCTCGCGCCCGGATTTCGGGCCGGCGGGGCCGCCTGCGGCCTCAAGGGCGGCGGGGCGACCGACGTGGGAATCGTCACCTGCGACGCGGACTCGGTGACGTCCGCCCTGCTCCTCACCCGAAACGCAGCCGCGGCAGCGCCCGTCCGGGTCTGCCGCGAGCAGTGCGAGGCGGGCGCGATCCGCGCAGCCGTCGTCAACTCGGGCAACGCCAACGCCGCGACTGGCGAGCAGGGCTACCGCGACGCGCTCGCGATGCGCGACGCGGCCGCCGAGGCCCTCGCGCACGAGCGCCGCACGGTCGCCGTTGCCGAGACCGGCAAGATCGGCGTCCCCCTGCCCGTCGCGGACGTTCTCGCGGGGATCGGACGGGCCGCGGGCGAGCTCGCCGCCGGCGGGGGGGACGCCTTCTCGGACGCGATAATGACCACCGACCGCTCGCGCAAGTCGTGCACTCTCGCCCTCGACGGCGTCACGCTCTCCGCGCAGGCCAAGGGGGCGGGGATGATCGAGCCCGGGTACGCGACCATGCTGTGCTTCGTGCAGACGGATGCCCTCATAAGCGACCCCGAGCCGACGCTGCGCGCCGCGGTCGCCGGCTCGTTCGAGCGGATCACTGTGGACGGGCAGATGAGCACCAACGACACCGTGCTCCTGCAGGCGAGCGGCGCTGCCCAGCGGCCGCTCCCGGCCGGGCTTTTGGAGGCGGCCCTGCTCCAGCTCGCGCTCGAGATCGTCGCCGACGGCGAGGGCGCCTCCCGCACGGCCAGGATCGAGGTCCTCGAGGCGGGATCGCCGGCGGAGGCCGAGCAGGTGGCGCGCGCGATCGCGAACTCGCCGCTGGTTAAGACCGCCCTGCTGGGACGCGACCCGAACTGGGGTCGGATCGCCCAGGCGGCCGGCCAGGCGCTCGCGGGCGAGGAGCTCGCCGAGCTTGGCCCCGGCGAGATCGACGCATCCGAGTTGGGCGCCGACGTCGCCGAGGCCGAGATCAGCCTGCGCCTGGGCCGCGGCACCGAGCGGGCCCACGTGTACTTCTGCGACCTCACGAAGGACTACGTGGAGCTGAACGCGGAGTACTCGACATGAGCGCCGATCCCACCGCGCAGAACGCCACCGAGGCGCGCGTCGAGACCCTGCTGGAGGCCTTGCCCTACATCAAGGAATTCCACGGCAGGACCGTCGTGATCAAGTACGGGGGCGCCGCCATGCGCGAGGAGCCGCTGCGCGAGGACTTCGCCACCGACGTCGTGCTGCTCAAGTACGTCGGCTTGAACCCGGTAGTCGTGCACGGCGGCGGCCCGGACATCACGTCCTACATGGAGCGCCTCGGCATGGAGGTTAGATTCCACGAGGGCGTGCGGGTGTCCGACCCGGCGACCGTGGAGGTGGCGAAGATGGTCCTGCGGGGAAAGGTGAACGCCGACATCGTCGCTCGTCTCAACCGCCACGGTCAGCCGGCGGTGGGCCTCTCGGGCGAGGACGGGGGCCTGTTCGAGATCGGCCCGCACGCGAAGTCCGAGGACGTCGGCTTCGTCGGCGACATCGAACGCGTTGACGTCGACGTGCTCAACCACATCGCCGAGGACTACATCCCGGTGATCGCCTCCGCCGGCGCCGACCGCGAAGGCAACTCCTACAACGTGAACGCCGACACCGCCGCGGGCAAGGTGGCCGCCGCGCTGGTCGCCCAGAAGGCCGTCTTCCTCACCGATGTGACGGGCTGGCTCGCCGACCCCGCCAAGCCGGAGTCACTGGTCACCAACGCGACCGTTGACGAGGTCTCCTCCAAGCTCTCCAGCGTCGCGGGCGGGATGCGTCCCAAGCTCGAGGCCTGCGTGGAGGCGATCCGGGGCGGGGTGGACTCGGCCCACATCGTCGACGGCCGGCGTCCCCACTCGTTGCTGCTCGAGCTTTTCACCGACGCGGGCATCGGCACCATGGTCACCGAGTGAACGCCGGCTCCCTCGCCAGCCTGCAAGCCCTCGAGGCGCGCTACGCGATGTCCACCTACGCACGCGCTCCGGTGGAGTTCGTGCGAGGCGAGGCCGCGAGGCTCTGGGACTCCGAGGGCAAGGAGTACCTGGACTTCTTCGCCGGGCTGTCGGTCCACAACGCGGGGCATTGCCACCCGGCGATCGTCGCGGCGGTTCGCGACCAGGTCGCGACGTTCGGAGGGGGGTCCAACTTCTACTACTCCGAGCCGGCGATGCGGCTGTGCGAGCGCCTTGTGGAGTCGAGCCTGGGGGGCGCCGCGTTCCTGTGCAACTCAGGGGCCGAGGCGACCGAGTGCGCGCTCAAGCTGGTGCGAAAGCACGCGCACGCGCGCGGGATCGAGCGCCCGGAGGTAGTGGTCTTGGAGCACGGCTTCCATGGCCGTACGCTCGGCGCTCTTGCGGCGACGGAGAAGCTGGCTCGCGAGGACCTGTTCGGTCCGCTGCCGCAGGGCTTCGTGGCGGTCCCGCGCGACGATCCCGCAGCCCTGCGCCAAGCGGTGGGTCCCTCCACCGCCGCGGTCCTCCTCGAGCCGGTCCAGGGCGAGGCGGGAATCTTCCCGATCGCCGACGAGGTCCTGCTCGCGGCGCGCGAGGCCTGCGACGAGGCCGGCGCATTGCTCGCGTTCGACGAGGTGCAGACGGGAATGGGCAGGACCGGATCCCTCTGGGCCTACGAGCAGCTCGCCGTGCGCCCCGACGTGATGACGGCGGCGAAGGCGCTGGGCGGCGGCCTCCCCGTGGGCGCCTGCGTGGTGGCCCCTGAGCTGAGCGAGGTCCTCCAGCCGGGCGACCACGGTTCGACCTTCGCCGGCGGGCCTGTGACCGCCGCGGCGGCGCTGGCCGCGCTCGCGGTAGTAGACGACGCCGGCGTGCTTCGTTCCGTCCGCGAGCTCGGGGGCCACTTCGCCGATGCGCTCCGGGCGCTGGAGGGCATCGGCGAGGTGCGGGGGAGGGGCCTGATGGTGGGCGCCACGCTCGCCGACGGCCTCGACGCGGGCGACGTGGGGGCCCGCTGCCTTCACGCGGGACTGGTCCTGAACGTGCCGGGCCCCGGGATGCTGCGGTTTCTGCCCCCGCTTGTGATTGGCGAGGCCGAAGTGGGTAGGGCTATCGGGATCCTCGATGAGTGCCTCGCCTGAATACCAGCCTCCGGAGCCTCCGGAGCCGCCGGACGCGCGGCGGGAGCAGCTGAAGCGCATCGCGCTGATCGGCCTCGCCGCACTGTCCCTCGGACTCGGCGCCGCGACCGCCGTGCTGGCGGCGCGGGGCCCGCGCGAGGTGACGACCACCCAGACCGCGGTCTCGACGAAGACGCTGAAGCCCACGACCACCACCGTCGTCACCGAGGTCGTCACGACCACGACGAACACGAAGACCACCGCCGAGACGACAGACACCGTCACCGAGACGGAGACCGTCACCGAGGCGGCCCCGCCTGGCCAGGACGGCGAGCCCAAGCCCCCGAAGAAGAAACCCGAGGAGTGACCGCCCGCTCGCGCCGGGCGGGTTCATAGACTCGCACCATGCACGAGGATCCGACGCGTCACATGGGCCAGGGGGGCGGCGGCCAGCCGCCCGATTACGACCAACGCGCGTACGGGCAGCAGAGCTACGCGCAGCCGCCGTCGGACCCTGGCATGGGCGGCTCGACCAAGGCGCTCCTTGCCCTGCTCGTCGCGATCGCCATCGGCCTCGGCGCCGCCCTCGCCGTCGTGGCGTCGGGAGACGACGGCGACAAGCGCGGCAAGAAGACCGTGACGGAGTCGGCCTCGACGGAAACTCAGACCGAGACGAGCACCGAGACCACGCCGCCGGAGACGACGACCCTCACCGAGACGACCACCAGCACCACGACCACGACCGAGACGACCGAGGCGACCGAGGCGCCGTAGCGACAGCGGGCGCAATCCTCACCGCGCCCCTCCCTCGCCGTGGAGGGGCTCCGCGGCTGGATCACGATCCCCGACGGTGCTCACGCAGCGCTTCCGCTACCCCGCGGACGAACCCGGCGACATGGCGCCGATCGCGCTCGCGCAGCGACTCCGCCGCGGCCACGGCGGTCTCGGCGACCAGCGAGAGCCCGAAGGCGGCCCGGCTGACGGGCGACGAATCGAGATGCCGGAGCCGAAAGTAGGTCTCGCACCGGCCGCGCCGGTGCCAGCGGCCAGGTGCCTTGCGCTCTCGGGGGTCCCAGGCGTGGAGGTAGCGCACGGAAGGCACCGCGAGAATCGGCGCGTCAGCTGCCAGGCGGGAGCTCATGTCCAAGTCCTCGCCCGGCGCGTATCCGGGAAATCGCTCGTCGAAGGGATGGCGGCGCAGGAGATCGGTCCTGAACAGCCCGTAGCCCGCCCCGCAGGCGGGCACCACGACCGCGTGGCTCGGGTTCAGCACCATGCGGAGCTTTCGCGACCGCCGGAACGAGGTCGCCTCACCGCGCTGCGCCTGGTAGTGGAGCATGAAGAGTCGCCGCATGACCCGAGCCAGCGGCCCCTGTCGCGGCATCTGCCCGGGCACCCCGACGATCGCGCCGAACGCCTCCTCCCCGTCGCGCTCCCACCGCCCGAGCAGGGTCTCGACGTATTCCGGCTCGAGCGATACGTCGTCGTCGAGAAGCAGCGTGATCGGGGTCTCCACTCGCTCGATCCCGCGATTGCGCTGACCCGCGGTGGACGCCGGCGCGTGGATCACCAGCAGCTCGACTCCGGCGGCTCGGGCCGCATCGGGCAACTCGCCGCCGAGCGCTACGGGCGGATCGCTGGCGTCGACGACGACGATCCGCTCCGGGCGGCGGGTCTGGGCCGCGATCCCCGTCAGCGCGCCTCGCAGGAGTTCTGAACGGTCCTTCGTGGGGATCACGACGCTGTAGGTCAGCTTCACGGCGACTCCCCCCGCGTGCCCTCCGAGCGCAGCTGCGCGCGGGCCTCCCGAAGCCCGGCCCAGAACGCGGCTGCAAGCCGGAGATCACCTCGCCGCATGGACTTCGCAGCGAGGATCCCGAGCTCGCCGAGGTTGGCCCATTCCCACGCCAGGCGTCCCCGTATGCCCGGGGCGCGGTGCCGGCCGCGGTAGAGGGCGTAAAGCCGGCCGCGCAGATGAGCCCCCGAGGTCTCGTCGTCACCCTTCACTCCGACCTCCAGATGCCGGGCGCGCGCCCGCGGGGTCTGGATCAGTCGACCGCGCCGCGCCAGTCGCGCCGACAGGTCGAGGTCCTCGCCGAGCACGTAGCCGGGCAGGGACTCGTCGAAGGGCTCGTCGAGGAACAGGTCGCGACGGTAGGACACGCAGGCCGTACCTGCGAACCCGACGTCCTCGTCGTCGCCGGGGTCCGGCACGAAGGCGACGTTGCCCGAGGCCATCAGGTGCGTATGCCGCCCCCGCCGGAAGGTGACGTGCGACTGTCCGAGCGCCGCCCGCACTAGCCGCCGCGAGAAACGCAGCTCCCACGGGTCGTTGATGATCGTTCCCATCACGCCGGCCAGGCTCTCGGCCCCGAGCCGTTCCCAGGTGCCCATCATCACGTCGCCGAAGTCGGGCTCCAGGAGCACGTCGTCGTCCACGAACAGCACGACCGGGGTCGAGACAAGGCGGGCGCCGGCATTGCGCTGGCCGGAGGTCGAGGCCGGGGAGTGCGCTATCCGGACGCCTTCGCGCGTGTCCACCGGCGCGCCCTCGGCCGCGACGACGACCACCTCGGCCGGTGGGCGGGTCTGGGCCGCGAGGCAGTCCAGGCAGCGAGAAAGGGTTTCGCGCTCCCCGAGTGTCGGTACGACCACGGAGTATTCGAGCGGGCCCGGCGACGTCATCGCCCCATAGGATTGCGTTTGGTCATGCAAAACGAGCCTGCGGTCCTGACCTACCATGCGATCGGGTCGGCCCCCCGCGGCGCCCCGCTGTACAGCGCGTTCGTTTCCCCCGCCGCCTTCGAGGCGCAGATGGCTTTCCTCGCGCGACGCCGGAGGGTCGTGCCGCTGGAGCTGGCGGTGGCCGGCGAGGGCGGGGTGGCGATTACTTTCGACGATGCGTACGAGGGGCTCCTCACCGAGGCGGTCCCCGTGCTGCGGCGCCTCGGGCTTCCCGCCACCGTGTTCGTGCCGACCGCCTGGATCGGAGACCGAAACCGCTGGGACGCCGGCGCGCCGGCGTCGCTTCGCATCATGACCGGGGAGCAGCTGGTCGAGCTCGCGGCGGCCGGTTTGGAGATCGCGAGTCACGGACACGCGCACATCGATCTCGGGCGCGCGGACCCGGTGGCCGTGCGCGCGGACGTCGACACCTCGGCGCGGATCCTGGAGGACCTGCTCGGCCGGCGACCGCGCTTCTTCGCCTACCCGTTCGGCGCCAGCTCGCCGGATGCTCGCGCCGCGGTCGCGGCGGCGGGCTTCCAGGCCGGATTCGGACTCGGCAAGGGACACGGCAGGATGGCGCTGGAGCGGACGACGGTCCACCCTGGCGATCGCCGCTGGATCTTCGCTTTGAAGAGCTCGCCGCGATACGTGCCGTGGCGGCGGTCCCGCCCGGCTCGGGGCGCGGACGCGCTCGCCGGCCGGCTGCTGCGCCGGCGGCGGCGGTGGGGCGCCTAGATGAACAATTCCGTGATCCCCACGCACGCGGATGACGCACGGATGCCGTCGCTGGATCGCGCCCGGGCTCCTCGCCCGTACCTCCTGGTACGGGCCTCGTCCCCCGTCCACGCCCAGCTCGGCACCGTGCG
>JBPCKC010000061.1:0-5401 GCA_051004675.1 Solirubrobacterales bacterium
ACCAGGCGCTCGTGGGATTCGGTGGCGGTATAGGGACGCCGATGACGACAACGCCTTCCCGCCACCGGATCCCAGCGCCGCCCCCGTCCCCGCCGCCGGGGCCGCGGACGAGCTGCGGGCGCGGCGCGAGGAGATCGCGCGGATGGAGGAACGAGCGCTCCGAACCTCCGAGTCGATGGAGCTCCAAAAAGCGGACCTGGGGCGCCGCGCCCAGGCCCTGGAGGATCGCGAGCGCAACCTCGCCCGCGAGGTGGAGGAACTGAAGCGCGCCAAGCGAGTCCAGCGGCGCGAGCTGGAGCGCATCTCCAGCCTCACGGCCGCCCAGGCAAGGCAAGCTCTCGTGGCGGAGGTGGAGAAGGAGGCCCGCCACCAGGCCGGCCTCCGCCTGCGGGCGATCGAGGAGGAGACCAAGCGCGAAGCGGAGCGGCGCGCGCGAAGCATCCTCTCGACGGCCATGCAGCGCCTGGCCGCCACGCACGCCAGCGAGTCCACCACGCGCTTGGTGGAGCTGCCGAGCGACGAGATGAAGGGCCGGATCATCGGCCGTGAGGGGCGGAATATAAGGGCGCTCGAGGCCGTGACCGGCGTCGACGTGATCATCGATGAGACCCCCTTGGCGGTTGTGCTCTCGAGCTTTGACGGCGTTCGCCGCGAGATCGCGAGGATCACGCTCGAGCGGCTGATCGCCGACGGGCGCATCCACCCGGCGCTGATCGAGGAGACCTACGAGGCCGCCAAGGGCGAGATCGAGACGCGCATCGTCGAGGAGGGGGAGGCGGCGGCCCTCGAAGCCCACGTCCTCGGCCTCGCTCCCGAGCTGGTCAGCCTGCTGGGCCGCCTTCGCTACCGCACGAGCTATGGCCAAAACGTGCTGGATCACCTCGTGGAATGCGCGAATCTGGCGGCGCTGATGGCCGGCGAGCTCGGCGTGTCGGTCGACACCGCCCGTCGCGCGGCGCTGCTCCACGACATCGGCAAGGCCGTTAGCCATGAGGTCGAGGGCCCCCACGCGCTCGTCGGCGGCCGGATCGCGCGGCGCCACGGCGAGGAGGAGGCGGTGGCGCACGCCATGGAGGCCCACCACAACGAGGTCGAGCCGCGCACCGTCGAGGCCGTCCTCGTCCAGGCCGCCGACGCCCTCTCCGGGGCCCGCCCGGGGGCGCGCGGCGACTCGCTGGAGGAGTACGTCACCCGCCTGCGCGACCTCGAGGAGATCGCCCAGCGGCATCACGGCGTCGAGCGTGTCTTCGCCATGCGCGCCGGGCGCGAGGTGCGGGTGATCGTGGACCCGGGCGAGGTCGACGACGAGCGGGCGGCATTGATCGCGCACGAGACCGCGGCCGCCGTGCAGAAGGAGATGGACTACCCCGGACGCGTCAAGATCACGGTCGTGAGGGAGTCCCGGGCCACCTCGTACGCCTCCTGAAGGCGCCGGGGCTGGATTCCCCGGGCGCCCGAGCAGGCGTCGCGGGCGCCGGAGCTCCCGGGGCGCCGGCCCGCCGCAGGCGACGGAGCTCCCGGGGCGCCGGCCCGCCTCGATAGGATCGCGGCCGCAGATGGATACGCAGACGGTCTTCATCATCCTCGGCCTGGCCCTCACGGCCCTGGCCCTCGTGATCTCGTTCGCCGGGGTAAAGCTCGAGGACTTTCCGCCCAGCAAGGGCATCCTCCTTGCCTGCATCGGCGTATTCGCGGCCCTCATCGGAGCGACGGCGGTGTTCGCCTGGCAGGGCGGGGAGGAGGAGCAGGATCACCGCAACGAGCTGCGGGCGTCGGGCGAGGAGCCCTCGCCCGCCGACGTGATGACTGAGATGCTCGAGGCGACCGAGCAGGCGCGAACCGAGGAGGAGGGCGAGACCGAGCTCGCCGAGGGGGGAGGGCCCGAGACCGCCTCGGCCGAGGGCGCCGCGCTGTTCGACGCCCAGGGCTGCGCGGGCTGCCACATCCTCGAGGCCTCCGGCTCGACCGGCACAATCGGACCCGATCTCGACGTGGAGCTGAAGGGCGAAGACGCCGCGTACGTCGAGGAGGCGATCGTCGATCCCGAGAAGGAGATCGTCGAGGGCTTCCCGGGCGGGGTCATGCCCGACGACTTCGGGACCGAGCTGAGCGCCGAGGAGCTGGAGGCGCTCGTCGCCTACATCGCCGATAGCGTCGGCTCCAAGAGCTGAGCGGCGCCGTGAGCGGCAAGGCGTTTCACGTGACCACCTTCGGGTGCCAGATGAACGAGCACGACTCCGAGCGGATGAAGGGCATGCTCACCTCCCTCGGCTACAGCGAGTGCGAGGAACGATCGCAAGCCGACCTGATCCTCTTCAACACCTGCTCGATTCGCGAGTCGGCGGACAGCCGGTTCATCGCCCATCTGGGCGAGGCCAAGCGCCTGAAGTCGGAGAACCCCGAGCGTGTGGTGGGGGTGGGCGGCTGCTGGGCGCAGTCCGTCAAGGACGAGGTCTTCGAGCGGTTCCCGTTCGTCGACGTTGCCTTCGGCCCGGGCCAGATCCACCGTCTGGCGGAGTTCCTGAACTCCGATTCGCTCACCGCGCAGGGCTACTTCGAGTTCGAGGGCTTCGCCGGCCATCTGCCGGCCCAGCGCGCTCGCGAGTTCCAGGGCTGGGTGCAGATCTCCCAGGGCTGCAACTGCGCCTGCTCGTACTGCATCTTGCCCTCCACGCGCGGACGTGAGCAGTCGCGGGCGCCGGGCGAGCTGATCGCCGAGGTCGAGCGGCTCGCCGCCGATGGAGTTTTGGAGGTGACCCTGCTCGGGCAGAACGTGAACTCCTACGGCCGCGACCTGCCGCTCGCCGAGCGCATCCGCTTCTCCGAGCTGCTGACGCAGATCGACGCCGTCCAGGGCATCCAGCGCATCCGCTACACGAGCCCGCACCCGAAGGACATGCGCGAGGACGTGATCCGCGCCCACGCCGAGCTGCCGGCGCTCTGCGAGCACATCCACCTTCCCCTCCAAGCGGGCTCGAGCGCGGTGTTGAAGCGCATGCGCCGCACCTACAACCGCGCGCGCTACCTGGATCGCGTGGCCCAGATTCGCGAGCACGTGCCGGACTGCGCGCTCACCACCGACATCATCGTCGGGTTCCCCGGCGAGACCGAGGCCGACTTCGCCGAGACGCTCGAGGTAGTGGACCAGGTCGGATACGACGGCGCCTTCACCTTCATCTTCTCCCCGCGCCGGGGCACCGAGGCCGCCGGCCTGCCCGACCAGCTTCCGCATCTGGTGAAGGTCGAGCGGATGGAGCGCCTCGTCGAGCTGGTCCAGCGCCACGCCCGCGAGCGGGCCCAGCGCTTTGTCGGGCGAACGATGGAGGTCCTCGCCGAGGGGCCGAGCCGCACCGACCCCTCCCGCGTGCGCGGGCGGATCCGCCACAGCAAGACCGTCAACTTCGACGGGACGGCTAAGCCCGGGGAGCTGGTGCAGGTCGAGATCGACTCGGCCACCTCCCAGACCCTGAGCGGCCACGAGCGGCTCCTCAGCCGCGTCGCCTAGCACGGGCTGGGGCCAATGGAGGTCCTCGCCATCTTCGGCCCCACCGCCGTGGGCAAGACCGCCGTTGCAATCGAGCTGGCGGAGCTCCTGCGTGAGCGGGGGGAGGACCCGGTTGCGGTCAACTGCGACTCGATCCAGGTCTACGAGGGTCTCGAGTTGCTGAGCGGCGCGGCGAGCGACGGCGAGCGAGAGCGCTTGGAGCACCGGCTGCTCTCGTTCGTGCCGGTATCCGAGGAGTTCAGCGCAGGACGCTACGCGCGGCTCGCCCATGCCGAGATCGACGCCCTCCTGGAGGCGGGCCGCCGGCCGATCGTGGTCGGCGGTACGGGCCTCTACCTGAGGGCGGCGCTCGCGGAGCTCGAGATGCGCCCCCCCGTTCCCGCCGCGGTGCGCGACGCGGTCGAGGCCGACCTCGAGCACCGTGGCGCCGCGGCCCTGCACGCCGAGCTCGATGACGACCTCGCGGCGGGGGTTCACCCCAACGACGCCAAGCGGATCTCGCGCCTCACCGAGCTCCAGCGCCTGGGGATCTACCCGCACCGCTCCAGCGAGGGACTGTGGAGCGCCGACGGGCTGCGGCGCCCCACCCGCCTGGTCGGCTTAACCACCGAGCGCGACGAGCTGGCGCGCGCGATCGATGCACGGGTCGATGCGATGGTCCGGGCCGGAGCCGCCGACGAGGTCGCCCGCGCGGCCGCGGCGGGCGCCTCACGCACCGCGCGCGCCGCCATCGGGTTCGAGGAGCTCATCGCCGGTGACGTCGATCGCTTGAAGGCGGCGCAGCGAGCCTTCGCGCGCCGTCAGCTCACCTGGATGCGAAAGATGCAGGGGGTGGAAACCCTGGAGCGAGCGGGACGCTCAGACCGCGACGTCGCGGAGCAGATCGCCGCGGGGGGGTCGATTCGCGGCGCCTGAGATACTCGCGCCCGCATGCGCTTCGAGAAGTGGCAGGCCCTCGGCAACGACTACGTGATCGTGGAGCACGACGAGCTGCCGTGGGAGCTCACGCCGACCCGGATCCGGCACATCTGCGAGCCGCATCTCGGGGTGGGCTCCGATGGGATCCTGCTGCTGAGCCCGACCAGCGAGCCGAGCCACGTGGCGGAGCTGCGCATCTTCAACCCGGACGGTTCGGAGGCAGAGCTGTCGGGCAACGGCGCCCGCGAGGCTGTGCTCTATCTGCGCTCGCACGGGTGGACCGACGACGAGACCTTCACGATCCTCACGAAGGCCGGCGAGGCGACGGCGACCATCACCGGCCCCGGGACGGCGTCGATGGCGATCGGCCGGGCGGCCCTGCGCTCGGGCGACTACGCGGGAGGCCCCGAGGACGGGACCGGCACGGTGTCCTTCGCCGGCCGTGAGTGGGGCTTCCAGCACGTGAACGTGGGCAACCCGCAGTGCGCGATCGAGGTCGACGAGGGCCTCGAGGAGCTCAGCCTGGACGAGATCGGGCCCGGTATCGAGGGCAACACGGAGCTCTTTCCCAACCGGACCAACGTCTCGTTCTGGCGGGCCGACGGCTCGACGGTCCGGGCCCGGATCTTCGAGCGCGGGGTGGGAGAGACCCTCTCCTCCGGGACCGGCGCGAGCGGCGCCGCGGTGGCGGCGCACCTACGCGGGGCGGCGAGCCCGATCACGGTCAGCCTCGACGGCGGCGAGCTGACGGTGGAGATCGGCGATGAGCTCGACCTGACTCTCACCGGCGGCGCCTCGCCGGTCTACGCCGGCGAGCTGTCGCCGGAGATGGTGCGGGCGCTCGGAGCCGCCGCGACCAGCCGCTAGCCCGGACTAACCCCAAGTAGTCGAGACACCCCCGACTTCCATAGCTGCTTCTTGAAAGACGACGCCCCCGGCCATGGCCGGGGGCGTCCGCGCGCCTTCTCAGGATCCGTC
>JBPCKC010000062.1:0-15324 GCA_051004675.1 Solirubrobacterales bacterium
GTGGACCGCCTCGCCCTGAGCCTGCTCGAGGGCGAGTTCGCCGAAGGCGAAGTGGTCACGGTCGACGCCCGGGACGGCGGCCTGGTCTTCGAGGCAAAGAGCACGCGCATCCCCGCCTAGGGCAGTACCCTTCCGCGCCTCATGCGCGCCGTCGTCACCGGGGCCGCGGGCTTCATCGGCTCGCGGCTCGCCGAAGAGCTTCTCGAGGCCGGGGGCAAGGTGGCGGGGATCGACCGGATCTCCGACTACTACGACCCGGCCCTGAAGCGTGCGCGGATCGAGCGGCTCGCGCGCTCGGCGCGGTTCGAGCTGATCGAGGGCGACCTCAACGACCTCGACCTTCGGAGCGTTCTCGCCGGCGCCGACGTCGTCTATCACCTGGCGGCGCAGCCGGGGGCCCGCGGCGGTTGGGGGGACGAGTTCGAGGTCTACCTTCGCGACAACGTCACCGCCACCCAGCGCCTGCTGGAGGCGGCCAGCGAGAGCGATCTGCGCCGGTTCGTCTTCGCGTCGTCCTCCTCGGTGTACGGAAACGCCGAGCGCTACCCGACCGACGAATCGCTCGAGCCCAGCCCGGTCTCGCCATACGGCATCACGAAGCTCGCGGGCGAACGGCTCTGCCGGCTCTACGCGGACCGCGGCGTCCCCGCCCTCGTGCTCCGCTACTTCACCGTCTACGGGCCGGGGCAGCGCCCGGACATGGCCTTCTCGCGGTTCATCGCCGCGGCCCTGGAAGGACACGCGGTGGAGATATACGGCGACGGGACCCAGGAGCGGGAGTTCACGTTCGTCGGCGACGCGGTCGCGGCGACAATCGCGGCCGGCGAGCGCGGCGGGGCCGGCGGCGTCTACAACGTCGGCGGCGGCTCGCGGGCGCGCGTGCTGGAGGTGCTCGAGCTGATCTCCGAGCTGGCGGGTCGTCCCGCGAGCGTGCTGCACCTTCCCGCCGCCGCCGGCGACCTCGAGCGCACCGCCGCCGATGTCTCCCTCGCCCGGGCTGAGCTGGGGTTCGCACCGCGGACGGGCCTGCGCGACGGCCTCGCGGCTCAGATCTCGGCGACGCTAGGCGCCGGCGAGCTCGTACCCGAGCTCCTCCAGTAGCCCACCGGCGCTCCCCTCGAAGACGCGCGCGTCGGCGGGCTCCATCTCGGTGCGCCACCGCTCCGCAGGCTCCGCTTCGTGGCCCAGCATCGCCTCGTCGAAAGGCAGATCCAGAAACCGGGAGAGCCGGCCGAGCGCGGGACGCGGGTCAGATACGAGGGCCTCATAGCGAACCTCCGTGTAGCAGTGGGGCGGCAGGCGAGCGGCCTTCCGGCGCGCGCCCATAGTTCGCTGCCGCCAGAGCCTGGCCGCGTCCTCGACGCTCCTCGGTCCCGACCCTAGACCCGCAGGGGGCAGCGTCAGGTCCCGTCCGTCGCGGATCACATGGATGAAGCGCGCCTCGGAGACGACCCCCCGGATCAATCCAAGCCGGCGCGAGTAGCCGGGCGTGCTGTCGCCCCATCGCGGCTTTCCCGCCTCCCTCGCCTTGACCACGTGCACGCAGCGGACGGCATCGGGCAGGCGCAGGGGCCGGATCGCCTCGAGGTGGGCAGCCAAGGCGCCTGCGTCGAGGCCCAGGTCGGCCCACCGGCGGTGCGAGACGATGAGCTCCAGGGTCATGCGGCACAGCTCGTCCGAGCCGGCCCCGGCGGCCTCCAGCTTGCACCAGCGGCGGACCAGCATGGGGATGAAGTGGGTTTCGGCGGGGATCGCGAGCTGCGGGTGGGCGTCCAGCATCGCCCGCAGCAACGTCGTGCCCGAGCGCGGCGCCCCGACGACGAACGGCACCGGGTCGCCGGGCGGCCGGGAGCCGGCGCGCCGGACCGCGGCGCGCAGGCGAAAAGGGGTGGCCTTGGCCCGGGCGATCGCCGTTCGGATATCCGCGCGGGGCGGCGGGGGCGCGGGCCGGGGGCCGAGCGCCCGCAGGTGATCGCGAAGGCGTGTGTCCTCGACGAGCTCGTCACTCGGCTCGCCCGCGACCTCCCGCGCGTAGTACTCCTCCAGTCGTCCCTCGCGCCAGAGCCGGTACTCCCGCCGCCGGTTGCGGTTGAAGCGCTCCTTCGGCGTGGCCGCGCCCTTCAGCGTCCCGCCCCTGACGATCACCCCGTGCTCGAACTGAGCGTAGGTGCGCATCTGGAAGTGCAGCACCTCTACCGACCCCAGCCGGCCGGACGTCCCGGCGGCCGGCGACGCCGGGCGGTGGACGATCGAGATCTCCAGCCCGGGCCGCGCCCGGTGGATCCACTTGGGGCGAAGGGGGAGGTGCAGCTTGTCGACGGAGGCTCGCTGGCGAAGCGTCATCCGCTCCCACCAGGGCCGTCCGTCCTCGGGCACCGGCACGAAGGTCACCCGCGGGCACGCCACGCCGCCCACGTCGGAGGGCAGCCCCGCCACCGCCTCCTTCAGCGTGCCGCCTGACGGAAGCCAGAACTCGTCGGCGTCATTCGGCAGCACCCAGTCGGCGCCCTCCTCCTCCACGGCGATCCTCGCCATCCGGGTGAGCCAGCGCGCCTGGCTGTACACGCCCGGCTCGTCCATCACCCGCACCAGCCCGCGCGCCTCGTACTCGCTCAGGATCTCCCGGGTGCCGTCCCGGCTGCGGTTGTCCATGACGATCGCGAAGTCCACGCCCTGCGAGAAATGGAAGTCGAGGTTCTCCCGAACGACGTCGGCCTCGTCGCGGACGAGCAGAGTCATGACCAGGCGCATGGCCCCCCGAACCCTGCCACGCCGCCGGGTCTAGGGGCGCTCGACGCGCAGTAGCTGGTTGTCGGGCACGTTGCGCAGCGTCCTGCGGGCGCCGTCGGTCCACTCCACGGTGAGGCGGTCGACGCTGGTCGCGTCGGCGAGACCGAAGTAAAGGCGAGCGTCGCCCGCGGAGAAACGGGAGCTGTCGCTCTGGCCGACCCATGCCGTCTGCACGACGCCGGCCGACTTGACCCGCACGCGCGCCCCGGGGGCGTCGCGGGCGCCACCCCTGCCCTCGACGTCGACCTCGAGCCAGTGGTGGAGGAGCAGGTTGTTCCGGTAGAGGGACCGGACTCGGTCCCCGCCCGAGCGGCCCGTGAGGATGCCGTCGCGGTCGCCGTCGCCCTCGACGTCCATCCAGACGGTCCGGCCCTGGTTCACCGGCCCGGTGGCGAGTATCCCGGTCGGCGTAAAGCCGCCCGCCGTTCCCTGGTAAATGCCGCCCGGCGGCGCGAAGAGGTCCAGCCGGCCGTCGTTTTGGTGGTCGATCCACGCGATCGGCCCGTCCACGACGGGCGGCAGGCCGAGGGTGGCCGCCGGCTCGGCGGTCAGTCGCCCGCGCCGGTTTCGCAGCAGCGTCAGCCCGTCGCGGGCGGAGACCATCACGTCCGCGTCCCCGTCGCGGTCGATATCGGCGGTGGCGGCACTTCGCATCTCGCCCCTCGGCAGGCCGAGAAGGCGCTGGCGCCTGGCCCACGAGCCGTCCGCTCGGCGCTCGAAGAGGCGCAGCCCGCCGTCGTCGAAGGTCAGGAGCTCGGGCGTCGCCCCCCCACGGATGTCGGCCCATTCGATCGCCGCGCCGCGCGCCCCCGCGCGCTTCAGCGCCCCGGAGGCGTTGACGTACTCCGAGCCCCGGCGCAGGAAGAGGCGAGTGGGCCCGCCCACGCACGAGGCCGAGAGATCGGTCCTCCCGTCGCCGTCGACGTCGAGCGGCGCCGAAACGCGCGCGCGGCACCTGCCCTTCCGCACCCCGCTGCTCGCGGTGACGTCCTCGAACCTCGCGCCCACGTTCCGCATGAGCTGGTCCTGGACGAGGTTGGCGTGGCCCTTGATCCGGCCCGCCAGACCGCCGCGAACGATGAAGACGTCGGTGTCGCCGTCCGAATCGGCGTCAGCCCAGCCCATGCCGTGGCGGTCACGCACCTGGATCGCGAAGCTCCCCTTGTCCGTGGGCACCGCCTGGGAGCCGACGAACACTTCGTTGCCCCCCAGGCGCAGCCGCACCGGGAGCGAGAGCGGGGTCATGCGCACGTCGATTTGCCCTCCGGGAGGCGCGGTGAAGTCCACTTGGGACCTGGGCAGGTCGCCGCCGCCCAACCGACGCAGGGAGCCGTTCGCGCCCCCCGCCTCCTCCACCTTGCGGAAGCCCCGCGAGAGCAGCGTGCCGGAGGCGTTCACGTCGTGCGCGAGCAGGCGCAGGCCTTCGGGCCTGTAGAAGACGTACAGGCCGGGGGCGCTCAGCGGCGGGGCGTTGTTGATCGCCTCGAGGCCCGGGAACGCGGGGACGTGGTCGAGGTCGAGGTCGGAGATCCGGTCGTCGAAGCCACCGCTCCCGTCGCCGATCGCCACTATCTGGCGGTTGTTATGGGCGCTGGTGAAGATGTCGGGATCGGAATCGTCGTCCACATACGCCACCCCGAGGTCGTAGATGCGGTTGGGAAGCGGCGCCTCGGAAGTGGTGAACGGCGATATGCGCGGCTCGGCGCTTACCGCTCCCACGGCAAGCGCAGCCACGGCGGCAAGCGCCGCCGTCAGTCCCCTGCGATGCCATGTCCGTGCCCCCATGGCGAGCGCACAGCGTAGACGAGCGCCCGCGCGCGATAATCGGCGCGGTGAGCACGATGACCGACAAGGCCCTCGCCGGCTACGCGGACTTCAACTCCCAGGACTTCGACTCGCTGCTGGCGCGCATGACGGAGGACTTCTCCTGGCATGAAGCGCCGGAGATCCCCGGGCCGAAGGCATCCAACACCCGTGCCGAGTTCGCGCGCTACGTACGCGGGTTCGATCAGCTCTGGGAGGAGTTCCACTTCGAGGTCTCCGAGACCGCCGAGGGTCCCGAAGCGCTCTACGCGCGCGTCGTGCTGCGGGGTCGGGGGAAGGCGAGTGCCCACGAGCTGGAGCTCGAGATCCATCACGTGTGGCGGCTCCGCGACGGCCTGTTCGCGAGCATGACCGCGTACCTGGACCGCGACGAGGCGCGCGCCGCCGCGGGCCTTTAGATCCGGCGCTCGGAGCCCTCGAGCAGGCGCAGGACGGTGTGCTGGCGGCCGGCGGAGACCACGTCGCCCTTGGCCTCGTAGAGCTCGATGGCCCGGGTGATCGCGGGGATCGCCTCGCCGGGAGCGCGAGCCGCCCGCATGACCGCCCCGAGCGCGGCCAGCGAGTCGGCGAGCAGGATGATGGTGTCGCTGGGCTCCGCCTCGGCGATCGCCTCGCGAGCGAGGCGCTCGGCCTCGGCCAGCTCGCCCGTCGCGAGCAGCGTGTCGACCCGCGCGAGCCGCCATTTCACCTGCGCGTCGAGATCGTCGGGGGCGGCGACCGCCTCGGCCATCTGCGTCAGCTCGAGTGCCTCGTCCACCCTCCCGCGGCGCACGATCGCGCTCGCCAGCATCGGCCCCACCGTGGCCGCGATGTGCTTGGCGCCGATCGACTCGAAGTGCTCCAGCGAGGCGCGCAGCTCGAGTTCGGCGGCGGCCGGGTCCGAGGCGAGCGGCTCGACCGCAGCGGTGGAGATCGGAAGGTAGGCGAGGTGTGCGGGCTGGCCGAGCTCCTCGAACGTCGTCCGCGCCTCGGCGAATGCCGCCACCGCTTCCTTCACGTATCCCGCCCGGGAGAGCATCTCGCCCATTCGTGCCAGGGTCGAGCCCTCCAGGGCCCGGTTGTTGTGCGCCCGGGCCCAATCGAGGTCATCACGGGCGCGGGCGATCACGCGGTCGCACGGCGCGGGGCCGAAGACGGCCGCCTGGAGCAGCCAGTAGCGGATCCACGCCTCGACCCCCGCGTCGCCCGCCGAGCGCGCGAACTCCAGCGCGTGCTCGAAGGCCTCCTGGGCCGCGGCCTGCTCCCCGCGGTCGGAGTGGGCCTTGCCCAGGAGATGCCAGGCCTTCGCGGCGCCCAGTTCGTCGCCCAGCTGCTGGAAAATCCCGGTCAGCTCGGCGGCGCCGGAGCGTCCGTTCGCGGCCCACCACACGGGGTCGGTGAGCCGGCGCAGGCTGAGCTCCAGGATCCGCACCTCCGCGTCGGTCCGCGGATCGTCGTCCTCGGCGGCATGGCGGCGTAGCTCGATCAGCGCCCTCTCCGCCTGCGAGGTCTCGCCGCCGCGCACGAGCGCCGTCCCGAGCGCGAGCAGCGGCTCGAGACGGGCGGAGTCGTCCTCGGCCGCCAGGGCCAGAACTCGCGCGAAGAAGCCGGCGGCGGTGACGTCACTCTGGCGACCCACCGCTCGGCGACCCGCGCCCATCAGATGCGAGGCGGCCTTCGCCGCCACGCGCTCGGCCTCCGCAGCGCCTCCGAGCAGCTCTCCGTGGTAATGGGCCGCCGCTTCGAAGTGGTACCCGACGATCCCCTCGGCCTCACCACGACGGTCGTCCGCCCACTCGAGCATCCAGTCGCCGACCCGCTCGTGGAGCACCGCACGACGCGCCTTCGGGATCGCCTCGTAGACGGCGTCGCGAAGCAGCAGGTGGCGGAACCGGAGCATGTCCTCGGCTGCGCCGGGACGGCGAACGGGCTCGATGACCAGCTTGCGGGCGAGGCCCGCGAGCGGTTCGCCCACGTCGCGCTCGCTCATGCGCTCGACCCCGCCGGCCCAGAACTCCATGCCCACCACGGCCGCGTGCTCCGCGCACTGGCGCTCGCGGTCGCTCAGGTGATCCACCCGGGAGGCGAGCGTCGCCTCGATGGAGGGGGGCACCTCGACGGCGTCCAGCGAACCGACCGCCTCCCAGCCCTCCTCCGTGCGGCGCAGCCGCCCGTCGTCCACCAGCATGTGAAGGACCTGCTCCACGAACAGGGGGTTCCCCGCCGCAAGCTCGACCAGGCGGGCCCGGGTCGCGTCCGGGAGCGCGTCGCCCACCAGCGCGCCGACCAGCGCATCGACCTCGTCCGACGGCAGCCCGTCCAGCGCGATCGTCGTCGGGCAGACCTCCGACCACTCCGGGCGCTTGGAGAGGACCTCGAAGCGGGCGGTGCAGGCGATCAGGATCGGAGCGTCAAGTCGTGCCAGGTGCGTCACGACGTCGAGCAGCGGATCCTCGGCCCACTGGAGATCCTCGATCACGAGCACGACGGGGCCCGTCGCCGCGCGGGCCTTCAGCAGCGCCTGCAGCGCCCACAGCACCTGATCCTCCGAGTCGGATGGCTGTTCGAGTCCGATCAGTTGCGCCAGCTCGGAGGTGACGGCCTCGGCCGCGTCGTTCCCCGAGACCGCGGCGGCGAGCTTGCCCCTGGCCGAGGCGGAGTCGTCGTCCTCGGTGATGCCGGCGGCCTGGCGCACGAGCTCGGCGACCGCCCACCACGTGATCCCCTCCCCGTAGGAGAGGCAGCGGCCGACCAGCACCAGCGCGCGCGCCCGGTAGCGCTCCACGACCTCGGCCAGCAGGCGGGTCTTGCCCGATCCCGCGTCGCCCAGCAGCGTCAGGAATTCGGGCGAGCCGCGGGCGACGCACCGCTCGAAGGCCACGGTCAGAAGCGAGAGCTCGCGATTGCGGCCCACCAGGGGGCGATCCGAAAGCGGGACCGCGGCTTCCCTCCCGCCCGCCCCGAGAACCCTGTAGGCGGTGATCGGCTCGCGGCGACCGCGAAGCTCCAGCTCGCCGGCCGGCTGGACCTCGACGTCGCGGCGCACCAGGGCGTAGGTCTCCTGACCAACGACCAGGCCCCCGGCGGGAGCCCACGACTGAAGCCGCGCGGCGACGTTCATCGTGTCGCCGAGGCTGACCTTGCGGCCCGCCACCTGCCGGCCCACGACCACTGTCCCGGTGTTGACGCCGACGCGCATCTGAAGGCTCACCTCCAGCCTGGGCTCGACCTCGGCGTTCAGCGAGCCGAGCTCCTCGAACATCTCCAGGCCGGCCCGGACCGCGCGCAGGGCGTCGTCGGCCTGGGCGACCTCGGTGCCGAAGACCCCCATCACGCCGTCGCCCGCGAGGTGCTCGATCACGCCGCCGTGGCGCTCTACCACGGCCGCCATCCGCTCGAGGAACGCGAGCATCAGCTCGCGGAAGGTCTCGGGGTCGAACCGCTCCGCGAGCGCGGTCGAGCCGACGACGTCGGCGAAGACCGCGGTCACCTGCTTGCGAAACCCCTCCGAGCTTCCTTCCGACCCATCCACTTGACCGTCAATCATGGCCCCTCGGCGCGGCGTCCGCAACCTCGCCCCGGTTGCCTACCCTCCCGCGCGATGAGGATCGGGATCTGCGCCTACTGGTTCAACCGCGGGCAGGGCGTGGTCGCCCGCCAGATCCGGACCGTGCTCGACGACCTGGGGCACGAGACATTCGTACTCGCGCGCCCGACGCGGGAGTCCAACATCCGGTCCGCCTTCGTGGATCGCAGCGACGTGTGGGACCAACCCGGGATAACCGAGGCCTCGGCGTATGAGATCCCGGTCCAGGAGTACCTCGACTGGGCGGCCGAGCGCCGCCTGGACGTGGCGTTCTTCGACCAGAACTACGGCTTCGAGGGCATCGCGGCGCTGCGCCGAAGCGGCGTGCGGACGGTGGGGCGATTCGTCTGGGAGCAGTTCTCGGCGGCCGACGTCGGCCCGGCCTCCGAGGCCCTGGACGTGATCTACTCGCTCACGCGCTGTGAGCAGGAGCGCTACGCGGGCTTCGGGATCGAAAGCCCCTACGTGCAGTGGGGGGTGCATCCGGACCTGCTCGCCTACGACCCGGGCCAGAGGCCGCCGGGCGAGCACGTCTCGTTCATCTATCCCGCGGGCTTCCTCTCGAAGAGAAAGCCGCTGCGCCAGGTCCTGCGCGCCTTCTCGGCCGTCGGCGGCGAGGACCTGCGGCTCACCGTGAAGGCGCAGGTCGAGCGCCAGCAACGGCGGCTCGCGGAAGCCGCCGAGGCCGACCCGCGGATCGAGTTCTCCTACGAGGACCTCCCCACCGACGAGCACCTGCGGCGGTTCGCGGCGGCGGACGTCTGCCTGGCCCCCAGCCGCTGGGAGGGTCTCGGCCTGCACCTCTACGAGGCCGCGGCGTTCGGGATGCCGGTGATCACCAACGACAACCCGCCGATGAACGAGATCGTCAAGGACGGCGTTAACGGGCTGCTGGTGAAGGGCCGGCGCAAGGGCGAGGCGAAGTCGGGGATCCCGTCAGTCGAGCCCAGCGTGCGCGGGATGCGCAAGGCGATCGAGCGACTGCGCGACCCGGGGCTGCGGGCGGAGCTTCGTGCGGGCGCGCTGGCCGAGCGTGAGCGGCTCGCCTGGCGGCATACCGTCGACGGCTACGCCGGCCTGGTCGAGCGCGTCCGGGGCGGGTAGCGACGCCCACCGCGAGCGGCCAAATGGCGCTCGAGCTTGCATCGATCGCCCCGACGTGAAAGAAAGGGGAGTGCGAACCCCAAAAGGAGGAGACCCCCATGGCCACCTACATCATGCTCACGCGCCTCACCCCGGACGGCGTCAAGACGCTGAAGGACAACCCCTCGCGGGTCCACGAGGTCAACCGGGAAGTCGAGCAGATGGGGGTGAGCGTCGTGAACCAGTGGGCGACCCTCGGCGAATACGACTTCGTCTCCGTAGTGGAGGCTCCCGACGAGATGGCCATGGCCAAGCTCTCGATCGAGCTGGGCTCGCGCGGGACCGTCCAGAACCAGACGCTCACCGCGATCGACGCGGAGACCTTCACCAAGGGGCTCTAGCCGCGGCGCTCCCCGAGCGATGCGGGTCCTTGTCGTCGGAGGCGGTGGGCGCGAGCACGCCATCGTGCGTGCACTCGCCCGGGCGCCCTCCACCACCGAGCTGCTCTGCGCACCCGGCAACGCCGGGATCGCGCGCGACGCCCGCTGCCTGGACGTCGGCGCGGAGGACGTTCGCGGGATCGTCGACGCGGCGGTGGCCGAGGACGCCGCGCTCGTGGTCGTGGGGCCCGAGGCGCCGCTGGTCGCCGGGCTCGTCGACGCGCTGGAGACGGCCGGGGTTCCCGCCTTCGGCCCCTCCGCGCCCGCGGCCCGTCTGGAGGGCTCCAAGGTGCACGCCAAGGAGGTGATGGCCGAGGCCGGCGTTCCCACCGCCTCGCACGTGGTGCTGCACGACCGCGACGAGGCCATGGAGCGGCTGGCGGAGGCGGAGTACCCGGTGGTGCTCAAGGCCGACGGGCTCGCCGCGGGCAAGGGCGTGATCATCGCCGGCACGGAGGCGGAGGCCGCCGACGCGGTGGAGCTGTTCTTCGTGGAGCAGCGATTCGGGGCCACCGAGGTCGTGCTCGAGGAGCACCTGGAGGGCGAGGAGCTCTCGCTGCTGGCCCTGTGCGACGGCGAAAACGTCGTGCCCCTGGCGCCGGCGCAGGACTACAAGCGGATCTTCGACGGCGACGAGGGGCCCAACACCGGCGGCATGGGCAGCTACTCGCCGGTCCCCGGGGTCGATGCGGCCACGCTCGAGGAGCTGGCGGACGCCGTGCACCGGCCGGTCGTCGAGCTTCTCGCCGCGCGCGGCACCCCGTTCCACGGCGTCCTCTACGCGGGGCTGATGATGACCGCGGCCGGGCCGCGGGTGCTCGAGTTCAACTGCCGCTTCGGCGACCCGGAGACCCAGGCGGTGCTCCCACGGCTTCGCTCGGACCTGGGGGAGCTCTTTCGCGCGTCGCGCGAGCCCGGTGGCCTCGCCGGCGCCGAGGCCGAGTTCGACGACCGGTGGGCGGTGACGGTGGTCCTCGCCTCGGCAGGCTACCCGGGGGGCGCGTCCAAGGGCGACGTGATCTCGGGCCTCGGCGAAGCCGGGGCACTCGAGGGCGTCGAGCTCACCCACGCCGGGACCGCACGCGACGGGGAAGCCGTCGTCACCGCCGGCGGCCGCGTGCTGAGTGTGACCGCGCTCGGCTCCGGCGCCGCCGAGGCCCGCGACCGCGCCTACGAGGCGGCGCGCCTGATCTCATTCGAGGGGATGCAGATGCGAACGGACATCGCCGAGCGGGCCGTCGAACGCACCGCCGCCGCCTGATTGGAAGAATTCGGGGTCATGGAAGCCCAAGAGCCCCAAGAACGCCCGTCCACGGAGACCGCGACCGAGGAGCCCATACCGGTCCCGCCGGAGACCATGCCCGAGGTCGAGGCCACCTTCGAGGAAATCGAGGTCGATGCTCCTCGGGTGGGGATCATCATGGGATCCAAGAGCGACAAGCCCAAGATGCAGCCCGCCGGCCAGGCCCTCCAGGACGCCGGCATTCGCTACGAGGTCCGGGTCATGAGCGCACACCGCGACCCGGAGAAGGTGCGCGAGTACTGCCACAACGCCCGGATGCGGGGCCTGCGGGTGATCATCGCCGGCGCCGGGATGTCGGCGGCGCTGCCCGGGGTCGCCGCCGCGCACACCGACCTCCCCGTGATCGGGGTCCCGGTCATGGGCAAGGCCCTGGGCGGGCTCGACGCACTGCTCTCGGCGGTCCAGATGCCGCCCGGCGTCCCCGTCGCCTGCGTCGCGATCGACGGCGCCAAGAACGCGGGCCTTTTGGCGACCCGGATCATCAACGCCTAGAACCGATGCTCTACCGCTCCCCCCCTTCGCGGCCGGGGCCGCCGGAGTCCCAGCCTTGATTACGCGCTACACGAGAGAAGAGATCGGCGCCGTCTGGACGGACGAGCGCCGGATGCGCGCATGGCTTGAGGTCGAGCTGGCGGCCACCGACGCGTGGAGCGCGGAGGGGGTCGTGCCGGCGCACGCCGCCGCGGCCTGTCGCGAGAACGCCGCCTTCACCGTCGCCGAGGTCCAGGAGCGTGAGCGCACGACGGGCCACGACGTCGCCGCCTTCGTGGACGTGGTCGCGGCCGCCACGGGCGAGCACGGCCGCTGGATCCACTACGGCCTCACCTCCTCGGACGTGCTCGATACCGCCCTGGGCCTGCAACTCCGCGAGGCCGGGGAGATCGTCGTCGCCGGTGCCCGCGCCTACCGCGACGCCCTCGTCGCTCGCGCACGGGAGCACGCCGACACCCTCTGCGTCGGGCGGACCCACGGCGTCCACGCCGAGCCCACGACGTTTGGGCTGCGCCTGGCCGGCTTCGCGCTGGAGGCCGACCGCAACCTGGGGCGGCTCGAGCGGGCCTTCGAGCGCGCCGCCGTCGGCAAGCTCTCCGGCGCCGTCGGCACCTACGCCTCCGTCCCCCCCGCGGTGGAGGCGCGGGTGATGGACTCGCTGGGGCTGCGCGCCGAAGATGTCTCGACCCAGGTCGTCCCACGCGACCGCCACGCCGAGGTCCTGGCCGCGATCGCGGTCGCGGGGGCCGGCCTTGAGCGCTTCGCCACCGAGGTCCGCAACCTCCAGCGCACCGAGGTGCGCGAGGTCGAGGAGCCCTTCGGCTCCGGCCAGAAGGGCTCCTCCGCGATGCCCCACAAGCGCAACCCGATCCTCACCGAGCGGATCACCGGCCTCGCCCGCGTGCTGCGCGGCTACGCCCAGGTGGGGTTCGAGAACGTCGCCCTCTGGCATGAGCGCGACATCTCCCACTCGGGCGCCGAGCGGGTGGTGCTCCCCGACGCGACGATCGGGCTCGACTACATGCAGCATCTGGGGGCGCGCGTGGCCTCGCAGATGGCGGTCAACACCGGCCGGATGAAGGAGAACCTCGAGCTCACCCACGGCGCCCTGTTCAGCCAGCGCGCGCTGACCGCGCTCGTGGAGTCGGGGATGGCGCGCGACGAGGCCTACCGGATCGTCCAGGAGACCGCGCAGGCCGCCTGGGACACGGGCACCCACTTCCGCGAGCTGCTGGGGGCGAAGGCTCCGGAGCTCGATCTCGATGGCGTGTTCGACTACGCCGCCTACCTCGAGCACACCCCCGAGGTCATGAAGCGCCTCGACCGGCTCGCCTAGCGCCCCGCGCTCGGTCGATTGTCGACTCAGGCGCCTTGAGCGCCCCTGAGCCGACAATCAAGGTCGGGGCGGGTCGAGGTCAGGGGCGGGTCGGGATTAATACGTTGCCATCATCAGGGCGGTGAGGCTCCCCTTTTCGCGCTCCCGCAAGGCTCTGAGCCCCGCCCCCTTCGTGGTCGGCGTGGGCCGTTCGGGCACGACCCTGCTGCGGCTGATGCTGGACGCCCACCCACAGCTTGCGATGCCGCCCGAGACGGGCTTCATCCCCGGCCTGATCCGGGCCGCCAAGGCCGAGGACGCCACGCCCCAGACCCTCCTGGAGGCCGTGACCAGCCATCGCAAGTGGGGTGACTTCCCCATGTCCGAGTCCGAGCTTCTCGCCCGCTGGCGCGAGCTGGAGCGGCTCCGCCCCCGCCCCGCCGTCCGCGCGTTCTACGAGCTCTACGCAGAGCACCAGGGCAAGCCGCGCTGGGGGGACAAGACGCCCGGCTACACGATGTACATGGGCCCGATCTCGCGGACGCTGCCGGAGGCCCGCTTCGTGCACGTCATCCGCGACGGGCGCGCCGTCGCGCTCTCTCGGATGCGCACGCTCGCCCTGCGCCCCGTCGAGATGAGCAAGGTGGCCAACCGCTGGCAGAAGCGGGTGCGCAAGGCGCGCGCGAAGGGCGAGGCGCTCGAGCACTACCTCGAGATCCGCTACGAGGACCTCGTCCGCGAGCCCGAGTCGACGCTCCGCCGAGTGTGCGAGTTCATCGAGCTCGACTGGGACCCGGCCCTGCTCGACTACCACCGCCGCTCCTCCGAGCGCCTGGCCGAGCTCGACCGCGACATCCCCGCGTGGGGCAAGAAGCTTCCGCGCTCCGCCGAGAGCCGCATGGCGCTGCACGAGCAGACCACGAAGCCGCCGGACCCGGCGCGGATCGACCGCTGGCGCAGCGAGCTCTCTGCCGCGGACATCGCGACCTTCGAGCAAGTGGCGGGCGACCTGCTGGAAGAGCTGGGCTACGAGGCCGTGGGCACGGCCCAAGCGTGACCGCGACGCCGAGCCAACCGCGGCCCGTGCTCGTCGTCGGGCTGCAGAAGTCTGGAACCAGCCTGCTCCTGCGGCTGCTCTCGCAGACGAAGGCCTTCCGCAACCCGGTGCGCTTCGAGGGCCGGGAGCTGTGGGGGGACGATCCCCCGTTCGCGCCGGAGGCCTTTCCCGCAGGCGTCTTCTACCAGCGGGCGGGCGGGGCCGGCGGGCACGAGCTGGGTGCGGCGGAGGCGACCGAGGAGGTCCGCGCGCACCTCTCTGCCGCGCTCGCCGAGGCCGCGCGGCCGGGCAAGGCCCTGGTGCTGAAGAACCCCTACAACACGGTGCGGGTCCCATGGCTGAGGGCGGCCCTGCCCGGCGCGGTGATCGTCGGCGTCGTGCGCAGGCCCCTGCCGAACGTCTTCTCCCTGTTCAAGAAGCACGTCGAGAACCCGCACGTGCACCGCGGGCCCGAGGAGGGCTGGTGGGGGGTGAAGCCCGCGGGCTGGCGGGAGCTGATCGACGGCGACAGGGTGCTCCAGGCCGCGCGGCAGTGGGCGCGGGTCAACGGGAAGCTCTGGGCGGATCGCGCCGACGTCGAGCGGATCGTCCCCTACCACGAGCTCTGCGCCGAGCCGGGGCGCTTCGTCGCCGCGATCGCCGAGCTGGCCGGGAGCGCCGCCGTCGAGGGGGAGTTTCCGCAGCTCGAGGCCCTGGACGACGAGCACGAGCGCGGCGGCCCGCTGGAGTCCGCCAACCGCGTCTTCAAGCGCACCGGGTCGCTCGACCTCGCCGGCGCCGAGCGCGACGAGGCCTGGCTCGAGCCGTTCACCGACCACCAGCGGGCCGTCGTGCGGGAGGTCTGCGGCCCGCTCGCGGGCGAGCTCGGCCTCTAGATGAGTAATTCCACCGCCGCGCGTGCGCGGGGGCGCACGGTGCCGAGCTGGGCGTGGACGGGGGACGAGGCCCGTACCAGGAGGTACGGGCGAGGAGCCCGGGCGCGATCCAGCGACGGCATCCGTGCGTCATCCGCGTGCGTGGGATCGTGGAATTGCTCATCTAAGCCTCGCTGGCGGGGCAGATCAGCCGGTAGTCGCACCAGGAGCACACCTGGGGCGAGGGGCGCGGTTCGAAGTCCTGGCTTTCGATCCCGCCCGCCACCTCGAGCACGGTCCGCTCGACCCGCTCTGCGTCGTCGGACTGGCGCGGGACGGGGACGCGCTCATCCTCGAGCACGTACCAGTAGGTCCCACCGTCGGCCTCGATCTCCCAGGCCTCGCGCGCGCCCATCCGGTACAGCGCGATCTGGACGTCCCCGGCCGGCGCGGGGGGGAGGGGGGGGGGGGGAGAAGAGGGGGGGGGGGACGGTGGCGATGGCACCAGGGGGGGGGGGGAGGAGGGGGGCGAGGAAAGGAGGGGGGAGCGGCGCTCTCCCTCCGCGCCGGCCGGGGACGTCCAGATCGCGCTGTACCGGAT
>JBPCKC010000063.1:0-7551 GCA_051004675.1 Solirubrobacterales bacterium
GTGCGAGACGAGACGGTCGCCGCGGGCGAGCTGGCGATCCGGCCCGATCGCTTCGACGCCTACGTCGGCGGCGGCCCGGCCGGGCTGTCGCGCAAGGAGTACGAGCTCCTGTACCAGCTGGCGATCTCCGAGGGGCGGGTGCTCGAGCGCGAGGACATCTACCAGCGCGTCTGGGGGTACACGATGGCCCGTGGCGACCGCTCGGTCGACGTCTTCATCCGCAAGCTGCGCCAGAAGCTGGAGCAGCGCTCCCCGAAGTGGGAGTACATCCACACCCACTTCGGCGTCGGCTACCGGTTCGAGCCCGAGCCGGAGATGCTCGGCGCGGAGCTGCCCGAGCCCGAGCCCACAGCGGGCACGGGTTCACAGGCTTTTCACAGCTCGGCTACCAACTCGTAACAGCACGCGACGCGCCTGCAGCCACGCTCTCCCCGTTCAAGCAATCCGGAAATCGAGGGGCAGCGATTTGCCCTGCCCGAACAAGGGAGAAACAGTGAGACACAGGAAGCTTTTCGTCGCGCTCGGAGCCTCGGCCGTCCTCGCCTTCGGCGTCACCGCATGCGGTGACGATGACGAGTCGAGCAGCGGTGGCGACTCCGACGCGGCCTCCGCGCCCGCCGGTGACATCGCCATCGACGGCTCCAGCACCGTCCAGCCCTTCGCCGAGGCGGCCGCCGAGCTGTTCAACGGCGAGAACCCCGATGTGAACATCACGGTCGGCGCGGCCGGCACCGGCGGCGGCTTCGAGAAGTTCTGCGCTGGTGAGACCGACATCTCCGACGCGTCGCGTCCGATCGACCCGAAGGAAGAGGTTCCGCTCTGCGAGAAGGAGGGGATCGAGTACACCGAGATCCAGGTTGCGAACGACGGCATCGCCATCGCCACCAACCCGGCCGTCGAGATCTCCTGTCTGACGACCGACCAGCTCGCCGAGCTGTGGACCGACGACGAGATCACCAACTACTCCGATCTGGGCGAGGATGCCGACACCGGCGAGCCGCTGCCCGATATCGATGTCAGCCTCTATGGCCCCGGCACCGACTCCGGCACGTTCGACTACTTCACCGACGTGATCAACGGTGAAGAGGGCCTCAGCCGCAAGGAGTACCAGCCCTCCGAGGACGACAACCAGCTCGTCCAAGGCGTGGCCGGCGACGACGCAGCGCTCGGCTACTTCGGGTTCTCCTACTACGAGCAGAACGCGGACACGCTCAACCTAGTGTCGGTTGACGCCGGCGACGGTTGTGTGGCTCCGAGCTCGGAGACGATCCAGTCGGGCGAGTACGCGCCCTTGGCGCGGCCCATTTTCATGTACCCGGACAACGCGAAGCTGACCGACGATTCACTACCGGTCGGTGCGTTCATGCAGTACGCCGTCGACAACGCCGACGCGATCGCCGAGGCCGCGCTGATCGTCCCGATGGACGACACGCAGTCCTCGGACGCCAGCTCGGCGCTTGAAGGCGCGCTCGGCTAACAGGACCAGGGCCAGCCAAGTCGATCGATAACGCGATGGAGGCCGGCACCCATCTGACAGGCGCGACGCCGGGAGGGCTCGGCCCTCTCGGCGTCAAGCGCCGTCGCTGGGGCGAGGAGGTCATCCGCTCCCTGTTGCTCGGGGCTACTGCGATCTCGGTCCTGACCACGATCGGGATCCTGGTCGCCCTCCTGACGGAGGCGATCCCCTTCTTTCAGGAGGTCGGAGGCGCCTTCTTCACCGAGACGGAGTGGTCGCCGCTGTTCTCCGACCCGCAGTTCGGGATCTGGCCGCTCCTCAATGGCACCTTCCTGATCACCGGTATCGCGATCTTGGTCGCCATACCCCTGGGGCTCGGTTCGGCGATCTACCTGTCCGAGTACGCGACGCCCCGAGTTCGCAAGACGGTGAAGCCGATCCTGGAGGTGCTGGTCGGCGTGCCGACGGTGGTCTTCGGGTACTTCGCCCTGACCTTCGTCACGCCCGAGATCCTGCAGGCCCTAGGAATCCACGTCCAGGTCTACAACGCTCTTTCCGCCGGCCTGGTGATGGGGATCATGATCGTCCCGACGATCGCCTCGATCTCCGAGGACGCGATGCGGGCGGTGCCACAGGGCCTCCGCGAGGGCGCCTACGGCATGGGCGCCACCAAGCGCCAGGTCGCGACCAAGGTCGTCTTCCCGGCGGCGATCTCCGGGATCGTCGCCGCCTGCGTGCTGGGAGTCTCGCGCGGGGTCGGGGAGACGATGATCGTGCTCTTGGCGGCGGGCCTGCAGCCCAACCTGGGCCTCGACCCGGTTGACGGCTACGCCACGATCACGACCTTCATGGGTTCCGCCGCCGACGGCGACAACCCGGCGGGGTCGATCGGATACGAGTCGATCTTCGCCTGCGGCCTCATCCTCTTCGTGCTGACCCTGGTCATGAACATGATCGCTATCCGCTTCGTCCGCAAGTACCGGGAGGTATACGAATGACGGCACCACCACCGCCGCCCGCGGACGCCGCAGCCGTCCCGATGCCCGGGACCCAGTTCGTCCGCGACGGATCGACCCGCCTCCGCGAACTGGGTTTCGTAACCCTGCTGCTCACCGCGCTCGGGATCGCGCTGCTGACGCTGCTGGTCCTGATGATCGATGTCATCGTCGCGGGGGCAGGCGCCCTGACACCCGAGTTCTTCACCGAGACCCCGTCCCGGATCGATCCCTCCAGCTCCGGGATCGCCCCGGCGATCTGGGGCACGATCTGGCTGATGCTGGTCTGTGCGGCGTTCATCATCCCGGTCGGCGTCGCCAGCGCGATCTACCTCGAGGAGTACGCGGACCGCGAGAACCGCTTCGCCCGCTTCGTCGAGGTCAACATCCAGAACCTGGCCGCCGTCCCCTCGATCGTCTACGGCGTCCTCGGCCTTGCCTTCCTCGTCCGGGGGCCGCTCAGCCTCGGGAACGTCGTGCTGGCCGGTGGGCTCACCCTCGGGCTGCTGGTTCTCCCCGTGGTGATCGTCGCCGGCCGGGAGGCGATCCGGGCCGTGCCCCCCTCGATCCGAGAGGGCTCGATGGCGCTCGGAGCGACGCAGTGGCAGACGATCTGGAAGCAGATCCTCCCCGCCGCGGTCCCCGGCATGGCGACGGGAACGATCCTGGCGCTCTCGCGGGCGATCGGCGAGACCGCGCCCCTGATCGTGGTCGGCGCCACCGCCTTCGCGACCAGCGCCGGCACCGGCCTCTTCGAGCAGTTCTCCGCCTTGCCGATCCAGATCTTCGGCTGGACCGCGGATCCGCAGGAGGCGTTCAAGGCGCTGGCCGCGGGCGCGATCATCGTCCTGATGGCGATCCTGCTGAGCATGAACGCCGTCGCCATCTGGCTACGGAATCGCTACGAACAGACGTGGTAGGTGAGTAATGTGGAACGGACCATGACCGACCCCGAGAAGACCCAAGCGGAGAGCGAGGGTTTGGGCGTCAACCTGGCCGCCACGGTCGCGGAGAGCTCGAAGCCGGGTGCCGGCGAGCCGAAGAGCGGCGAGTCGATCTTCAAGCTCCAGGACGTCAGCGTGCGTTACGGCGGCAACCTGGCGGTCGACGGCATCAGCGCCGACTTCGCGATGAACCGGATCACTGCATTGATCGGCCCCTCCGGCTGCGGCAAGTCCACCCTGATCCGTTGCCTGAACCGGATGAACGACCTGATCCCCGCGGCGAGCGTCGAGGGAAGCATCATCTACCACGGCCAAGACCTCTACGCCGACACCGTCGACCCGGTCGAGGTGCGCAAGCGGATCGGGATGGTGTTCCAGAAGCCCAACCCATTCCCGAAGTCGATCTACGACAACATCGCGTTCGGGCCTCGCATCCTCGGGATGAAGGGGGATATGGACGAGATGGTCGAGAAGGCGCTCCGCGGGGCGGCGCTGTGGGACGAGGTGAAGGACCGGTTGGAGGACAACGCCTTCGGCATGTCCGGCGGCCAGCAGCAGCGCCTGTGCATCGCCCGCTGCCTGGCGGTCGAGCCCGACGTGATCCTGATGGACGAGCCCTGCTCGGCGCTCGACCCGATCTCAACCGGGAAGATCGAGGACCTGATGCTCGAGCTCAAGGAGAACTACTCGATCGTCATCGTCACTCACAACATGCAGCAGGCGGCGCGGGTCTCGGACATGACCGCGTTCCTGATAGTTGAGCTCGACTCGACCGAGAAGAACCGGTGGGGGAGGATCGTGGAGTACGACGAGACCGAGAAGATCTTCACCAACCCGGCCGACAAGCGAACCGAGGACTATGTGACAGGAAAGGTGGGCTGATGGCGGTCGAGGGCACAAGGATCGCGTATCAGGTGGAACTCGAGCGGCTCGAGGGGCAGGCACTCGGCGGGCTCGACCTGGTCGTCTCCGCGATCGAGCGCACGAGCGAGGCGGTCCAGCACCAGGACGTCGAGCTGGCGGAGCTGGTGGTCGCCTCCGACGACGTAATCGACGGCCGCTATCTTGAGGTGCACCAGGCGATCCTGACGCTTCTGGCGACCCAGTCCCCCGTCGCCACCGACCTGCGCCTGATCGCCGCCCTGCTGCATGTGATGAAGAACATGGAGCGGATGGGCGACCAGTGCGTGAACGTCGCCAAGTTGATCCCCATCGCTGGCCACGAGCCCCCGGCCGACGAGCGCATGTTGACGGACATCCTGACGATGACTAACGCTGTGCGCGAGCAGGTGCGACAGTCCAAGCGCGCGTTTGAGGAGCGCGACGTCGGGCTCGCCCGGGACCTGGTGCGCCAGGACGACGTGGTCGACAACCTGAACCGCGACTGCTTCCGGCGCGCGATTGAGATTGGCGACTCCCAGGACCGCCGCGAGTGGGCGATGATGATGATGCTGGTCGCCCGCGCGATCGAGCGGATCGGCGACAACGCCGTCGACATCGGCGAGCAGGTGGCGTTCCTCGTCACCGGGCTCTTCCGCGAGTTCGAGGATGCCTCACGCCCCAGCGAGGGACTCGCGCCCGCCGGCTGATCCGCGTTAGCCTCCTCGGGTGCGCCGGAGGGGGCTTCGCTCACAGGATCTGACCGGCCGCGGTCATGGCGCTGGCCTGCGTGACCGCCGGCGTGATGGAGCGCGCCGGCGCCGCCGAGCTCGCCCGAGCGCCCCGGCCGAACATCGTCGTCGTCATGACCGACGACCAGGCCTACGGCACGCTGGCCGAGATGCCTGCGGTTCAGGCCGACCTCGTCGCGCACGGGACGAGTTATGAGCGCTTCTTCGTGAGCTTCCCGCTGTGCTGCCCGTCGCGGGCGACCTTCCTCACGGGCCAGTACTTCCACAACCACCGCGTCGTCGGCAGCTACTCGACGTCTTCTCCTACATCCTGAACCATGACGGGGCGCTCCGGGGGCGCGGGATCGCCGAGGCCGACTTCAAGCAGGGCGTGATCACCGCCCGCGCCCGCAGCTTCATCCGGCGCCGCGCGCCCGGTCCCCCCTTCTTCCTCTACGCGGCGTACACGGCTCCCCACAAGGCGAGTGGGAGGCGGCCCTACCCCCCGCGGTGCCCCGGAGCTGCGCAGCCGGCCCCTCGCCATGCCCGGCTCTACGAGGCGATCCCGCTCCCGCGCCCGCCGTCGTTCAACGAGCGAGACGTCTCCGACAAGCCCAGGCAGGGTCGCAAGCCCGTCGGGCGGCTTCCGCTCCTCAGGCAGCACGACATCGACCGGATCAAAAAGCGGTACCGCTGCGCCCTCGAGGCGCTGCGCTCGGTCGACGAGGGGGTCGGCGCGATCCTCGACGAGCTGGCGGCGGTGGGGGAGCTCGACAAGACCGTGATCGTCTTCACCAGCGACAACGGGTACTTCGTCGGGGAGTACCGCATCCCGGGAGAGAAGAACCGCGCCTACGAGGAGGCGATCCGCGTGCCGCTCGTCATCAGGGGCCCGGGCTTCGCGCGGGGTCGCGTTAGCAGCCGCTTGGCGGCGAACCCGGATCTCACGCGCACCATCCTCGACGCCGCGCGCGCACGGCCGGGGCTGCCGCCAGACGGCGTCTCGCTGCTTCGGGGCGCCGGCTCGCGCCGGGCGATCCCGATCGAGTCCGAGTACTTCAGGGGGGTGCGCTCACGCCGCTTCAAGTACGTGGTGAACGCCGGCGGCGAGCGGGAGCTCTACGACCTGCGCCGCGATCCCTACGAACTTCGCAACGCGATCTCGGCGGATCGCTACCGCGATGCGCTCGCCCGGATGAGGACGCTGCACGCGCGGCTTCGCCGTTGCGAGGGCGCCGCCTGCCGCTGAGCGCCGCAGGCCCGCCCCGGTCGTGTGACGCGCCGTTACACAGACGGTGGGCGAGGCATCGAGGCGCATCCGCCCGTTCTGCCAAGATCGAGGCACCGGTTCTCCCGTGCTCTGCGCAGCGATCGACATCGGCTCCAACACGACCCGCGTGCTCGTCGCCGAGCCCGAGGACGGGCAGCTGCGGACGGTGATGGAGCAACGGGCCTACACCCGGATCGGCAAGGACTCGCGGCAGGACGGCGCGATCTCGGCCGGGAAGGTGGCCGAGGTGGCCGAGGTGGTCGCCACCCAGGTGCGCCTGGCCGAGGAGCTGGGCGCGAAGGCCATCCGCACGGTCGCGACCGCCGCGATCCGCGAGGCCACCAACCGCAGCGAGGTGGCCAGGGAAATCAGCCGCGCCGCCGGGCTCGAGGTGGACGTGCTCTCCGAGGAGGACGAGGGGCGCTTGGCGTTCATCGGCGCGACCAAAACGCTCGGGCACCCCGTCGAGGGCCAGATCGCGGTCGTCGACGTCGGCGGCGGCTCGACGGAGATCGTCTTCGGCACGGTCGCCGACGGGGTCAGCTCGGTGCGCTCGTTCAAGATCGGGTCGGGGTCGCTCACCGAGGATCACCTCTCCAACGACCCGCCGTCGGCCTCGGAGATCCGCGCCCTGCGCGACGCGATCACGGACGCCTTCGACGGGGTCGAGGTCGATCAGCCCGACCAGGCGGTGGCGGTCGGCGGCAGCGCCACGTCGCTTCGCAAGCTCGTGGGGACCCTGCTCGAGTACGAGACGCTGGAGCGCGGTGTGCGCGTCTTGAGCGGGGACCCGATCGCCGACGTCGCTCGCCGCTTCGAGCTCGATCCCCGGCGGGTCGAGATGCTTCCAGCCGGCGTGCTGCTGTTGGAGAAGCTCTCCGAGCTGCTCGGCCAGCCGCTGCAGATCGGGAAGGGCGGCCTGCGCGAGGGCGTCATCCTCACGCTGCTGAACGGCGCCGAGAACGGCGCCCCCCAGGCGCTCGCGGCCTAGATACGCTCCCGCCGTGGCCAAGGCGCGGCCCATCCCGGGCTTGGACGGCTCCGATTCGATGGGGCTCGGCGCCGCGCGAATCGTCCGCGTGAGGACGGACGAGCTGGACGCGCACTCCCGCGACGTGCTGGACGTGGCCGACATCGAGCGCGTCCACGACATGCGCGTCACCACGCGGCGCCTGCGCGCCGCGCTGGAGGTCTTCGCGCCGTGCTTTCCCAAGAAGGCGCGCCGGGCGGCCCTGGGGGGGGGGGGGGGGAGAGGAGCGGGCGGGGGGGGGGGGGG
>JBPCKC010000064.1:0-24880 GCA_051004675.1 Solirubrobacterales bacterium
GGCTCGAGCCCGGCGAGGGCACGTCGCGCACCCACGAGGCCGAGGGGGCGGGTCACGACCCGGAATCCGACGCCCCGCGTCCTCAACTCACCGGCGAGGAGAGCGAGGAGGCTGCGGTTGGGTGGCACGTCGGCGCGCACCGCCGCCGCGGCGACCGGAAGGCGATCGTCGTCGAGCGCTTCACGCCACTGAGATGCGGGCAGGTGGGCCACCGCCGGCCCGCCCGCGGCGGCCACCAGCCCGGCGAGGCGCTCGCGCCACCCGTCCTCGACGGCGAGCCCGGCCCAGCAGACCCTCCCGCGCGCGGCCGCCCGGATCCCGTCGAGCCGGGCGAGCCTGCCCTCCACAGCCCGAGCCGAGGCGGAGGAGAGCAGCGTGGGGCGACGCTGAGGCGCCCCGCCCACCTCGGCGAGGACGACCCCCGGGCGGCCGGGCGTCTGGCCCGCGGAGGCCGTCGCGACCGCCAGCGCAGCCGCGGCCGCGAGCCCGTCGCCCGGGCTCCCGACGTCGGTGACGATCACGAGGCCGGGCGCACCCATGCCGAGTCGCTCACCGATAGGGCGCCACCCAGCCCGCCGATGATCGCCGGCGGGCTGACCGTCACGTCCAGGCGACCGCCGCTGACCCGCGTCTGGACGCGCTCGCGGGTCCATCCCGGCAGCGACGCGCGCACGGCGGGCCGCGCGGGCTCGCCGGCCGCCAGGGCGGCGGCGCCGGCCTCGGCGGCCCCGCCGGCGAGCGTCGCCGCGTAGCCGACCGCGAGCAGCTGGAGGGCGATCAGCCCGGCGAGGATGAACGCCGGGATGCCGGCGAGCACCTCAACCGCGGCCTGCCCGGCCTGGTTCTTGACCCGCAACTCACCCACCCGGGCCGTCCACGTCGAAGGCCGCGCGGGCGCTGAGCGGCACCGAGCGGACGCCCGGGAGCAGCGACGGAGCCCGGACGCGCACCCGCAGCGGCGATCCGGTGGCGCGAAACCCCCGGCGAAAGGCCTCGGGCACGGCGCTTCGGGCCGCGCGCCGCTCGTCGCCGCCGACGTACTCCGCGCGGGCCCCGGCCCGCGCGGCGTTGGCGCCGGCCCAAAGGCCATAGCCGATGATCGCGAGCTGCAGCGCGAGGAGCGTCAGCAGGGCGAGGACCGGGAGGATGGCGACCAGCTCGACCGAGGCCTGGCCCCGGTCATCTCGACGGCGTGGGGGCACGCGCTGAGCCTGCCCACGTCGGGCGCTCACGTGGCGCGCTGATTGTGCCGTCAGTGTGCCGCGATCAGTACGTCTGTGATTCGACGTAGAGCCGCCAGACGGCCACGCAGGCCATGGCGAGCAACCCGATCCAGATCAGAGCGCCGAGGCCCGTGTCGAGCAGCTCGTCCGCACCGGCGATCATCAGCACGATCAGCCCCACGGCGCCGGCGAGAATGCCCCGGTCGCGGTCGCTGAGGGCGGAGATCGAGAGCTGCTGCGAGCGGTAGAGCTGGTACCCGGCCAAGCCGATCACGACCATGAACGCGATCGAGATCGCGGTCAGCACGGCCTCGGCCGCGTTTCCGCCCCCCGGCACCGCCGCCACCACCAGGGCGAGCGCCATCACGATCGCGATGTTTCGCAGGTGCCTCACTTCGCCGTCATGACGATGATGCCAGCCACGATCGCCGCGGTGAACGCAGCCCCCGAGACGACCCCCACGGCCCCGTAGAAGAGGGCTGCCGCCGTGCGCCCCTCCCGGCCCAGCTGCGAGAAGCGCGCCGCGCCGTAGATCGCCACCGAGAAAACGATCGTGATCCCGACGCCCGAGACGACCGCCGCGACCACGGTCTCGGCCAGGGCCCGGGTGTCGATGAACGCCGCGAGCATCAGATGCGCCTCATCCCATCCCCGGCGCGGGCTTCCGAACGCGCCGAGCCAAGAACACCGCGAGCGCGGCAAGGCAGAGCACGCCGACGATCACCGGGCCAACCGCGCCGGTCCCGAAGATCCGGGTGAACCCGTAGGTGAGGGCCCCGATGCCCGCGGCCATCGGGAACGTGAGCAGCCAGGCCGTGACGATGTTGCCGGCGACGCCCCACCGGACGGCCGAGACGCGCTTGCCCGCGCCGGCGCCCATCACGCCGCCGGAGATGACCTGCGTGGTCGACAGCGGGAAGCCGTAGTGCGAGGAGGCGAGGATCACCGCGGCGCCAGCCCCCTGCGCCGAGAACCCTTGGGCCGAGTCCATCTTGATGATCCGGGTGCCCATCGTCTTGAGGATCCGCCAGCCGCCCATGTAGGTCCCGAGGGCGATTGCGGCGGCCGCCGAGACCACCACCCACGTGGGCGGGTCGGCGCCCTCGGCCAGGCTGCCGTTGGCGATCAGCGCGAGGGCGATGACCCCCATCGTCTTCTGAGCGTCGTTCGTGCCGTGGGCGAGCGCCAGCATCCCGCCGGAGACGATCTGCCCGAGCTTGAACCCGCGCGTGACCGGGCCCGGCCGCTGGCCGCCGACCACGCGGTAGCAGATCACGATCCCGACGGCCCCCACGAGGAAGGCGACGGTCGGGGCGATCAGCGCCGGGATCAGCACCTTGCCGAGGATCCCTTCGCCCAGCACGGCGTCGAAGCCCACGGCCGCGCTCACCGAGCCCACCACGCCGCCGATCAACGCGTGCGAGGAGCTGGAGGGCAACCCGAAGTACCAGGTAATGAGGTTCCACGTGATCGCCCCGATGAGCCCGGCGAAGATCACGAGCGGCGTGATCGCGCCGGCGTCCACCACGTCGGAGGCGATCGTCGCGGCCACCTCCAGCGAGATGAACGCGCCCACGAAGTTCAGCACCGCGGCGAAGCCCACCGCCACACGCGGCGCCATCGCCCGGGTGGAGATCGACGTGGCGACGACGTTGGCCGTGTCGTGGAACCCGTTCGTGAAGTCGAACGCCAGCGCCGTGGCGACGACGATGTAGAGGATCAGGTCCTGCTCGGTCAGGGGCTGCTCCCACCCGGTCGCCTGGGCGACCTAGGCGTTCTTGATGACGATGCCTTCGATGATGTGCGCGGCGGTCTCGCACGCGTCGACCGCCCGCTCGAGCACGGTGAAGATGTCCTTCCAGCGGATCACGACCATCGGGTCGATTCCGTTGGCGAACAGCGAAGCGACCGCGTCGCGATAGAGGCGGTCTCCGTCGTTCTCCAGCCGGTGGATCTCGATCCAGTAGGCCTCGAGGTCCTTGAAGCCGCGCAGGTGCTGGAGCGCCGCCGCGAGCTGCTCGCAGCACTTGACGAGCACGTCCGCCAGCGCCAGCGACTGCTGCATGGGCGCCTCGATCTTGTAGAGGCCGAGGAAGTCGGCGGTCTCGTCGATGTAGTCGACGATGTCGTCGAGCTGGGTGGCGAGGTTGTAGATGTCCTCGCCGTCGATCGGCGTGACGAAGGTGGCCTGCACGCGCTGGACGATGTCGTGCGTGATCTTGTCGCCCTTCTGCTCGGCGAGGAGGATCTCGCGCTGCAGGCCTTTCTCGTCGGGCCACTGCTCGAGCATGTCCTTGAGCAGCCCGGCCGCGCGCAGGGTGTTCTGGCCAGCCTGGTTGAAGAGGTCGAAGAAGACCTTGTCCTTGGGTACCAGTGACGGGAGGGGCATCGCGGCCAAGCTACCAATTTGCGAGGACATCGGCGATCCGCGAAGCCGCATGTCCATCCCATTTCTCCGGCGGTTGCGGGGATTGCCTGCCGCGCCCGGCGAGCAGCGCCGGGATCTCCCGGATCCTGGCCGGGTCGAGCCCGAGCAGCGTGTTCGTGCCGGCGCGGACCGTGACGGGGCGCTCAGTGTTGTCGCGCAGGGTGAAGCACGGGACACCAAGGAAGGTCGTCTCCTCCTGGATCCCGCCGGAGTCCGTGAGCACGGCCGCGGCGTTGGCCTCCAGCGAGAGGAAGTCGAGATACCCCACGGGCTCGACGAGGCTGATCCCCGCCGGCGGGGCGGCGCCCATCATCTTCCGCGTGCGCGGGTGGACCGGGAAGACGACCTGCATCTCGCCGGCGACCTTCGCGAGCGCCGCGGTGGCATCGTGAAGGAGCGGCGTGTCCACGAGCGCCGGGCGGTGGAGCGTGACGAGCAGGTACTCGCCGGGGGTCGCGCCGAGGCGCCCGGCCGCGGCCCGGTCGGTGAAGCGCTCGCGCAGGGCCACGAGCGTGTCGATCATCGTGTTGCCCACGAAGTGCGTGCGCTCGCGCGCAACGCCCTCCGCCTCCAGGTTCTCGATCGCCTCGGGCGAGTGCAGGAAGAGCAGCTCGCAGAGGTGGTCGGCGACGACCCGGTTGATCTCCTCGGGCATGTCGCGGTCGAAGCTGCGAAGGCCGGATTCGACGTGGCCGACGGGGATCCCCAGGCGCCGGGCGCACAGCGCGGCCGCGAGGGTCGAGTTGACGTCTCCGGGGACGAGCACCAGGTCGGGGCGCTCGATCTCGAGGACCGGCTCGAGGCGCTCCAGCACACGCGCGGTCTGCTCGGAGTGCGAGCCCGACCCCACCCCCAGCATGTGGTCGGGCTCGGGCACGCGGAGCTCCTCGAAGAACACGTCCGACATGGCGCGGTCGTAGTGCTGGCCCGTGTGGACGACCACGTTCTCGTCGCCGCGATCGCGCATTGCGGCGATGACCGGGGCCATCTTTACGAAGTTCGGCCGCGTGCCGAGGACGTGGACGATGCGCATGGCGACAGACTAGGGAGGCCCGGGATAAGCCTGCCCGGCGCTAGGAACGGAGGCCGTCGATGCGGCCGGCCAGCTCAAAGTCGGCTGCCGTCAGCCCGCCCGCGGAGTGGTTCGTGATCGAGACCTTGACCGTGTCCCAGGAGACCTCGAGGTCGGGGTGATGGCCCATGTCCTCGGCGGGCTCGACGACGGCGCCCACGAACCTCACCGAGCCGACGAAGTCCTCGTTGGAGAACTCCTTGACGATCGTCTCGCCCTCGCGCGACCACCCGTCGAGCGCGCCGAGGCGCTCGGCGATCTCCTCGTCGCTCAGCAGATCGGCCATGGGCTGAGCCTATTCTGATCGCGTGCGCATCGCCAGCCTCGTCCCCTCCGCGACCGAGATCCTCTTCGAGCTCGGACTTGGCGAGAACGTGGTCGCCGTCACCCACGAATGCGACCACCCGGCCGCGGCCAGGCGGCTGCCGCGCCTCACGGCGAGCGTGATCGGGGACGGCCTGCCGCCGGGCGAGATCGACGCGCGGGTACGGGAGGTGACCGCTCGCGGAGAGGCGCTCTACACCCTCGACGAGTCGGTGCTGGCGGAGCTCGAGCCGACCCTCATAGTCACCCAGGCGCTCTGCGCCGTATGCGCGGTCTCCTACGACGACGTGCGCGCTGTCGCCGCTCGCCTGCCGTCCCGGCCGGAGGTGATCTCGCTCGACCCGCGGACGCTTCGCGAGGTGGCGGGCGACATCGACCGGGTGGCCGCGGCCGCCGGCGAGCCGACCCGCGCGCAGCCCGTGCGCGAGCGGCTCGAGCGCCGGATCGAGCGGGTCCGCTCGGCGGTCGCCGGAGCAGATCATCCGCGGGCGGCCGCGCTCGAGTGGCTCGACCCGCCGTTCGCCGGCGGCCACTGGGTGCCGGAGATGGTCGCTGCCGCCGGCGGCGAGGACGTCCTCGGGCGCCCGGGCGTCAAGTCCCGAACCGTCACCTGGGCGCAGGTCGCCGCAGCGCACCCCGACGTGGCCGTCGTCATGCCCTGCGGGCTCTACGCCCACGAGGCGGCCGAGCAGGCCGTTGCGCACCGCGGCGCTCTCGATGCGGCCGGCGCCGGCCGCATCGTCGCGGTCGATGCCGCATCGTCCTTCTCGCGTCCCGGGCCGCGCCTGGTGGACGGGATCGAGCTGCTGGCCCATCTCCTCCATCCGAGGCGCGTGGATGCCCCCGGCTCGCTTGCGTGGCGCGAGCTCGGCGCGGATCACGCGCTTTGAGCGCTACTGAACGCCGAGACTTTGGAACTGCTCCGGCACCCCGGACGCCGCGGCGAGCAGACACCCGACGACGGCGATGACCGCCAGGCCGGCCATCAAGCCGATCTCGATCGGAAGCCTGTTCTGAATCCGCGAGCGCTCGAACCACGCGATCAGCAGAGCCGCGAGCGCGCCGCCCACGAGGCCGCCCACGTGGCCGCCCACGCTGATGTTCGGGACGGAGAAGGTGAAGACGAGGTTGATCACGACATAGAGGCCGATCTGCGAGGCGAGGTCCTCCATCCCGCGTCGCCTGGCCATGACGAACGCCGCGGACATCAGCCCGAAGACCGCCCCGGAGGCCCCGACGGTCAGCTCGTTGGGGTCGAGGATCAGCGCGCCGCAGGCACCCGCCAGCATCGAGACCACGTAGATCGCGACGAAGCGCGCGGTACCCACCGCGGGCTCGAGCATGGATCCGAGGATGTAGAGGGCGAACATGTTGAGGAGCAGGTGCAGCGGGCCCGCGTGCAGGAACCCGCTCGTGACGATCCGCCACCACTCGCCGCCGACGTCGATGGCGAAGGCGTTGAGGCCTCCGTCCTGGATCAGCGAGCCGCCACCGCCGATGGACGCCGCGCCCGAGCCCCCGGCGAGGACCTCCCCGAGGAAGGCGACCGCGTTCAGCCCGATGAGCACATAGGTGGCGGGTTCCGCGCCCTGGCCGAACCCACCGGGCGCGACCCGCCGCACCTGGGTGCGGTCGCTGGCGCACTCTGGGCAGCGCATCCCGACCGGCGTCGAGATCATGCAGTCGGGGCAGATGGGCCGCGCGCACCTGGAGCACGCGACGTTCACGTCCCGGGCGGGATGGCGGTAGCAGGAGGGCATCGGCGCCCGAGCCTACCCGGGCCGCCGCAGCGGCCCACGGCCGCGGCCCGGCTATTTCAGGTTGGCGCGCAGGATCGGCAGCGAGGTGGGCTGCGGAGAGTCCGGCGTCGGCTCCTCGGTGACGAGCACGGCCTCGGCGCCGCCAAGCCCGTCGCCCAGCGCGGCGTCCGCGGTCCCGTCGTCGCGGAGCCGGAAGCTCGAGACGGGCTCCATCGCGTCGCCGCGGCTGACCCATGCCTGGTAGACGTTGCCCGGCGCAAGCGCCGGGGCGCGCTGCACGTGGAGGATCGCGTCGCCGCCCGCCCCGTGCTCCAGGGTGGCGGCCAGCGTCCCCGCCGGCGCCGTGCCGACGGCTTTCGCCTCGATGAAGTCGCGTTGCCCGCCGTCCGAGTCGCTGACGACGCGGTCCGAGTCGCTGACGAGATAACCGACCGCGGCGCCGCCCGCCAGCACCGCCACCGCCACCGCCGCGAAGGCGAGCGCCGGGCGCAGCGACAGGCCGCCCAGGCCGAAGAGCCGGCGCTTCGCCTGGGCGGGCCGGCCGCCGAAAGCCTCAGTCCGGCGATCGGCGCGCACCGCATCCATCAGGTTCGCGCGCAGGGTCTCCGGGGGCCGCATCTGCTCGACCCCGGCGGGAAGCAGGTCCACGGCCGGCTGTAGCCAGCGCAGGTACTCGGCACACGCGTCGCATCCCGCGAGATGCGCCTCGATGTCGGCCGTCTCCGCGGGCTCGAGCGCCCCAAGCGTGTAGGCCGCGATGTCGTCGCGCCGCTCCTCGTGCATCCCGGATTCCCGACTCATGGGAGCACCTCGGAAGCGTCGCGCACCGCCATGCCTTCCGCAATGCTCGTCCGCGCCTTCTCGAGGCCGAGGCGCATTCTGCCCTTAATGGTCCCGAGCGGCTCCCCCAGCATTTCCGCGATCTCGGAGTGGCTGAAGCCGCCGAAGTAGGCGAGCTGGATCACCTGCGATTGCTCGTTGGGCAGCGAGCCCAGGGCGCCGCGGACCTGACGCGCGGTCTCGCGCCGGATCACCGCGGAGTCGGTCAGCTCGGGCGACTGCTGGGACTCGAGCGCGGCGTCGTCGTCGAGGTTGAGCTTGGGAGCCGGCGTCGACGCCCGCCGCAGCGCGTCGATGGCTCGGTTGCGGACGATGCCCAGCGACCAGGAGCGAACGCTCCCGCGGGCGCGGTCGTAGCCCGCCTTGCTGCGCCACATGGAGAGGAAAGCCTCCTGGACGACGTCCTCGGCGAGGCTGCGGTCGCCGACCATGCGGTGAGCGAGGGAATAGGCCGGGCCACCGTGGCGCTCGTAGAAGACCTCGAAGGCCGTTTCGTCCTTGCGATCGACGAGGGTCATCAGTTCCTCGTCGGCCAGCCGCTGTACGTGGTCGCGTTTCATGCCCGGGGACCCACGCCCTATTCAACGCATGGGCGGTGCCTGCGGATCATTTTACGTCCGCGCCGCGGAGGATAGTTCGCCGAGCACCCCACCGGAGGAGGAGGAAGAAGATATGGACGCATCAAGCCCAGCACGCCTTTACGCCACGCTCGTGGGAGGCGTCCTCGTGATCGCGGGGATCACCGGGTTCTTCTACGAGGCGAGCTTCGCCACGGGGAACGACATCGTGGCCGACGAAGCGTTCGGGATCCTGGCGGTGAACGGCTGGCACAACGTGGTGCACCTCGCGCTCGGGCTCCTGGGCCTGATGGCGGCGGGGTACGCGGCCCGGACCTACGCCCTCGGCGTCGGCCTGCTCTACCTCGTGCTCGCGATCTGGGGCTTCATGGAGACGGAGAACGGCTTCGGCGTGCTCGTCGACCTGGTCCCGATCAACACCGAGGACAACGTGCTGCACCTGATCCTGGGCCTGACCGGCCTGGCGGCGGGCGCCGCGACGCAGAAGGACTCGGCTCCCGCGCGGACTGCGTAGGGCTCGCCGGCACCCCGGCGGGCGGGGAACACCGAGTCGCCGCAGCGCGTTGCGACCGATGGTCGCCGCGCGTTGCGACCGATGGTCGAGATCTCCTCGCTATGCGGGCATAACTCGACCATCGGTGCCAGGGCGGTCGGTCCCAGGCGGGTTGGCTGCACCCGGTCCGCGCTAGCGGCTGCGGAGGTCGCGCAGCGCGGCCTCCGCTCCGCCCAGCAACCCGTGCGGGCGCCGGCGGCGGCGCATGCCGACGACGGCGAGGGCGCCGGCCGCGGCGGTTCCGACTGCGATCGCGGCGACGGGACGCACCCAGTTGCGTGGGTCGCGCAGTGACTCGAGCTCGCTCTCGGAGAGCTCGTCCGCCCAGCTCGAGAGCGATGCCGCCGCCTGCTCGGTGATCGCCGTGAGCGTGCTCTCCACGCGTCCGGCGAGCCGCTCGGGCGGCTCGATCGGGCGCAGCGCGTCCTTGAGGAGGACCTCGAGGTCGAGGTGACGGTGGGGCTCAGTCATCCGCGTCCTCCGCGACGTCCTCGGCCGCGATCAGCTCCTGGAGCTGCTTGATGGCGCGATGGATCAGCACCTTCGTCGCCCCGTCGGACTTGCCGAGGGCCCGGGCGATCTCGCGGTTCGACATGTCGAGCGCGAACCGCATGATGAGGGCATCGCGACGCTCCTCGGAGAGATCGTCGAGCCTGCGGATGACCGCTCGCAGCTGCTCGCGGCCGGCGACGATCTGCTCGGTGTCGTGAGGGTGAGCGGGCGGCTCGACCGCCTCGATGTTCGCCTCCGGCCGCCGTGACCGGTCGCGGTGATGGTTGGCCGCCAGGTTGTGCGCGATCCGGATCAGCCATGGGCGCAGCGGCCGTCCGTGCGACTCGCGCTGCGCCCGCTCGAAGTGCCGGTACGCCTGCAGGAAGGTCTGCTCGGTGATGTCCTCGGCGTCGTGGTGATTGCCCACCCGGTAGTACGAGTAGGAGTAGACGTCGCGCAGGTGGTCCCGGTAGAGCCCCTCGAAGGCGCGGTCGAGCTCGGCCTTCGCCGGGGATCCAGGCGCGGGAAAGCTCGCCTCGGTCATCCCCGCGGAGCCTAGCCCCCCTCACGCCGCCCGCCTCGCGCGCTCGACCCGCCTGAGCCCGGCCACCCACTCGCCGGCGTCGATCTCGCCCGCCACGAGCGCGGCCAGGCCCTCGAGGTCGGGGGCATCGATGCCCGACTCGCTGACCGCCTCGGCCAGCAACGGCACCGAGTCGAGGGCCTCGGAGGCCTGGCCGATGCGGCCCGGGATCTGGTCGGCAGGGACGCCCGTGCCCAGCAGCTCGCCCGCGCGCCGGTTGCGGCTGCCCGGAGCGAGGACCGTCGCCGTGAGGTCGCCGATCCCGGCCAGCCCGGAGAAGGTGTCCAGCTCGCCGCCCTGCGCCAGCGCGAAGTCGACGCACTCACGCCAGATACCCGCGGCGGCGATACCGGCGGCGTTCATCCCGTGCGGCTCGGCGGCGGCCGCGGCGAGGGCAGCAGCATTCTTTGTGACGCCCGCGATCTCGACGCCGACGACGTCGTCGGTCCGCTCGCACACCAGGCCCGCCCGGTCGAAGACCTCGCCGAGCTGCGCGCGGAGGTCCCGGTCGGTCGAGCCCAGGACCAGGGCGGCCATGCCGGCGGCTGCCTCGCGCGCGTGCGCCGGGCCGCCGAGGCAGGCGATCGCGCGCGCCCGCACCCGCTCGGAGACGTAACGGTTGGGGAGCGTCCCCTGGGGCTGGACGAGGCCCTTCGAGAGCAGCAGCACCGCGCTGCGCGAGGAGATCCGGTCGGCGAGGGCGCCGACGGTGGCGGGCAGGCCCGCCGAGGGAACGGCGAGGCACACGAGGTCGCATGCGCCGAGCTCGATGTCGGCGGTACGGCTGATCGTGATCTCCTCGGGCAGCTTCACGCCGGGGAGGTACTCCTCGTTGACGCGCTTTCGCGCCATCGCCTCGGCCTTCTCCGCGGAGCGGGTCCCGAGCTGGACCTCCACCCCGCCCCGGGCGAGCAGGACCGCGACGGCGGTCCCCCAACTACCGGCGCCGATCACCGCCGCCTTGCGAAGCGGCGGCAGGCCTCCCAGCCACTCCCACTGGAGCTCGATGTTGGGCCAGATCCTGTCGGTGACGGTCGCCGCGAGCTGCGGCGAGGGGCGCTCGGTCTGGGGGAAGGTCATCGGCGTTCCGGCGCGCAGGGTCACCTTGCGGGGACGGATTTGCCATCCGCGGCGCACGTGCTCGGAGCCGTGGACGGCGACGGGGAGGACGTGGGCGCCGGACTCGAGCGCGAGGCGACCGACGCCCCGCTTGGGGATACCGAGGGAGCCCGAGCGGATCCGGGTCCCCTCGGGGAAGATGACGACCGTGCCGCCGCGCTCGACCGCCAGGCGGGCGGTCTGCATCGCGTGCTCGTCGGACTGCCCGCGGCGGATCGGGAACGCGCCCAGGCGGTTGAGCAGCCAACCCTGCCAGCGCTTCTCGAAGAGCTCGACCTTGGCGACGAACTGGATCTGCCGGCGCCACGGCAGGAGCGCGCCGATCACGAAGGGGTCGAGGAAGCTGCGGTGGTTGGAGGCGACGATGAGACCCCCCTTGATGCGGGCGTGCTCGCGCCCGGTCCGCCCGAGCCGGAACCAGACCAGGAAGGCGGGGACGAGGACCAGGCGCGCGAGGGTGTAGAGGAGCCTGTTGGCGCCGTGCCTGCGGGCGAACTCGTGGTAGCCCTCGAACCGCTCGTCGCTGATGACGGCGTCCGCGCGCGGCGGCGCGGACCGGCGGGGGTGCTGGTCCATGTCAGTGCCTACACGCACGCAGGCTCGGCGTTACCCGGCATGCGCCCCACACCCCCCGCTTACCAGGCGGCTTGCACCAGATCCGCCAGCGCCTCGCGGCTCAGTGGGTCGCGCATGGCGCCCTCGATGCGGGCATGGACGGAGTCGAGCACACCGTCGAGGCCGGAGCGGTCCGGGTCGAGGTCCGCCAGGCGCCGCGGGCCGCCGCCGAGCTCGGTCAGGCGGTCTTCGAGCCCCCCGAGGTCGGTACCGAGCCCCTCGGCGAGGGCCTCGATCGCGCCTGGCTCACGTTCGCGCATGGCGGCCATCGTGTGCGGCAACATCGCGGCGTTGGTCTCCGCGTGCGGGATCCCGAGGCCGCGGACCAGCTCCTGACACAGAGCGTGGTGGAGGCTCAAGCCGGCACCGTCGATCGCGTGGGCGCAGAAGAGGGAGCCGAGTGCCAGCTCGACGCGATCGCGGTCGGCCTCCGCCGAGTCGAGGGCGGCGGCGACGAGCTCGATCCCGCGCAGAGCGGCATCCGTCGAGAACGGGTTCGCGGCCGGGCCGAAGAGAGCGTCGGCGCCATGACCGAGGGAGTTCAGCGCCGTGGCCCGCAGCTTGTCGTCCGGCAGGTCCGTCATCGCGGTCGGATCCGCGACGACCAGCGCGGGACGGTTGAGGCTCGCTGCGCTGTGGCCCGCGGGAAGGCGGTGAATGCCGGTGAGCTCAGCGCCGGAGAGCGTGGTCGGGATCGCGGCGGTCTCGGATCCCCTGACCGCGGCGATCGCCTTCGAGGTGTCGATCACGCGCCCCCCGCCGAAGGCGACCAGACGGTCGCGGTGGACCGCGTCGAGGAGGGCCGCCGAGGTATCCGCGACCTTCCCCTGGGGCACCTCGTGGACCGTCGCGGCGCCATCGATGAGCGCGGCCGGCGCCCCCCCGAGCGCACGCGGCGTGCTGAGCAGCTCGTACTCGGCCCAGCCGGCCGCGTCGAGCGTCTCGTGGACGTTTGCGAGCGTGCCCTCGCCGAAGCGGACCACCCGGGGGCCGTCATGCCACGTGAAGTCGCGGGCGTTCGGGAGCGCGCTCATGCCAGAGCCCGGGGCGGGACTCGAACCCGCAACCCCCGCATTACAAATGCGGTGCTCTGCCAGTTGAAGCTACCCGGGCGGGATGCCCGCGGAGGGTACGCCCTAGATGACGTACTCCCGGCTCGACACGTGCTGGGAGACCTTGCGCTTGACGCGCTGGAGGGCGTTGTCCACGGTCTTCGTGTCGCACTCCAGACGCTCGCCGATCACGTCGTAGGGATGTCCGTCCAAATAGAGGGACAGGACCCGGCTCTCGAGCTCGGACAGCACCTGCGACAGGCACTCCACGAGGCTCGACAGCTCCTCGCTGGCGATGACGCGCTCCGACGGGTCCTCGCTGAGCGGGCCTGGGAGGACCTCCTCCAGCGTGGCGTCGGAGTCCACCGCGGCAGCCGGCGTCTGCGCGAATGACACGTACTGATTGAGCGGCGCGTGCTTGTTCCGTGAGGCGGTCTTCACCGCCGTGATGATCTGCCGGGTAACGCAGAGCTCCGCGAAGTTGCGAAAGCTCGACTCCCGGTCGGTACGGAAATCCCTGATCGCCTTGTAGAGGCCGACGAGCCCCTCCTGGATCAGGTCATCCGAGTCGCCGCCGAGCAGGAAGTACGACGAGGCCTTGAGACGCACGAAGCCGCGATAACGGCGAATGAGTCGGTCGTAGGCGTCGGCGCTTCCCCGCTTGGCGAGGGCGACGAGGTACGTATCATCAAGCTCGGGTTGAGCCTGACGGCTGGCGCGAGCGGCGACCGGAGCTCCCGCCACGGCGGCGAGCTCCTGGGTGGAAACGGTAGGTACGGCCACGGGGTCCTCCTATCTTGGACCTGTCGTGGCGCCGGTACCTCCCAGTAGGCGCCCTCTCCTTCTTTTGAGAGTGATCGGCGGGTCGTGCTTCGACCTTTAGTTCACCCTTATGCAGCACTCTAGCCGCGGTCAGGTGGTTCTGTCAACCCCCGTGAGGGCGATTGCAAAGTTCGTTGCAGTTTCCCCGGACGCGTCCGGGCGCGCTGCTACTCACACTCCGCCCCGCTGGCGGAGCGCTTCGAAGAGCAAAACCGCGGCGGCGGATGAGACGTTCAGCGACGCGACCCGCCCGCGGACCGGGATGGAAACCAGCAGGTCGCAGCTCTCGGCCACACGCCGGCGCAAGCCCTTCCCCTCCCCGCCGAGGACGAGCACGACCTTGCCGGTCAGATCCGCCTGCGTGTGCGGCGCCTCGGCCCCCGCCTCCGCACCGTGGATCCAGGCGCCGGCGTCCTTCGCCTTGAGCAGCCAGTCGGCCAGGTTGGGCACCCGCGCCACGCGCAGGTGCTCGACGGCCCCGGCCGACGCCTTGCACGCGGCGGGGGTGATCGACGCGGAGCGCCGCGCCGGGATCACGACGCCGGTGGCGCCGGCCGCCTCGGCCGATCGGCAGATCGCCCCCAGGTTGCGCGTGTCCTGGATCTGGTCGAGCGCCACGACCAGGGCGTCGCCGGCCGCCAGCAGCGACGCCGCTTCCGCGTAGGGATAGGGGTCCACCTCGGCGACTACGCCCTGGTGGTCCGGCGAGCCGGCGAGGCGCGTGAGCTCGCCCGGCGGCAGATCGCTCGTGGTCCATGCCCGCCGCACACGACGGCGTCCGCGCTTGGCCTCGGCCACCGGCCGGCGCCCGTACACGATGTCCCCCTCGATCCGGATCGGCTCAGGCACGGGGCACCAGGCGCCCTCCCCCAGGGCCGTCACGGACCTCGTAACCCTTGGCCGCCAGCTCGTCGCGAAGCCGGTCGGCCAGCTCGTAGTCGCCGGCTCCACGGGCGCGGTCGCGCTGCGCCAGCAGCTCCTCGGCGGCGGCGTCGGAACCGGCGCCGGCCTCCAGCAGGGCTTCGAGGCCCAGCAGCGGCAGCAGCTCGGCCACCGCGGTCCGGGCGCCCGGGAGCGTCCTGCGATTGGCCTCGGCGACCAGCTCGAACAGCGCGGCGAAGGCGCGCGGGGTGTTGAAGTCGTCAGCGAGGGCCTCGAGCAGCGCCTCCCGGCGCTCGGCGACGAAGGGGTGCGCGGCATCGTCCCCGGCGTCGGTGCCCTCACGCTCGTCGTCCGCGCGCACGAAGTTTCGGATGCGTTCGGTCCGTGCGGCCGCCTCGGTCAGCGCGCGGTCGGAGAACTCCAGCGGCTGGCGGTAGTGGCCCGAGGCGAGGAAGGCCACCACCGCCGGCGCCCCGTGGGCGTCGAGGGCCTCGGCGAGGCCGAAGATGTTGCCCTCGGACTTCGACATCTTCTCCTCGGCGAGCTGCACCATCCCGTTGTGCATCCACAGGCGCGCCAGCGGCTTGCCGCGGCCCGCCTCGGTCTGCGCGATCTCGTTCTCGTGATGTGGGAAGGCCAGGTCGCGACCGCCTCCGTGGATCTCGAAGTCGGTGCCGAGCAGCTTCTCGGCCATCGCCGAGCATTCGATATGCCAGCCCGGCCGCCCGGCGCCCCAGGGAGACGGCCAGGACGTGTCCTCCCCCTCCTTCGTCGCCTTCCACAGCGCGAAGTCCAGAGCATCCTCCTTCAGCGACGCGGTGCCGGCCTCCTCCCCCTGGTCCATCTCGCCGGGCTCGCGGTTGGAGAGCTTCCCGTAGCCGGGCTGGCTGCGCACCCGGAAGTAGACGTCGCCACCCGACTCGTAGGCGTGGTCGCGCTCGATCAAGGACTCGATCAGCTCGATGATCTCCGGCATGGTCTCGGTCGCCAAGGGTTCGGCGTCGGGCCGGCCGAGGCCCAGGCGACCGGTGTCCTCGCGGTAGAGCCGCGTCATCTCGGCGGCGTGCTCGGCGGATCCCACCCCCAGCTCGCGCGCCGCGTCGTAGATCTTGTCGTTGACGTCGGTGACGTTGACGACAAGGGTGGGCCGGTAGCCCTCCCGCTCGAGGAACCGTCGCAACAGGCTGAAGATCACGTAGGGGCGGGCATTGCCGATGTGGATCCGCGAATAGACGGTGGGACCGCAGGCGTAAATCCCGACCGCGGGCGCGTCACGAGGCTCGAGCGCCCTCACCTGGCCGCTCAGCGTGTCGTTGATGCGGATCTCGCGCATGGTCCGCCGATGCTATTCGCGGCACGCCGGGCGCGGAGACGACTGTCGCTATTTGCGGGAAGGGTGCCGCCCGGCGATCGTCTCACGCCCGGTGAGGTCGTTAACTTCCCGTGCGCCGATGGCGGCCCCGGGCAAGGCACACGCAGGGAGCGGCACCTCGCTCGCCGAGCAGCGCAGGCGTCGCGTCGAGCAGGCGTTCTCCAGCCTTCCCGAGCGCTACCTCGGGGCCGAGCCCGGCTTCGCGGCCACCTACGAGATTCGCCTGGGCGACGTCGGCCGGGTCTGGCAGGTACGCCTGAACGGCGACCGTTGCGAGGTGCGGGCCACCCCCAGCGGCAAGCCCAGCGTGGTGATCGGAACGGACGCGGCTACTTGGCTCGCGCTTCGCGAGGGACGCCTCTCGGGGATCGACGCCTTCGCCCTGCGCCGCCTGTACGCCCGCGGGAACCTCGACCTTGCGCTCGGCTTCGAGGGTCTCTTCCGCCTGCCGGACGACCGCCCACCCCTGCTGCGGATCACGACCGTCGAATCCAGCGGGCCCACGATCTCCACCCTCGTCGCCGGCAACGGTCCGGAGCAGGTGGTGTGCCTGCATGGGCTCGGATCGAACAAGGCCTCGTTCTTCGAGACGATCTCGGCGCTGACGCCGGAGCACACCGTCCACGCGCTCGACCTCCCCGGCTTCGGGTCCTCGGCGAAGCCCGCGCGCGGCGCCTACAGCGCCCGCTGGTTCGCCGACTGCGTGCTCGGCTACCTGGACGCGATGGCGATCGACCGCGCCCACCTGGTCGGCAACTCGATGGGTGGCAGGGTGGCGCTCGAGCTGGGGCTCAACCATCCCGACCGGGTGGGCTCGCTCAGCCTGCTCGCGCCCGCCGTGGCCTGGCGGCGCAACCGCGAGTTCGCACCGCTCGTCCGCCTTCTGCGCCCGGAGCTGGCCGCGATCCCCCACCCCATGCGTGCCGCCCAGGTGCGGGAGACGTTCTGGGGCCTGTTCGCCCGGCCCGAGCGCCTGGACCCCGCCGCCGCGGACGTGGTGGCGGACGAGTTCTGCCGGATCTACCGCTCCCGCGCGGGGCGCGTGGCGTTCTACGCGGCCGCCCGCAACATCTACCTCGACCCGCCGAACGGCGAGCGGGGGTTCTGGAGCCGCCTGGCCGGCCTCGAGCCCCCCGCCCTGTTCGTCTGGGGCGATCACGACCGCTTGGTCCCGGCGCGCTTCGCCCGCCACGTGGCCGAAGCACTTCCGGACGCCCGACAGGAAGTGCTCCCCGACTGCGGTCACGTGCCCCAGGTTGAGCTTGCCGACCGCACGAACGCGATGATCGCCGAGCTGGTCGCCGCAAACGCGGCGAGCGCCCCGGCGGCGGCGCCCGCGGCGCGGCGCGCGCAGCGGCGCTCCCGCGGCATCCTCGGCAAGGTCGCCGCCCTCGGCACCCGCTAGGTGGTCCACGGGGCTCCGCGGGGCTTCGGGATCGGCCATCTGGCGGCTCACCGCCCTAAGATGGCCGCATGGCTGAGCCCACCCCCGTCGCCGAGCACGCCCACACCAACGGAGACGGTGCGCGAGCGGAGCTCAACGGCTCCGGCCTGCGCGACCGGCTCGCCCCGCTGGGGGCGATGTCACGGGCCGGCGGGCCGCTCGGGCGCGTAGGGCGCGGGCTTTTCGCCGCCGCCGAGACCGTGGCCTCGGAGGCCGCGTCGTCGGCTGCGCGGCGCGCACGACAGCGCCTGCGCGCGGACCTGGACGACCGGGATCCCGATTGGCTGCGCGAGCGCCTGCCGCTGCTTTGGCTGCTGGCGACGATCTGGTTCCGGGGCGAGGTCCGCAACCTGGGGAACATCCCCGAGAAGGGGCCGGTGCTGTTGGTCGGCAACCACTCGGGCGGCAACGTCACCCCCGACACCTTCATCTTCACGCTGGCGTTCTCGAGCTACTTCGGAATCGAGCGCAAGTTCCACCAGCTCGCCCACAATCTCGTCGTGACGCTGCCGGTGAGCGGGGGGCTCGTTCGCCGTGGCGGCACCGTCGCCGCCTCGCACAAGAACGCCGAGAAGGCGCTCAAGGCGGGAGCGGCGCTGCTGGTCTACCCCGGCGGGGACTGGGAGGTCCATCGCCCCAGCTGGGAGACTGCGAAAGTCGACTTCGCCGGGCGCAAGGGGTTCATTCGACTCGCGCTCGACCAAGACGTGCCCATCGTCCCCGTCGTCTCGATCGGCGGCCAGGAGACGGCCCTCTTCCTCAGTCGCGGCGACCGCCTGGCGAAGGCGCTGCGGCTGGACAAGATGTTCCGCCTCAAGGTGCTGCCGATCTCCCTGGTCGTGCCCTGGGGCCTGAACGTGGGCGACTTCCTCGGGCACCTTCCGCTGCCCGCGAAGATCACGACGGAGGTCCTGCCCGCGATCCACCTGCGCGAACAGTTCGGGCCGGAGCCCGACCCCGCGGAGGTCTACGAGCACATCACCCGGCAGATGCAGGAGGCCCTCGACGCCCTCGCCTCCGAGCGTCGCTACCCGTTCATCGGCTGATGCGCCTGAACGAGTCGATCGTCATCTCGGCGTCGCCGAAGCTGGTCTTCGACCACATCGCGGAGCCATCCAACTACCTGCACTTCATGTCGGGGATCACCCGCTGGGAGGTCGAGGGGGAGCAGCGCCAGGGGCTGGGCGCCCGCTACCGGATGCTGATCCGGGTCGGCTCGGCCGAGGTGGGCGGCCTGATCGAGATCGTCGAATGGCAGCCGGAGCGCGAGCTCGCGTGGAGCTCCGTCATGGGAGTGGATCAGCGAGGCCGCTGGCGCCTGCGCGAGACGGCCGACGGCCGGACGCGGGTCGAGCTGCGCTACGCCTACGGCGTCGCCGGCGCGGGCATCCCGGGCTGGATCGCCGAGCTGGTCGCCTCACCATCCCTGGGCAGCAACCTGCGCAAGTCACTCCAGCAGCTCAAGCGCCAGGTCGAGCACGAACGCCTGCGCGCCGAGGCGGCTCGCCGCCGCGCTGAGCGCGAGCCCGCCGAGATCTAGCCGGGGCGGCGTTGGGGCGCGTTCCGGGGCGTCGGGGCGCGCTACGGGGACCTGTACCCCTAAACGCGCCCGGCGCGTGATTTATCGGCTCTTCTTGCCGGCGACCGCGGCCACGAGCTGGCGCTTATTCATGTTCGAGCGGTGCGATCGCGGGGCCGTCGATGACCTCGCCCGTCGCCGCATAGCGCGAGCCGTGGCACGGGCAGTCCCAGGTCCGCTCGGACCGGTTCCAGGCGACGATGCAACCGAGGTGCGTGCAGCGGGCGGACAGCTGGTGCAGGCGCCCGGCGTCATCGCGGTAGAGCGCGGTCTTGCCGAGGCCGGAGTCAACGACCGCCCCATCACCCCGTTCGAGCTGCTCGCCGGACCCGTCGCGGCGCAGGCGGTCGCCGACGAGGTGGGCGGCGGTGATCACGCCGTTCTTGGCGAGGTCGGCCACGGCGGCTGGGGTCGGAAGCCGCCTGGGATCGAACGTCTCCGACCACGGATTGTCGCGCTCCAGTGCGGCGTCGGCGAGGATGCGCGCCGCAGCGGCGCCCATGGCGAGCCCCCACTTGCGCATCCCGGTGGCGAACAGGACGCCGCCGCCGAACGGCCACAGCGGCCCGACGAGCGGCAGGTCGTCCGCCGGCATGTAGTCGTGCGCCGACCACCTGTAGTCGATCGCCTTGACGCTCAGCCGCTCGCGCGCGTAGCGGGCAAGCGCGAGGAAGTCCTCCGCCGGGTCGCCGGTCCCCATGCGAGCCGAGCGCCCGCCGACGATGAAGAGCTCCTCGCCGTCGAGCGGGTGCGAGCGCAACGAGATCGCCGGCTTCCCGGCGCTCAGATACATGCCCTGCGGATACGGGCCGTCGAGCCTCACCCCGAGCGCATGCGACCGCTCGGGCTCCACGAGGGCGAACTGGCCACCGCGGTCGAGAATCGGAAGGTGCGTGGCCAGGATCACCCTGCCGGCGCTCACCCGGTGCCCGCTCTCGGTGGTCACGACCCCGCCCTTCACCTCGCAGACCCTGCTGCGCTCGAACACGCGGGAGCCATCCGAGTCGAGCTCGTTCGCGAGGCCGAGCAAATAGCGGACCGGGTGAAACTCGGCCTGGTCGGGGACCCGCACGGCGCCACGGATCGGAAATGGCAGATCGGCCGTCTCCGTGAACTCGGCCGCGAGACCGGCGCGCTGCGCCGCCTCGACCTCCTCGTGCACATCCTCCAGCTCGTCCGCCTCCTCGGTGAACGTGAGGTTCGGCTTGCGACGAAAGTCGCACTCGATCCCGTGCCGCTCGACGAGCTCGGCGACGATCCCGAGGCCCGCCTGGTTGGCCGCCGCATAGGCGCGCGCCGTATCGATCCCGTGCTGGCGCTCGAGGCCCGCGTACGTCAGACCGTGAAGCGACGAGAGCTTGGCTGTGGTCCGCCCGGTGACGCCCTGACCGATCCGCCCCGCCTCCAAAACGACGACGTCGAGGCCCTCCCGGTGAAGCAGCGCCGCGGTCGTGAGCCCGACCATGCCCGCGCCCACCACGACCGCGTCAGCCCGGCGCTCCGCGCCCAGCTCGGGGCGGTCGCGGCGCCGCACGACCTCGATCCATGGGGAGATCGGCCGGCCGGGGAGTGAGTCGTCGCCTCGCATTCGGCCCGGGTTACCCGCACGGGGCCACGCTAGTCGCCGGGGCTACCCAACGAGGATGATCGTGAGGGCGTGAGCCCTAGGTGAGCTCACGCTTCAGCACCTTTCCGGTCGCGTTCCGGGGCAGCGAGTCGAGGAACTCCACCTCGCGGGGAACCTTGTAGGAGGAGAGGTTGGACTTGACCAGCTTCTGCAGCTCGTCCTCGGAGACGTCGCCGCCGGACGTGACGACGAAGGCCTTCAGGCGCTGACCCCACTCGTCGTCGTCGACGCCGATCACCGCGACCTCCTTGACGTTGTCGTGGCCGGCGATCAGGTCCTCGACCTCCCGCGGGAAGACGTTCTCCCCGCCGGAGACGATCATCTCGTCGTCGCGGCCGTCGATGAAGAGGCGTCCCTCGGAGTCGAAGTGGCCGACGTCGCCTGAGGAGAGCAGCCCCTGGTACTCGTCCTTGGTGCCGCCCCCGGTGTAGCCCTCGAACGCCATGTCGTTGCCGACGAAGACCCGGCCCGTTTCGCCCTCGGGCACCTCGCCCTCCCCCTTCTCGTCGACGATCTTCACCGTCGTGCCGCGCGGCGGCTTGCCGGCGGTCCCCGGGGCGGCTCGTAGATCCTCCGGCGTCGCGATCGTCGCCCAGGCCACCTCGGTCGAACCGTAGAGGTTGTAGAGGTTCTCGCCGAAGTGGTCCATCCACTTCTCGGCCAGGGGGCCCGGGAGCGCCGAGCCGCTGACGGCCGTGACCCGGAGGCTGGGCAGGTCGTACTCGGCGAGGACGTCCTCGTCGAGCTGAAGGATCCGCTGCATCATCACGGGCACGACGACGAGCGCCGTCGCCTCGTGCTCCTGGATGGCCTTGAGCGTTTCCTCGGGGTCGAACTTCCGGCGCACGACGTAGGTCGAGCTGAGCGCGAGGCCGAGCTGGAAGTGCGCGAACCCCCAGGAGTGGAAGAGCGGGGCGGCGATGACGGTCTTTTCGCGTGCCTGGAGCGGGATGATCGAGAACATCGCGGCGAGGGGGGCGAGCGTGTCGGGCGAGGAGCGTTGCGCGCCCTTCGGAGTGCCCGTGGTCCCCGAGGTGAGGATGATGAAGCGCGCCGAGTCCTCGGGTGCGGAGAGCGTCTTGTCGTCGCCCGCCTCGATGATCGAGTCGATCGTCTTGTCGGATTGCTCGGAGTCGTGCCAGGCCACGTAGCGCTTGACGCCGGTGTCCGCATCGGCCTCGGAGAGCAGCTCGCCGAACTCCTCGTCGTAGACCAGGGCGATCGGCTCCTCACGCTCCATCACGCCCTCCAGCTGCGGGCCGGAGAACATCGTGTTCAGGTACAGCGCGTGGGCGCCCAGCTTGGCCGCCGCGAGCGTGACGTCGATGAAGTTGCGGTGGTTGCGCGCCATCACCGCGATCCCGTCGCCGGCGCCGATGCCCTCCTCTGCGAGGCCGTTGGCGAGCGCGTTCGAGCGCAGGTGCAGATCCGAGAAGGTCAACTCGCCCGCCTCATCGATGAACGCCACCTCATCCGGGTGGTTGATCGCGGCACCGGCGATCCCGGCGGCGGGCGAAGGGCCGTAGCGGATCAGTTCGCGAACCGTCCGCGCCAGCTTGTCCGGGCGCACCGGCCGGATCACGCCGGCCTCGCGCAGGGTGCGCAGGTTGAACGGCACGTCAGTGATCGGCCCCAGCGGGCCCAGGCTCACGCGCCTTCCGATCGATCCCAGATCCATCGCTGATTGCAGCCTAGACAGGACGCTCAAGCAGCGTCGCGGCGGGTGCTCACCCGACCTCGAGGAGGGCCACCGCGAACGCCGCGATGCCCTCGCCGCGGCCGATCCAGCCCATCCCCTCGTTCGTTGTGGCCTTCACGTTCACGGGCGCCCCGAGGGCGCCACCGAGGACCCGCTCCATCTCGGGCCGGTGCGGACCGATCGCCGGCTGCTCGCAGACCACCGTGACATCCACGTTGACGACCGCGCCCCGTACCTCGGCGAGGACAGTCCGCAGCAGGTCGATCGAGTCGGCGTCGCGCCAGCGCTCGTCGCTCGGCGGGAAGTGGGCGCCCAGGTCGCCCAGGCCGGCGGCGCCGAGGACGGCGTCGATCACCGCGTGGGCCACGACGTCGGCGTCCGAGTGACCAGCCAATCCGTGGTCGTGCTCGATCTCCACGCCTCCCAGCACCAGCCTCCGCCCCTCGGCGAAGCGATGTGAGTCATAACCCATGCCGACGCGAGCGCTCATGATCGCCCGAGCGGCTCCATCCGGCGCTCACGCCCCTCGAACACGGCGATCTCCTCGATGCCCCAGGATCGCATCAGCTCCTCGGTGGGGGCGTACGCGTGGCCGACGTGCTCGGGCACGTGAGCGTCCGAGGAGAGCGAGAAAACGGCCCCGGCGTCGACCAGCATCTCGGCCAGGGACGGGGCCGGGAAGAGCTCCTTGACGGGCTTTCGCAGCCCGGCCGTCGATACCTCCACAGCGACCCCGCTGTCGGCCACGGACTGCACGAACGGCTCGTAGAGGAACCGGGGGTCCCGCCGGGGCCCCGGGCGGGCGGATCCCCACACCTTCACCAGGTCGGGGTGCGCCATCACGTCGAAGAGCTCCGAGCGCGCCGCCTCGGCCATGGTCCGGAAGTACCGACCCCAGATCTCGTCCGCGTCGCCGCCGGCATCCCAAACGTCCCAGCCGTCGTGGTCCACGGCGAGGTCGCCGAGGAAGTGCACGGAGCCGAGCACGTAGTCGAAGTCGTGCGAGTCGAGCAGGGAGGCGGTGCGGTCCTCGAGGCCCGGCAGGTAGTCCATCTCGATCCCGAGGCGAAGCGAGGTGCCGCGCACGAACTCGCAGTAGGCAGCCAGGTCGTCGAAGGCGTTTTGCACCCACCACTCGTGGCGCCAGAGGTCGAGTGACGCCGTGAAGCGGTGGATGTGCTCGGACACCCCCAGCTCCCGGATCCCCGCCTCCGCGGCGGCGGCCGTGTATCGATCGACGTTCTCGGGCGTGAAGTAGCGCTCCGGAGGCGTGTCGGGATCATCGGGCCGCAGGTGGACGTGGTAGTCCGTCAGCAAGGTGTGGTGGGCCGAGACACCCGGTGTCTGGGCAGTAGAAGGTAAGGCGAGAGCCGCAAGGTAAGGGGTACGCTAGCCGCCCGTGGTTCACCTGAGGATCGTCGTCCCGAGCGACCAGAGCGGTCACGCGATGGACTTGCTCGAGAACACGCCTTCGGTGTGCAACCTCATCTTCCTCGAGCGCGCGGCACGGCGCCCCCAGGGCGACGTGATCCTCTGCGACGTGGCGCGCGAGGACGCGAGCGTGATCGTCTCGGACCTCAAGGAGCTGGAGATCCACGAGGAAGGGTCGATCGCCATGGAGGACATCGACTCCCTGATCTCGGAGTCGGCCGATCGAGCGGTGCACGCCGCCGCCGGCCTGCCTACCGACGCCGTGGTCTGGGAGGAGGTGGAGTCGCGGACCTCGGAGAACATCGAGCTGTCGGCCAGCTTCATCGCGTTCATGATCCTCGCGATGCTGATCGCCGCCGTCGGGATCCTCACCGACCAGCTCATCCTGATCATCGGCGCGATGGTCGTCGGGCCCGAGTTCGGCCCGATCGCCGGGCTGTCGGTGGCCGCCGTCCAGCGGCGGACGGAGTTGGCGAAACGCTCGCTCGGTGCCCTGGGCCTGGGCTTGTCCGCGGGCATCGGCGCGACCTTACTGTTCACCCTCGCGCTGGAGTTGGCCGGCCTGGTCCCGGACGACTTCTCCCAGGAGGGGCATCCGTTCACCGACTTCATCTCGAGCCCCGACGCGTTCAGCTTCATCGTCGCGTTCATCGCCGGCATGGCCGGGGTGCTGTCGCTGACGAACGCGAAGTCCGGCGCGCTGGTCGGGGTGCTGATCTCCGTGACGACGATTCCCGCCGCCGCGAACATCGCGGTTGGCGCCGCCCTGGGCGACTGGGAGGAGGCCGCGGGGGCCCTCGAGCAACTCGCCCTCAACCTCGGCGCAATCTTCCTCGCCTGCATCGGCACCCTCTACGTGCAGCGGCGCCTCTACCTCCGCCGCCGTCACAAGCACCTCCAGCACGGCGCGCGGACCGCCGCCGGCCTGCCGATCGGACATAGCCGCCGCAAGGGCAGCGCCACCTACCAGCGCCCGGCCGATGAGTAGGACCGCGACCGAGCTGGCCATCCTGGCGCTGGCCTTCGCCGCCGGCAGCCTGGCCGCGGCCGCCGCGGGCGCGGCCAACGCCGGAATCGCCCTCACGTTCGGGGAGCTGGCGTTCGTGCCGGCGCTGGTCTGGGTGCTGGTCAGGCGGTAGGGCTCGGGCGCGGGCACCTTCCCCGCCGACCCCCCGGTGCGGCGCTATCGCTCGGCCAGGAGCAGCTCCGCCATCCGCAGGTCCTCCGGGGTCGTGACCTTCAGGTTCGTCGCGAGGGCGGGGTGGATCAACACCTTCCCTCCGGCTCTCTCCACCAGCATCGCCTCGTCGGTGGCCGTGGCGGCGGGGGCGGGAAGAGCCGAAGACGAGGCTCTCCACGGTTCTGCACCAGAGACCTCTAGGCCT